>DASTSI010000306.1:0-7882 GCA_035760745.1 Nitrospira sp. | reverse complement strand
CACGGTCTGCGCGCCGTGAGGACTGGCCGATGAGTCAGCAGTTGCACCGAAACGTCGTCAGAGTCACGCTCGCGATGAAGAATGCGGAGAGTGATGAAGGGGCCCCGGGAGACGGTTCACCGCCATCCCTCGCCGCTCGTGCCGCCGCCGAAGCCACCCCAGTTTCCGCCGAAGCCACCCAGGCCTGCTCCCCAATATTCTCCCTTCCTGATGCGGCGATAGGGATGGCGCAGGTCGGGCCGGCTGATCCACCAGAGGAAAGACACGGCGCCGATACTCGTAAACAGCGTGATCCAGAATCCCACTCCCTTGAAGTGCGTTTTCGCCAGGGACCCCACGCGAACTTCTTGGGACTCAGAGGCCAGCGCAACGACCGTTCGATACAGGCCTTCCCCGAAATGCCCGAGGTCGATGGTGGGATGAAGCGTTTCGCTGCCGATCCGCGTCATGACGGCCGGGGTAATCACCGGCATCATCTGACGTCCCAGCGTCATGGCTGCCTGCCGGTCCCCGACGGACAGGAGAATCAGTATGCCGTGCTCCTGCTGAGCGGATCCGATTCCCCACTTTTCGTAGAGCGCGGTCGCATATTCATTGGCGGAACCGAACGGTTTGACCGACGGCACGGTGACCACCACCAGCTCGACGCCGGTCTTGCGTTCCAGGTCTTGGCACACGGACCGGATTCGGGCTTTCCATTCGTCGTCCAGCACATGCGCATGGTCGCTGACGTAGCCCATGGGGCTTGGCAGGGCCACTTTCGGCCGTTCATAGGGCGCTGCGCCGGCGACGGTCGCGGCAAGGCACGAGCAACACAGGATCATGCGGGTCAGCGCCCTGTTCATGCTCGCACTCATGATGCTGATACCGGTCTGGTGGTCTGGCGGTGCACGGTGGTGTCAGAGCGCCGAGATGACCCCAGCGACCGTCGTCGCGTCCGCGAGATACCGGTCGAACAGCCGGGGAATCTCGGCGCGGCCGGGGCTGATCTGTCCGCGCTTCAGCAGCAGCGCTTCGTGGAATCCGGGCAGGTCGCTCTTCAGATATATCGTCATGTCATGCAGCACGGCATCCGATGAAGTCGACACCGGCCTGCCGAGGACTCGTTGCACGCCTCTCAGGAGCGGAATCGCCGAAGTGATCGAAAGCGGAAGGAGGATCGTCACGGCATCATCCGTCCCTCCCCCTTCGGCGTAACGCTGCCGCAGCCTGAACAGATGCGCCGTCAAGCCTTCCACCACCTCGTGACGAAGCCGATCGGTCTTCACATGGAATCCCACGAAGGGATCCCGGCCGCCGAGCACGCGGTGATGCTCTTGAATCTCGAGAAATTCCAGCGGAAAAATGGTCGATGAGCGGTCCAATTCCTCTTCGGTCAGGAACAACGGTACGACCACTTGTTCTTTGCTCCACCGCTTGTGGACCGGCGCATAGAGTTTGAGGGTCGCCGCGTCGTAGGCGGTGAGCAGCATCAGCATATTCAAGTTGGACCGTCCCGGGAGAAATTCCCCGCGCACCGCGCTGCCGTAGATCAGCAGCCCTTCAAGCCGCTCTCCGAACACGGATTTCACGTCCTTTGTATAGGCGCGGACGAGCGCCTGCGTCTCTTCAGACAAGCCCTCGATGATTCGTTCGTCGGTGGCCATGGCGTCAGGATGCGGGCTGAGTCGGTCGGCTGCTCCATCGATCGGGCCACAAGCCGGCGGCGATCAGGCGATCGAACAGGGTGAACGGCGATTCCGTCCTCAATCCGGCCGTGGTGGACAGCACTTGGTAACGAAGCCTGGCGTTCCGATCCAGCGTACGGAACACCCGATCACGCAAGAAGGCCACGACCGGGTTGGCCGTGTTCCAATAGAAGACCTGTTGGTCGGCCAACCGCTGGAGCATCGTCACGTGAGGGCGGCGCGCTGTCTCATAGGCCTTCAACCGTGACGCGGAGTAATCCCGATCCGCCAGGCAGCGGGGCACGAGCTCGGCCAACGCCATGGCGTCCACCATGGCCTGCATGCGTCCTTGAGAGGCGTGGGGATTCATGGCATGGGCCGCGTCGCCGATCAATGCCGCTCCATCCGCCACCCAGGTGGGAGTTCTGACGCGGCCGGTCGGCATATACGCGGTCTGGCTCCAGTCGGTGAGGTTCCGGAACAACGGACCAAGCTGCGGGGCGATCCTGGCCCATTCTTCCCGCAACGCAGGCAATCCTCGCTGTTTGACCGCGTCCATCGATCCGCTCGGGATCATGTAAAACACATACACCTTCTTGCCGGTCGCGGGAAACACGCCGAGGATCTGCCGATGTCCCACGTAGTAGTAGGACTCTGATGGAGGACAGTCCGTTTCGATGATGGCGATCACATAGGCCTCCGGGTAGAGATGGACCTCGGCCGGAATGTCGAGGGCTTCGCGAACCTTTGAGAAAGCGCCGTCCGCTCCGACGACGATCTTGCTTCGTACCGTGATCTCCGTGCCGTCCGCCTGTCTTCCCCTCACCCCGGCGATCTGGTTGCCCTCCCGGATCAAGCCGCCGAAGGCCGTGCCATAGAAGAGCTTCGCCGACGGCCGACTCTCCACGGCCTTGACGATGGCGTGATGCGCGACGTTTGGCAGCGTGACGATCGCCCGGTTGTAGGGGGGCGGGAGATCGCCGTAATCGATGCTGCAAAGCCGCCGCCCGCCCGCCCGGCAGAAATGGAAGTGCCGCACGGCTCTCGTCGCGTCCGCCGGCAAGGCTTGGAGGATCCCCAGCCGATCCAACACCTGTTGTCCGTTGGGCTGGAGGATTTCGCCCCTCAGTCCCGCGGGCGGCCCCTGCGCCTGATCGAGCACCACGGTGCGGATGTCTTGTTGCGCGAGGGCGAGAGCGAGGACCGCCCCTCCTCCGCCGGCTCCGACAATGGCGACGTCCGCCTCTTCGAGCCCCTGCACGGCGCCTACTCCTCGCTCCATGGCCGGTAGCGGTCCGCGTCGTTCCACATGGACAAGAACTTTTCGCGCGCTTTCACGGAGACGCCATGATCCGTCACGATATCGAGCCTCTCGTCATTATACCGATTACCGCTGGTCGTGTGATTCATCGAGCCGGAGGTATTGATGCGGTCGTCGATGACCACCTGCTTCAGGTGCATGAGGCCGTCGTGCCGCCCGACCTTGACCGGCACACCCGCCAACTGGAGGGTATGCACGGCGCGCCGTTGCTTCGGGTCCTGCATGCGCTCCTGATCCGTGATCAGGCGCACGTCGAGCCCGCGCTTCTTGGCGAGAGCCAACGCTTCGACGGCCTTGGGCGAGGTGAAACCGTAGACCGCCACATAGATGTACTGTTTCGCCTGTCCGTACAGGGTGAGCAGACGGTCGAGCGGCGCATCCTCCGGGGCATAGTAGATCTCGATCGTGGTGCCGGGGGCCGGCGACCCCATGGCGATCGTCGCGGACGCGGTACAGAGCAGCAGGCAGAGGCAACGGCACTGAAATCGAGCGGGCGGCCGGTGGAAGGTCATTCGAGCTCGAACAATATCTTGAAATGCTCGTCCGTGGCTTCCCAGGCGTCGGGGGCCCTGCTGGAGAGCCAATGCTGAAGGAATTGCTTTTGGCCCGACGTGAGGAGCTGCTTGATTTGATGCGTGCGGCCTTGCAGGGGCTGTAGAAATCCGACGCGTTTCCGAAAGTCCAATGTCGCGGTGCGTACGTAGAGATTGGTATAGGCCGTCGGTTGGTCCTCTTCGCCCTCCCCCTGCACCCACACGGACAAGAATTTCTCGAGCTGAAGGCCCGCACTGTCCATCGCCGGGTCGGTCTCATGAAAGAGCTCGTTTTCCGACTCCTTCAAGGGTACCGCCTCATCGGCCCGGAACATGAAGTTGTGCTTCCACATGCATCCCTCCGAAAAAAGACCGCATAGTGGGGCCCTGTCTTGGTAAAGTCAAGCAAGACGACATCCCATCCGTTCCGTTGACTTTCCGGAAGTCAGTTTGCTAGTCTGTCAAAATTCTTTAATCCCTGGGCCAAGTTAGGAGAATCCATGCAGGTGAGAATCAACGGCAAAGTCGAGGAAGTGACCGCGGCCACGGTCCTCGACCTGCTCCAAGCCAAACAGATCGAGCCCCAGATGGTGGCGGTCGAAGTCAACGATGCGATGGTCGACCGCGAGCACTTGGCGACGACTCCCTTGAAGGACGGTGATCGGCTGGAATTTCTGTTTTACATGGGCGGTGGCCGGCGATGATGTCGCTGCACAAGGAGATTACCGAGCTGATCGGGCGGACGCCTTTGGTTCGGCTCAATCGGCTTTCGAAGCCGGGCAGCGCGACCATTTACGGGAAGGTCGAGTTCTTCAATCCGGGCGGCAGCGTCAAGGACCGTATCTGCCTGAACATGATCAACGAGGCAGAGCGCCAGGGGAAACTGAAGCCGGGCGGCACGATCGTCGAGCCGACGAGCGGCAACACCGGCATCGGCCTGGCCTTGATCGCGGCGGTGAGAGGCTACAAACTGATCCTCGTCATGCCTGAGAGTATGAGCATGGAACGGGCCAGCCTGCTCTCCTCCTACGGTGCGCAACTCGTGCTGACACCGGCCTGGGAGGGTATGAAGGGGTCGATCAGAGAGGCGGAGAGTCTGCTGGCGCAGAATCCTTCGTATTTCATGCCGGATCAGTTTTCGAATCCCGCGAATCCCGCGATGCACCGCATGACGACGGGACCGGAAATTCTCGAAGCGTTGGATGGTAAGATTGATGCCTTCGTCGCGGCAGTCGGCACGGGCGGGACGATCACCGGCTGCGGAGAAGTCTTCAAGGAGCGGAATCCGAGCGTCAAGGTGGTGGCCGTTGAACCGGCCGGCTCGCCGGTCTTGTCCGGCGGCGACCCGGGGCCTCATAAGATACAGGGGATCGGCGCAGGGTTCATTCCCAAAGTGCTCAACCGGAAGATTCTCGATCGGGTCATCACAGTCACCGATGACGAGGCCTACCAGACGGCCAAGCAGCTGTCGAAGCAGGAAGGGCTGTTGGTCGGGATCTCGGCCGGCGCAAACGTCTTCGCGGCTCAAAAGGTCGCCGAAGAGCTCGGACCCGGCAAGAACGTGGTGACCGTGTTGTGCGACACCGGCGAACGGTACATCAGCATCGAAAAGTATTTTAATATCTAGTGCGAGAGCCGTCCGAATCGAGCGGCGCCGCGCTTCCGGGACGAAGACAGGATGGAGTTCACCGAGGAACAAATATCGCGATACAGCCGGCACATCCTGCTGCCGGAGGTCGGCGGTAAGGGGCAGAAGAAGATCGCCAAGGCGAGGATTCTGCTGGTCGGAGCCGGAGGGCTCGGCTCGCCGGCGGCGCTCTATCTGGCCGCGGCCGGCGTCGGCAAGCTCGGTCTCATCGACAGCGATGTGGTCGATCTCACCAATCTTCAGCGCCAGATTCTGCATCATACCCCGGATGTCGGCCGACCAAAGGTCTTATCGGGGAAGGAAAAGATCCAGGCCTTGAATCCCGACGTGGCCGTCACCATGTATGAAGAACGGCTCACGGCCGGCAATGCGATCAAGCTCTTCAGCGACTACGACGTCATCATCGACGGCGTGGACAACTTTACGGCGAAATTCCTGATCAACGACGCCTGTTACTTCGCGGACAAGCCGCTCGTCCACGGCGGCATCCTGCGGTTCGACGGCCGCGTCACGACGATCATTCCTCGAAAATCGGCCTGCTATCGTTGTATCTTCAAGGCCCCGCCTCCGCCGGGACTTGTGGCGTCGTGCCAGGAAGCCGGCGTCATCGGAGTCCTGGCCGGCGTGATCGGGACCATTCAAGCGACGGAGGCGCTGAAACTCGTGCTCGGCATCGGCCGCCCGCTGACCGACCGCCTCCTCGACTTCGACGCGAGGAAGACGCAATTCCGCGAAATCAAGGTGAGGCGCAATCCGAAATGCGCGCTGTGCGGGGAGCATCCGACGATCACCGAGTTGTTCGACGACGGAGATCCCTTCGCCGGATGTGCGGTGAGGCCGTAAATACAGAAGGTGGGTGTCACGATGGCCAAGATGAAAGCGTTGACGTGCCGGGAGTGCGGGAAGGAATATCCGACCAAGGCGATCCACGTCTGCGAGATGTGCTTCGGTCCGCTGGAAGTGAAGTACAACTACGAAGAAATCAAGAAAATCGTCTCGCGCAAAAAGATCGAAGAAGGACCGCGCAGCATGTGGCGCTATGCCGACCTCCTGCCCGTCGAGGGACAGAATTACATCGGCCCCCATGCGGGATTCACGCCGCTGGTGCGCGCCAAAAATCTGGGCGCCTACCTCGGGCTCGACGAGCTGTACATCAAGAACGACACGGTGAACCATCCGACCCTCTCCTTCAAGGACCGCGTCGTGGCCGTCGCGTTGACCAGGGCCCGAGAATTGGGGTTTGAGACGGTCGCGTGCGCGTCCACGGGCAATCTCGCCAACTCCGTGGCGGCTCATGCGGCGGCGGCCGGCATGCGGTGTTACGTGTTCATCCCCGGCGATCTGGAAGCGGCCAAGGTGCTCGGGAATCTCATCTACAAGCCGAACGTCGTCGAGATCGAAGGCAACTACGACGACGTGAATCGGCTGTGCAGTGAGATCGCCGGCGAACACGGGTGGGCGTTCGTCAACATCAACATCCGTCCCTACTATGCCGAAGGGTCGAAAACCTTGGCTTTCGAGACGGTGGAGCAGCTGGGATGGCGTACCCCGGATCAGGTCGTCATTCCGATGGCGTCCGGGTCCCTGCTCACCAAGATTTGGAAGGGCCTCCACGAGTTCCAGGCGCTCGGCCTGGTCGACACGGTGCGGACGAGGATCAACGGGGCGCAGGCCGAGGGATGCTCGCCGATCGCGACCGCGTTCAAAGCGGGCCGCGATTTCTTCAAGCCGGTGAAGCCCAAGACGATCGCGAAATCGCTGGCGATCGGGAATCCGGCCGACGGCTACTATGCGCTCAAGGCGACCGGCGAAAGCCAGGGCGCCATGGAGAGGGTGTCCGACGAAGAAGTGGTGGAAGGGATCAAGCTTCTCGCCCAGACCGAGGGCATCTTCGCCGAGACCGCGGGCGGCGTCACCATCGGCGTGCTGCGGAAGTTGGTCAAGCAAGGGACGATCAAAAAATCGGATGTCACGGTGGCCTACATCACCGGCAACGGGCTCAAGACGCAGGAAGCAGTGATCGATGCGGTCGGTCGCCCGGTTCGGATTCAGCCGAGCCTGGTGGCCTTCGAGAAAACCTTCAAGATGGGAAAGAACGGTGGTGGTGACGCATGATTAAAGTTCGTATTCCGACTCCGCTTCGTCCCCTGACCAAAGGCCAGGGCGAGGTCGAGACTAAAGCCGACAGCGTGGTGGAGATGATCGAGGTGTTGAACAGTACACATCCGGGCATCAAAGATCGCCTGTGCGATGAAACAGGAGAGCTTCGTCGCTTCGTGAACATTTATGTCAACGAAGAGGACATACGTTTCCTTAAGGGAAAGGCCACTGCTCTCAAGGACGGCGATGAGGTTTCCATCGTTCCGGCGATCGCGGGAGGGTAACCATGGCACACCTGCGCTTCCATATTCGTTTTCCTGAAGACAAGATTCGAGAGCCGATTATCTATCAGATCGGGCGGGAATATAACGTCGTGACCGATGTCCGACGGGCCGATGTTCGCGACACCACAGGCTGGGCGGATGTGGAGCTCTCCGGTGACACAGTGGAAATTGAACGGGCCGTCGTCGGTCTGCGAGCCAAGGGCTGTGTCGTTGATCCGATTGAATTGAACGTCGTGGAATAATTCCGTTAGGGGTAAGGAGTGAGGCGTAAGGAGTATAAAACCAGCTGAGAATCACGTCCCTAACGCCTAACATTTCACGCCTTACGG
>DASTSI010000305.1:0-5919 GCA_035760745.1 Nitrospira sp. | reverse complement strand
TCGGCCGATGCCCGCAGGAGAGCTAGCTAGCGCAACCGTAAGCCGTCAATTTCCGACATCACAACTACTGCTTACAAATTGACACACAAGGACATTTCCGGATTTTTCACCAATCCCGCGTGAACCTGAATACGGCCGGGGCCGACCCCTGACCGGGCGGACGCCGAACCTGGTCTCGATTAGCGGCGCACGCTCAAAATGCGTTGGAAATGTTATTTTATCATGCACCGAACCACGGCAAACTGACTGCCTTATATTCGCGACAATGGTCGTCCCGAATACAAGGTCTGCTTCACGAAGGTGCCAAACAGAGTTGGAGATTCTCTTGATGATTCAAAAAAGTTCGAGCGCGCGACGCAGCATCGTCACCCGCGTCCTGGCGGCGACGGCGATGGTTTGCGTGTATTTTATCGGCGTTGCCGGCGTTTCTTCGGTTCTGGTGGCCGGATCGACAACGTCTGCGGAAGCTCGCGGCGGCGGTCGTGGACGCGGCGGTGGCTGGGGTCGTGGTCGCGGACGCGGCTGGGGCCGTGGTCGCGGCTGGGGCCGAGGCCGGGGCTGGGGCTTCATCGCGCCTGGCTGCTATTACAGCCCGCGCTGGGGCCGCACGATCTGCCCGTACTGATTGCCGATCAAGTTATAAAGCATCGAAGGGTGCGCCGGTTCGCTGGCGCACCCTTCTTTTAAGCACGACCGATTCCAAGGCGAAGCGCTTCGATCGATGGTCCAACACATGGATTCCGATCGAACGCCATCCCAATCCGGCGCCCGTGAATCAAGCTGCGCTCATCGCATCGCTGGGAACGCACGAGGCCAACGACGCAACTTTCCATAACCGACACGCAACCCGATCGACCTTGGGCAGAGCCATCCCCGTCGCGGGAACGGCTCACGCGTCAGACCGGTTAGCGGCGCGTTACAGCCGATTGAAGGAGGCCGTTCAACGAGCGGCCTCTGATTCCATCAGAACCAGGCTCTGACGGAGCTATCGCCTCAAACTAGTGCTTCATACCGACGTGAACTTCGGTCCCAAGTGTTTTTGCTTCGATGCCAAGCGTTTCGCAGATCGCCTTCAGGCGCGCGGGCTTCGGAAACTGGATGCCGCGCATGTAGAGCGAGATGTCGCAACGGCGGAAATCATGGAGGCCACGGAAACGCTTCGATGCTTCGCGGGCAAATTCGTCTACTGTCCAATGTTTGTCAGCGACCAGTTTCGCAAGACGATTTCCGAACTCTACTCGATCTGCATCAGACATCATTTTTTTCTCTTCCTGACTTCCCCATATCCACGCATCCGCAATCGGATCGTGAAGACACGTCCGAGAAGCAGATCCGCGACGCAGCTCGCCGAAAGACCGGCGGGTTTTCTTCCGTCAAGGGGAGATGTATGTCTTACTATACATCGCTTCATTTACTTCTATCGCTAGCGTCAGAGCACCCCCGCGTTGTCTGCATAGCAACTTCTTTGCGGGTCGTGCATTGTCTCGCCGAACGGCTCAGTTACCCGTTCATCCCCGTACCGCGTAAAAACCCGTCGGGAGTCCTCCTCGCCGACGGGTTTTTCCTTGTGACTGCAGAAAGGTTTTAGGCGGCTGGACATATCCGCATTGCTGCCCTGCGCTGAGAGATTAGCTATCGCCCGCCGCAGTTGCTTTTCTCAACAGGATTGCGATGCCTTTATTCGGACGGGAGCGTCGACACGACGGTCACGACTCAGCGCTATCGGCGCTCTTTCAGTAATCGGCAAAATCAAAGCGATCGATTCGGGCGGACGATCGCAAGCGCCCACGAGCCCGTAGAATTCCCAGCACCGTCTCTCGACTGCCTCTTAGCCGATAAATTCAGTGCCCTGACCCGCCAGAAGTTCTTTCAACTGGCTGCACATCAGATCCGCCTTGTCATATCTCAGGGCAGCTACGGTGATCTTGTCGACCGACACGACGATCTGGTTGCCGGCGTTCACGCATGAAATCCGGCTGTACATGTCGTCAACACCCGCAAGCGCATTTTCCAGCGCGGCTCCCAGTCTCTCAATTTCGACCCGACCCAATGTGAGCGGTGATCCGCCGTCGATCGTCAGCTCGGCCGCAATGCCGTCCCCTTCGGGTCGAGCAACAAGCGTCCAGGTGCTCATTGCTTCATCCTCTCCGGCCGGATCTCAACGCGCTCGTCCAATGCGGACATCGATCCCGCCCTCTTTTGATTCCACCACACGCACCTCGGAAGCTCAGGGTCGGCCAATGTTGTCTACCTGACTCAGCGCCTTCATTGCCGAGTCTGATGAACGATCTCGAACCACAGTCTGGCTTAACCGCAATGACCGTTTAATCCTCCCGCGCATCGTTGTCGACCGGCGCGGGCCCGACCTGCCGCGACAGGATTCAAAATTGCGCGCTGCAGCGGAGCGCCGATTGGCAAGATGTCGCAAATACCGATCGGCGAGGTTTGGCTACACCGGGAAATGAGGCGATTGGCAAGCTATCGTTCGACTTGCTATTGTCCTGAAAACCCTCCGGTTAGCGCAAGCATCCCATCCGGATTGTCGAAAACAAACAGAGCGCTGTCGCGTCTTTATTAGAAGGCTGCCTAGAATATGCTTCCTCCCGGAAAGCCCTCCGGCGACCCAAGCCGCGGTCAAACGGCCGAAGAAATCGAGCGTTACTATCGCAACGTCAAGATTGGCGATCTGGCCGCGATCAGAAGCCGCCAATACGGCCGCCTTGAAATCAAGGTCACGACTGTAAGCAACATCAATCCGGAGATTGGACGCATACACCTGAACGACGACGCAGTATGGGGCGGAGTGGCTTATTCCGTGGAGAGCGGAAAGAGCTATTACGCGTCCAGCGGCCAGTCATCGCTTATCATTCCAGATGAAAAGGTTACGGCCTGGGCTAAGGCGAATCCGCGCGGCGCTCCCGATTATTGATGTACTGCAGCAGGGTGTGCCGGGCAATCGCCAGAAGATCATTGAGGCAGTCAACGACCCCGGCGATTCCGGTGCCGTACGACGCGTTTTCCGGACCGTACCGGCATCCTCCGGGTCCGGCCCGAAGGCACGCCCGCGCGAGAACGCCATAAGTCATTGATTTATATGGTCGGGGCAGCTGGATTCGAACCAACGACCTGCAGTACCCAAAACTGCCGCGCTACCAGGCTGCGCTATACCCCGATCCGCTGGGAAACGATGTCGTTACATGCTTCCGGCCGGCCCAGCAAGCCAACCAAGGGCCATTCCGCTTCTCGGGGACCGTAGCAGCGCTCTATCGTCGGATAGATGCGTTGTCTCCCCCGCGGACCGGCATCCATCCGCCGGGCAGTTCGCAGCCATCTGGGCTCGAAAGCGCTCCAACGATCTCAATGGCCGTTAAAGAGCGGGTGCGAGACCCGGTCGCCCGGCGCAATGCCGTACTTTCTCGCGGTCCCCGCGATCACCTCCAGCACACCTTTGGCCAGACCGCCCGACGAAATAATGCGGGTCGAGAACGGCTCGGTGTTCTCGGCGATGCGGAGAACCCGGCCGTCGGGGTCGATGAAGATCATGTCGAGCGAGATGTAGGTGTTCTTCATCCACATCGACACCTGCTGGGCCGGAGAGAAATCGAACAGCATCCCCTGCCCGTCCGGCAGATGCTTCCGATACATCAGCCCCTTTTCCCTTTCTTTCTCGGTCGTCGCCATTTCGACCGAGAACATCTTCACGCCCGCTCGGGTCGCGATCTCCAGCGTCTGGAATCCGGCGGCGCGGGCGCCGGCCCCAGATGGAGTGACGATGCCGATCCACGAGAGCAGCGCAATCCACAAACCGGCGCGCAGCCACTCAAGACCGACCTTCCGCATTCGCATCATCGGGCAACCCGTCAGGACGAAGGATATTCGCAGCCGCCGGAAACGTTTCCGCACCGGTCAGCCATGATCCGTAGCGGGCGGCCTCCGCTGCCGCAAAACACGTTTTCCGGAAGGTCGAGCCCTCGGCGGTCGACCCTCCGCGTGTCTTTCTCCTCAGCGGCGATGCCCCTTTCGCCGGTTCAGTGCGAGGACAGGCCCGGAGCCCCGGTTTCCGGTTGAACTTCCGCGGCCATCATTCCCTTGGAACCCGGCCCGAACCGGACCAGAACGAACTGCCCCGGCCGAAGCTCCGTCATGCCGAAGCGCCGCAGCGTTTCCATGTGGACGAAGATATCGGGCGTCCCCTCGCCGCAGGTCAAGAACCCGAAGCCGCGCAGCCGGTTGAACCATTTTACCTGCGCCCGCTCCAGACCGCTGGTCGGCGTCACGCTGACGTGGGTCCGAGGCGGAAGCATCTGCGCGGGATGAATGGCCGTGGATTCGTCCATGGACGTAATCCGGAACGCTTGATAGCCCTTCGCCCGCTGCACGCATTCACAAACCAGACGGGATCCTTCATAGGCCGTCTGGTAACCGTCACGACGAAGCACAGTGACATGCAGGAGCACGTCCGGCGAGCCGTTATCGGGAACGATAAAACCGTAGCCCTTTGAAGCGTCAAACCATTTGATGACGCCACTGATCTCGACAATGTTGGCAGGGGATTCGCCAAGTCCCGTAAACGGACCGACCCCTGACTCCCGATCCGTGGTTCCAGAAAAGTCCTTCGATCCAAGGTGATCGCTCACCGTCGGACCTCCAAACTTCCTGGATTCAAATCCGTCAGACCCCATGACCCAGGACCCCACACATTTACTATTACACTACGGCTCTCGTCTGGATAACACCGTTATTCCCAGATGAATATAGCCGCGCGAATCTTACGAATCAAAAGATAACACTATGGTTGACGTCGCAAGACAAAAAATAATTTGACGTGAATCTATGAACAGCCTTGCACACGCGCGAATCATTTTCGCCGCCGCTCCCCATTAGTATTTTCGTGTTGTTGACGGTGCGCAGGATGGTCAATCAGCCGTTCAACGGCTGCTTGTTGAGGATAAGCACCTTGACGCCGCATTTTCCGGCCCTGATCGCCGAAAGCGTAGCGCATAATATGCCTCATACATTGGGAGCGAATAACTGCTCCGCAATTACATTCGATTAAACGCGCCTTTCGCGTTGTTGAAATCGTTCCAGAATGGCTCGGACGTCGGAGAATCAAGAACAATGCATGAGCAAGATGACGGGACGCGGCCAAAAAATCAGATGAGTCCGGAAGGCAGGCAAGGATCAGAACGACAAAGATCCGAACGAGCCGACATCGCGCGACGCGTGGCCAACTTCAAGGCGCATCAAGCCGCGCTCCGGCGTGAGCGTGAGGAATACTACTTATCCGTCCGCGCTCGAATAGATCGAGCTTTGGAGATGCCGCAGCCAACAAACGCCATCAGGCGGCCTGAATGATCGTTCTGCCCCCGAGACATTTTGATCTCAGGGGCGGCGTCGGCTTACCAATAACGATACGGGCGATGCCAGCGGCGGTGCCAGTAGGGGCCTGGCCGATAGCCATACGACGCCCCGTAATAGACCGGAGCCGCGCCGTAATAGGCTGGCGGCCCGCCATAATAGGTATAGGCGGGAGACCATCCGCCGTAATACGCCGGTCCATAATACGGCCGGTAGTAGCGCGGCCGGTAATAGCCGTCGTAATACCCGTAAGGCCCGTAATAGTAAGAGCTCGCCGCCGCGCCCGCGGCCAGCGCGCCGATAGCGAGACCCACGCCAAGGCCGGGGCCCATGCGGTAGGCCTGAGCCGGCGCCGGTACAACAGCGCTACCGATCGCCGCCGCAGTCGCAATCATGATCGCCGTCTTTTTCATGCTCTATCCTCCTGCGAGGTACGGGCAAACAACGCGATCCACTTGGTTTGGTTGCAAAGGGACGCGGCAGGAAGCAGTCCATGCGCATTTTTTCTCCCGCTATCGGGAACCAGAACGATTACAGAGTCTGGAGAGGTTCTTGATACCG
>DASTSI010000304.1:0-6336 GCA_035760745.1 Nitrospira sp. | reverse complement strand
GCTGCCAGCCGGCGACACGAAATCTGCCGTCAAATAACCACCGCTTTCCCCGAGTTTCGGTCCCTGCCGGTCCGGTATTCTGTCAACCAACGAGGCTTCGCCGCGTTACTTCTCGGTAGAGATTGCCAGGGAGCTTGTGCCAACCTCTTGACGGCCGTGTCCGTCGCGACAACAATCGTCCGCCGATCGATGCGCCGGTCGGAATAATCAGGCGACGCCATGTCGGCCCTCTCCATCGCATTCTCTGCGGGTTGGACGACCGGCGGGATGCCACTGAGTGGAAGGACGACGACTCTGGACCAAGCTCAGGCACTGGACCGGTTCCTCGCATCGATCGAGCGCCGGGCATTTCGCATAGCGCATATCGCCACCGGTGACGTGGACGAGGCCATGGACCTGGTTCAAGAGGCGATGTTGAAATTGGTACAGCGGTATGGGTCGCGTGCGGAATCGGAATGGGGGCCGCTGTTCCATACGATCCTGCAGAGCCGCATCCGGGATTGGTATCGTCGCACCAGAGTTCGCCATCGATGGCGTCAGTGGTTTGGATCTTCGGCTGAAGATGATGAAAAGGACCGCCTCGGCTGCGTTCCGGACACGAGGCAGGTTTCGAGCGACGAGCAATTGGCGCTCAAGCAGGCGACCGTGGCGCTGGAACAGGCCCTACGGAGCCTGCCCTTGCGGCAGCAGCAGGCGTTTCTCCTCCGAGCGTGGGAGGGACTCGACGTGGCGCAAACCGCTCGCGCAATGCATTGTTCGGAGGGCAGTGTGAAAACGCACTACTTCCGGGCGGTTCAAACCCTCCGGAAACAGTTGGGAGAGCACCGCTAATGTCGGAGTCATTGACACCGGACGATGCGGAAGTCACGGCTCGCGCTCGGCGGCTCTTGGACCGCAGTGTGGAGGAAATGGATCAGGCGACGATCCTTCGTCTCCAGCGTGTCCGACGTTCAATTCTTTCCCCGGAACCGGCGAAGTCCTGGCAATGGAGCTGGGCCGGAGGGCTGGCGATGGCCGTGATCGGCCTGCTTGCGGTATTGATGTGGACGGACCTGCGGCAGAAAGACAATCACCACGCTCCCTTGCTCGAGGACATGGAACTCGTGCTCTCGCCCGAAAACGTGGAACTGGCAGAGGATCTCGAGTTCTACCATTGGCTGGCTGATGCCGATCAGACGGGGTAGATGGACCACCGCATTGTCGGCATTGATGATGCTTTGGACATGTGGGGCCGAAGCGGGGTCCCAACCCCCGACGCCACCGGATGCCGAATTCCTCGAATTCCTCGGATCGTGGAGCATGGGGGAGTCCCGTCCACAATGGATCGATCCCTTTCAGCTCGACGATCCTTCTCCCGACGAGAGCCTTCCCGACCGCCGGCCCTCGGCTCCGCCGGCCAAGGATGGGGTGAGCAAACCCCAGCCCGAGGTGCAGGGGCCGGTGCCCCATTCTCCGGTCGAGACGACTCGTGGAAGGGAGGCGGTGAAGCGATGATGTGCGTGATGCGATCGCTGCTGATCCTTCTCGTCACCGCCGTGCCCGTACTCGGCGAGACGGAGCCTCCCGGTCCGATTCAGTGGAATCAGCTCAATCAGCAGGAACAAGAGGTCTTGCACCGGTTCAGTGATCGCTGGGATCAGCTCCCCGCGGACCGGCAGCAGCGTCTGCTCAACGGTGCCCGTCTCTGGTTCAACATGGCTCCCGAAGAACGGCAGCAGGCGAAACAACGGTTTCAGCAATGGCGGCAGCTTCCTCCAGATCAGCAGCAGCAGCTCCGCCAGCGTTTCGAACGCTTCCGCCAGTTGCCTCCGGAGCGGCAGGACGCGATCCGCCGCGCCCGCCAATGGTTTCGCTCGCTTCCTCCCGAACGAAGGCAGGCCATGCGGGAGCAGTGGCGCAACATGTCGCCCTCCGAGCGCCAGGAGATGCGACGGCAGCTGAGGAAAGAATATTTCGAACAGCATCCGGATCAACGGCCGAACAGCTCCGTTCAGCCGCGGCCGCACCCCTGAGCCTCATCGTCTCTCATCGCTTGACAGCCTCCTCGGCATTCCTGAGAATCTGACAGCGCCGTCTTGCGGATCGGAGCAATCATGCGAGGCCATCGTCGACTCCCATGGAACCGTAGGTATCGCCGGGGCACCCTGTCACCCGGTCCAATTCCCACGCGCAACGTTTCGAATGAGGAATTCGTCCCCCTGCCGCAGACAGCCGACCAGGCGAGGGTCGAGGCCGAGACGGCCGAGCGCATCCGGCATGCCGCCGGAGCGGTAGGGTTATCGCGCCGCGATTTTCTCCGCACGACGGGCGCGACCGCGGCGGCGTTGCTCGCGATGAACTCGGTTTTCGGACGGCTTTTCGATGTCCTCGAAGCGGAAGTGTTCGAGCCTGTCGCATTTGCGGAGCAGCAAGGCGATCCGTTGTTCATCTTCGACGTGCAGACCCATTACGTGGGGTCTCACTATGATCCGGCGGGCGCCGAGGGCCTGCTGTCGCTGAGGCGACGAATCCGCGAAGCCGGTTGGAATCCCGCCTTGGCGCGGGATAGCGGGACGATCGACGATCTGTCGTGGCGAAATTTCGTGAAGGAAGTGTTTCTCGACAGCGAGACGTCCATCGGGCTGATCAGCACCCCTCCTGGACCGTATCCCCAGGAGGCCGTCGTACCGCCGAAAGAGATGGCGCACATCCGAGACGAGATCAACCGGTTGGCCGGTTCGCAGCGCATGCTCGCTCATGGTCTGGCCACGCCTCAGTTGGGACCGGCGGACTTGGACTTTATGGCGCAACAGGCCGAGCAGCTCAAGATCGATGCTTGGAAATGTTATACCGGTTCCTGCCCCAGAGGATTCGACCGCGGCTGGTGGATGGACGACGAAAAGATCGCCTATCCCATGCTCGAGCAGGCGCGGAAACTGAACATCAAGCGCGTCTGCGTTCACAAGGGCTTGCCGCTCGGGCCGGTGCCGGAATACAACCACCCGAAAGACCTGATCAAAGCCGCGAAGGATTTTCCTGATATCGACTTCCTGGTGTATCACTCGGGGTTCAAAACTGCGTCAGGAATCGATGAGGGGTTTGCGAAGACCGGTGAGATTCCATGGACGACGGAATTTTGCCGGATGAAACGCCAGGAGCGCGAACTGTCGAACATCTACATGGAGTTGGGTTCGACCTTCGGACAGCTCGTCGCCGCGCATCCCATGGTTTGCGCGCATCTCCTCGGCCAGATCATCGATACGTTCGGGGTGGACCATGTGTTGTGGGGCACCGATTCCATTTGGTCAGGGACGCCTCAGTGGCAGATCGAGGCCTTCCGTCGCTTTCAGATCCCGGAAGCCCTCATCGAAAAGTACCGGTACCAGCCGCTGACACGCGAGAGTAAAGCGAAGATTTTTGGATTGAACGCCGCCCGGGTCTTCGCGGTCGATCCTGCCGCCACCCGTCTTGCAGTGCCGAAGGATTATCTGGGCCGGATCAGGATGAGCTATCTGGAGGAAGGACCCGAACCGAGTCGGAGGCTGTACGGCTGGGTCGTCGGATAACGGCATGGCCCGCCGAACAACAGTGGAAGACCGATGCCGTCCTTCACCGTCCTGCTCGGTTCGCCGCTCGGCTCTCGAGTTTTGTTCCCACGCGCTGACACGGGCGGCGCGGCGTGCCGGCGCGGTGCGCGGCGAAGATGGCGCCGGGCCAATGTCCCAGGAGCGGTTCTTGGCAGGACAAGGAGAAAACAAGAATGAACAGTGAAGTGCTTTATCCCGGGGCGTTTCCCATGGTCCGCATCCAGCTGGCCGCAGGCGAACACATCAAGGCCGAGTCCGGAGCCATGGTGGCGTCATCGCCGACGATCGATGTCGAGAGCAAGATGGAGGGTGGCTTTCTGGGAGCGCTGTCGCGGAAATTGCTCACCGGGGAAAAATTCTTCTTTCAAACGCTGAAAGCCAATCGAGGACCGGGGGAAGTCCTGCTCGCCCCGACCGTGCCCGGTGAAATCGTGATCATCGAGCTCGACGGCCTCAATGAGTACTTGGTGCAGAAGGACGGCTTTCTTGCCGGCGCCGAAACCGTCAAAATCGAGAGCCAGATGCAAAGCCTCAGTCGGGGTCTCTTGGGCGGGGAGGGGTTTTTCATCCTGAAGATCAGCGGCAAGGGCACGCTGGTCCTGAACAGTTTCGGCGCCATCCACAAGATCGAGCTCAAGCCTGACCAGGAATACATCGTCGACAACAGCCACCTCGTTGCCTGGTCCGCCACGACGAGCTACAACATCGAACGGGCTGCGGCAGGATGGGTGGCCAGTTTTACATCCGGCGAAGGATTCGTCTGCCGCTTTCGAGGACCGGGGGTCGTGTACATTCAGAGCCGCAACCCCGGAGGCTTCGGCAATTGGATCAGGCAATTCATCCCGGTCTCGGAATAGCGGGTCGACGCTCGCGTCAAGGCTGAGACCACCAGATGGAAGCCCGCACGTCGCCGGACTCACCCGTTTTCTCGGCTTCGGCTTCTCCGAATGCCCTCTGCTTCGGCGACGATCTCCCTGCGACCGGCGCGCCGTGCCTCGTCGACCTGGACACTTCGGGAATCACCGTTCATCTGCTCCAAGCCCCGCCGATCGTTCTGCGGGTAAAGTTCGACGAAGTGTCGGTCTCAGCCGGCGGACTCGATCATGACCAGCTCGTGGCGCAATGGACCGGAGAGCAGGGTCGGCGAAGTTTGTACATCAAAGATCCGGTCTTGATCCGCGCCTTTCGAGCCGCGGCTCCTCCGGGACTCACCCGACGGCTTGACGACACGGCGGCCGCCGTCAGACGGACGCGCACGAGACAGCGGAGCACTTGGGCCGCCGTGGGCGGGGCGCTCGTGGCCGTCGTGCTTGTCCTCTGGTTCGGCTCGGATCTGCTCGTCGAGATGGCCGTCAGCCGGATTCCGGTCGAGTGGGAGCAGAAAATCGGAGAAGCGGCGTATCGCGACGTCCTCGCTCAACAGACTGTCATCAAGGAGGGCCCGGCGGTGTCCGCGGTGCAGGAGATGACGCGGCGGCTGACCGAGCGACTCAGCGACAGCCCCTACAAGTTCGAGGTGACGATGGTCAAGAACGACGTGGTGAACGCCTTCGCCTTGCCTGGGGGGTACGTCGTCGTGTTTACAGGGCTGATGAAGAACGCGGAGAGCGGAGAGGAAGTGGCCGGCGTGCTGAGTCATGAGCTAAATCACGTGCTGCAGCGGCATGGACTCGAGCGGATCGTCAAGCAGCTCGGTCTGTTCACGGTCCTGTCCGTCATCATGGGGAATCAACAAGGATTGGCGGGCCTTATGCGGGAAGTCAGCCTCCAGCTGCTCACGCTGCGATTCGGACGCGACCAGGAGACCGAGGCGGACGTGACGGGCGTGCACTTGCTTCATCGTGCGAGGATCGACCCGGAGGGACTCATCCGCTTCTTTGATCGGCTCTCGGCGAAGGAGAAGGACCGGGTCGAGCTGTTGTCCACGCATCCTATGAGTCAAGCGCGCGCAGCGCGGTTGAGGACCGAAGTCGCCTCGCTGCCGAAACAGCTCCCCGAGCCGTTCACCTTCGACTGGAAGAGCGTGCAGCAATCGCTTGCCGGTCCGTGACGCAATGGCACGGCTGAAACCTCTCCGCATCGGCGTCATTGCCGACACGCACGGGCTGTTCGACCCGGCTATCTACCGGCATTTCCGCGGCGTGGACCGGATTATTCATGCGGGCGACATCGGGCACCGATCCGTGATCGCGCGACTGGCTCGAATCGCGCCGGTCATCGCGGTCTCGGGCAATGTCGACGACCGCAAGGTGACGCGATGTGGACCGGAAACCGTCGTCGAATTGGCGGGAACCCGTGTCGCAGTGCGGCATATCATCTACGAGCGCGGAAAGATCCGCAAAGATGCCGCGGCCTTTTTGGCGCGCGTCCGCGCCGACATCTGTATTTTCGGGCATACCCACCAGCCCAAGATTGCCCGCGTCGGGGACGTGCTGCTCCTCAACCCCGGTTCGGCGGGACCCAAACGGTTCTCCTTGCCGAGAGGCATTGCGCTGCTCTCCCTGGGAAAAACCTCCTGCCGAGCCCGGCTGATCCGGCTCGCGGACCGCGCAGCCGCGGCGTGACCTGAACCTAGGGAAATGCCCATCGATAACGCCGGAGGATTCCGTTATATAGTCGTCGAAGATGCGGTTCCGTCCCATGCAGTGAGAAGAAGGAGGGCTTTACGGTGGGTAGGCTCACGAGAAAGATCCCGCTCCCAATTGCCATGGCCGTCATGCTCGTGCCTATGACGGGCGCGCTGGCGCTCAACAATCCCGATACGGGCCCC
>DASTSI010000303.1:0-23328 GCA_035760745.1 Nitrospira sp. | reverse complement strand
GTAATCACACGGCAACCGTCTGATCGAGGGCTTTCCGATGCCGTCATCCTGGAAACCGGTCAAGATCTGGTACCAAAGCTTCGTGGACACCAGCCAGCAGGCGCCGTACTGCGATGAACTGTCCAACAGGCTTGCCGCCATCGCGGCCGGCGGCGTCTCCTTCGAGGTGCACGGCATCTCTCCGCCGGATCTCGAGCTGCATCGCTTGACGGAGTTCCGGTGCACCGAGCAGGTGATCCGCAACGCGGTGCAGGCTCAAGAGCGCGGCTACGATGCGTTCGCCATCGGCCATTTTCAGGACGGCGGGCTCTTTGAGGCGCGGTCGACGGTCGACATCCCGGTGCTCGCCCTCGGCGAAGCCGCCATGCTCTATGCCTGCATGCTCGGTCGGAAGATCGCGCTCGTCACGATCAATCCGGTCTTCATTCCCCTGCACGAAGAGCAAGTCGAGCGCTATGGGCTCACGCGCCGGATCGTCGCCGTCAAGGCCATCAACACCGACCCGGCGCTCCTCGTCCGCGCGTTCACCGAGGAGGCCACGTTTCAACTCGTGCTCCGCCAATTCTGTCGGGAGGTGGAACCGCTGGTCTCCGCGGGCGCGGAGGTCATCATCCCGGCCGGCGGCCTCCCCTCGCTGTTGTTCTCGCGCCTCACGCGCTTCACCGTCGGACCGGCGCCGGTCCTCAACGCCATCGCCGTGCTCGCCAAGATGTGCGAAACCGCCGTGGCGCTGAACCGGATCGACGGGACGGGCGCCAGCCGGGCGGGCGCCTTTCAACAGCCCTCGGCCAAAGCGTTACAGGAATTCCTCGACTCCTGAAGGAGGCATCATGACATCCCGGATGACCGCTCTGATCGTGGCCGTCGCCCTCGGACTGGCTGCGCTTTCTTCCGTCTGTCTCCCGGTGAACGTCCGGGCGGAAGACCGGGAGCAGCGGGATCTGGTCGATCAATCCCGGATGACCCTCGAGAACTTTCTCGCGGATTCGAACATGGGCTGGTTCCGGGATCACATCAAGGATGCAAAGGGCCTGTTCATCGTGCCGCAGTTCTTGAAAGCGGCCTTTTTCTTCGGCGGCGCGGGCGGCAGCGGCGTCTTCGTGGCGAAGGATCAGAAGACCGGCGAATGGAGCGAGCCGGCGTTCTTCACGATGGGAGCCGGGAGCTTCGGGTTCCAATTCGGGGCGCAAGCGTCCGAGGTGGTCCTGCTCGTTCTGACACAGAAGGGGGTGGACTCGCTCTTGCTGGGGAATTTCAAGCTCGGAGCCGATGGATCCGTCGCCGTCGGTCCCGTCGGGGCCGGGGTCGCGGGGGCGACGACGCCGAACCTCAGCGCAGACCTCTTGTCATTCGTGCGCGCCAAGGGGCTGTTCGCCGGCGTGTCGCTCGAAGGCGCCGTGCTGGCGGCGAGGGACCAATGGAACCGCGACTACTACGGCAAGCCGGTCAGCCCTGCCGACATCGTGATCCGGCGCGAGGTGAAGAACCCCCATTCCGACGTCTTCCGGGCGGTGCTCGCAAAGGCGGCCGAGGGGAAATAATGTTCGCTGGGCGGACGTCGGGCCGGGCCCGTGCGGTGCGCTGCGCTCACGTCTGTTTCAACACCCTGGTCACGAACAGGCCCAGTTTCTCGACGATGCCCTGGGGAATTTCATGTCCTCCCCGGAAGCTGTGCCAGTCGACGGCCAGGCCGGCGCGCGTGAGCTCATCGCGCAGTTGCTCCGCCATCACAAAGGGCAGCAGGGGATCCTGCGTGCCGTGACTCTGGAACACCGGGAGTCCCGATCGGGCGGGGGCGGGAAGCCTCCAGTCTTGACGGGCGAAGAGCGTGCCGGACAGTTGCACGAGCCCGGCGATGGGGAGCGCGGTTCGCATCACGATGTCGCAGCTCAGCATCGCGCCCTGGGAAAATCCCCCGATGATGGTCTTCTCATAATCGATGGGCACCACCTGCGGCAGCTCCGCGAGGAACCGTTCGAGCGCCGCGCGCGCGGCCGGCAATCCGCGGGGCACTTCACGCGACAAGTCCCGCAGGCGTCCCGCCGCGCGATCGGCCTCGAGCCGTGCGAGATCGATCAACCACCAGGCGCGCGACTCCCGATATCCCATCGTCAGCGCGAGCGGCCCTTCCGGAACGATGAACCGGACACCCGGGGGAGCGGCGACCGCGGAGGCAAGCGGCAACAAATCATCGCCGGGCGCGCCGAAGCCGTGCAGCAGGATGACGGCGGGAGCGTTCCGACTTCCGTTCGACCCGCTAAGGATTCTCGTGTTCAGGCCGCCCACCACCGTCTCGGACATGCGTCGCTCGTCACCTATGCTCGATACAAATACTGCAGCAACGCGACGAGTCCGTACAGCGAGGATTCGACGATTGGTTGCTGATACAGCGGAACAAACGCTCCCTGTTCGTTGGCCTCCACTTCATCGATGATGTACTGGACCTGCCTCACCCGCACGTCGCGATCCTTTTCCTGTCCCAACGCCTGCACCATCTGCCGGTTGAGCCCTTCGAGCATCGTTTTCTTCGCCAGGCTCGCCGCTTGGTACAGCAAGTAGGCGGCCGTCATCGCCAAGAGCACATTCACCGCCCAGGTCAGGAGGAGAATCCGCGGATAGTTCCACACGTCGAAGTAATCGTTCCTCGCCGCGATCATGAGGAGCAGGGCGATGAACGGATACCGAATCAGCCGATTCACGACCTCGGTGCGACGGCTGATCAGATCGACCGCCGCGAGATACTTGAGCGTGGTGAACTCATCCCGCTGGCCCGGCACGAGCCCGTACTCGCGAAGATAGTGCTCGCGGACCCGGTCCGACCATCCGCCCGTGGACACGGTCACCCATCGAATCCACCTCCGGCACAACATCACGGCATCGAACACCGCGAGATTGAGCAGGACGACGAACACCAGACTGCTCAGCGTCATCACGGAATCGACGTGGCAGCTGAACGGCCCGCGACAGGGATGGATGAGCTCATCGTTGAGGACCCAGTGTCCGATCGGCCCCATGACGCCGGCATAGAGCAGCATCAGCAGGCCCGTCCTGGCAGCGCGCTGCGCCGGCATCCCCGCCTCCCGGCACCACAGCCATGCCTGGTCCACCGTGGTGGCCGTCATGGTGGCGACGGGATGGTACACCCGCTTTAGATTCATCCAGACTGTCCTCGGCGAGAATCGGCTCTCGACCTCCCGCCGCTCGAAGTCATAATCGCGGCTGATCCTCTCGCTGTTCCGTGCGAGGTCGCAGAGCGCCTTTCCGATGAACACCAGGCAGAGGACCACGACCAGCGCGCGGAGGATTTCGCTCGGCCACACACTGACTCCCGCGGTAAGCGAGAAGGGTTCCCCTTCATCATGGTGCGCCAGCAAAGCACCAGCGCCCCCGAGCGCGACGAAGATCACGAACGAGGCAAGCCCAAGCACGCCCAACAGCGCGAGGCGGCCGGGATGATCGACGACCCAGAGCCAGAGGCGTTCGCTGCTCCAGGCGATGGCGGTCGCCAGGAAGACGAGGACGGCCGCCAGAACGCCGACGGCGGTGTCGTCGAATCCGATGCCTTCCTGCAACTGCCCCATGTCGTCGGTATGAGCGAGATCCGGGCGCAACGGATGGACCGTTCTGATTCCTTCCCGACTGACCACGCTGAGATCGACCGGGCCTTCCCGCCCGACTTCAAAAATTCTCGGATGGGATCCGGCATCGTACAGGCGGCCGGGCGGGGTCAGCGCCACGTGGTAGGCCGAAGAACAGGGACCGGTCTGCGGCTGTTGACTCTCCGATTCGCAGGTCACGTAGCCGACAGCCTGAAGCACGGCGAGGTACGCCGACGTCTGATAACTGCTCCGAAAGGGCGGAACCTCACGCTGGAACGAGCCCTCGAGCTGCAGCCCGAAGGGGGACGCGACGATGACGTTGCGGGTGGATTTGTATTCGCTTGGGTGCAGATACCGCGCGTCCAGATCGACGGTAAAGAAGATGGCGTGCGGGAACGAGGGCCGCAGCGCCTTGATGATGAGCAAGGCATCGTACGGATCAGTGCCCAGAATTCCGATGGCCCGGGCCCCTTCCCCTTCTTCATGGATGCGGTTGGCGAGCGCCCGGACGTAGTCCAGTTGGCTCGTCCCTTCGGGCCGGTCCCGTACGGCATTCTTGGACGGATCGCCGGCTTTTCTCGAATCATCGCCCGGCACCTCGCCGTCCAGCCCGCTCAGATAGCTGTACCGGAACACGTTGAGCGTCAGGGATTCGTAATCCGCCGGACGCTGGACTTGAAGATCGACGGCTTCCGGAACGGTGCCGCACCAGCGCTTGACGGTGACCGGCACTTGGATCTCCCGCAGTTGCGCCTCGGACAGGGTCGCGATCTTCCTGCACGCGGCGGCGCGGAACTCGATCGGCAGGGCGCGACCGTAGAACGAATCCCATTCCCCGATCAAAATGACCGCATCCCACCCGAGCCGGACCTGGCGGCGCTCGAGCTCGGCGACCAACGTCTCAAAGAGCCGATCGTCCGATCCGACGTCAAAGATCATGCTGACGTCCGCGTCGGAAAGCCGCCGATGGAATTCCTGTTCGCAGCCGACGTAGTCCCGGCAGGGCTCGCCCTTTCCGGCCTCTCGCTTCAACCCGTAGGCAAGGAGGCCTTTCATGGCGCTGGCCCAGGGCGAATAGAGCTCGATCTTCCCGTCGCTGTTCGGCCACACGCCGACGCCCTCGTGGTCTCCGGCGTAGACGCTTCCGGCCTCTTCCAGAAGCGCCCGAAAGGCGGAGGAGCTCCGCGGGCCGATGATCTTGAACGTCACCGCCCGCCGCAGGTCCGGGTTCAAGGAGACCAGCTTGCGGTGATCGTCGGTGAGCACGCATTCGCTTTTCCGGCGTGACTCTTCGCAGACGAGCGCCTGCGAAAGCGACGTGAGCGTCGCGAAGAAGCCCCGGCTGATCGCTTCCTCCGGAAGCCAGATGACCAGCACGCTTTCGGTGCGCGTCGGATCTTCCGAGCAAGCCCGCGTTTTCCGTTGCCGATACCATTCGTAGGGCAGTGCCTGGACGGATCCTTGCGGCTCCCACGCAACGAACGAGAGATGCCCTTCATCCTCGGGGACGTAACAGGCGACACCCAGCGCGGTGCCCACCGCATACCGGTCCCGGATGCGGGATTCGGTGCCCTCGACGTACGGTCCTCCGCTGGTGGACACCATGAGGACCGTGATGTGCTGCCCCTCGCGCACGCGAGAGCCGATGGAGAGCTTGAGGGGCCTGAGACGTTCGAGGAGAGAACCCGTCGGCAGTCGGGCGCTCGGCCCAGGCCCGGCGCCGGCTGATGCCGCCCGGTGGACGGCCGCGACCGGGTCTTCCCACAGCCTGGCCCTGACCTGTTGCTCGCCGGTCGCGGCCTTCATCTCCAGAGCCGTCCCAGCCGGCCGGGAGCTCTTGAGCGGTTCTTTCACCAGCAACACGCCCGCGATCGCGAGCACGAGGGTCAATGCTCCGGCGACGGCGAGCTTCGAATCTCCTTGCGTCTTGGCCATGGATTGCCCCGTGATGGCGGCGCCACTCTACAACACACAGTGAGGGGGACTGCAAGCCGGCGGATGGGAGGATGCCGGCCCGGTTTCCGAGGTCGGACTAGAGGGGAACGACGCGAAAGATGGCGCTTTGATTCGTCACGTAGACGAATCCGTCGGATGCGCGCATGAGACTCAACAACCCGCCGTTGCCGCCCTGGTAGGCCACGTCGGCGGACCCGAGCCGATCTAAGCCGGCCCCGGACAGCACAATGCGCCGGATCTTCCCGTCGTTGAAATCGGCGACCAGTAAATTGTCCCGAAAGCCAACAGGATATACGGCGGTGTTCGATGGAATGGCGACGATCCCCGTCGGCGCGACTGGCGGGGTGAACGTGAGGATGGGATCGATGAAATTCAGGTTCCCCGCGATACCGCGGACCGTGGGCCAGCCGTAATTGCCTCCCGCCACGATGCGGTTGATCTCGTCGTTATCGGTGGGTCCGTTTTCCGCTTCCCAGAGATCCCCTGTCGTCGGATGAAAGGTGAAGCCGAAACTGTTGCGATGCCCAAGGCTGTACACCTTCCTGGCATTCGCATTCGCGCTCGAGACGAACGGGTTGTCGGACGGCGCGCTGCCGCCCGCATCGGCATTCACACGGAGGAGCTTGCCCGCCAGACTCGTTGGATCCTGGGCATTGGCGCTGTTCTCGGCATCTCCGATCACCACGTACAGTTTGCCGTCCGGGCCGAATTGGATGATGCCGCCGTTGTGAAAGGTTCCGGCGGGAAGATTGTCGAGGATCACCGTTTCTTGCGCGCAGACCCCGCCGAGATCCGTGTAACGCACCACGCGATTCGCGGTGCCGCCCGGCGCCGTGTAGTAGACGTACACGAAATGATTTTGGGCAAACCCCGGATCCAGCGCGAGGCCCAGCAGCCCCTGCTCGCCGTTCGCCGAGATCGGAACCTGACAGAACGGTTGACCGGCGAGCTGCCACGGGGCGTTGATCACCCGGATGTTCCCGGTCAACCGTTCACTGAAGAAGAGCCGTCCGTCAGGCGCCTCCTGGAGGGAGACCGGAAAATTCAATCCGGACAGAACCGGTTGGAGTTGGAGCGAGGCGCTCGGAATCTCGGGCGGCGGCGCGCCGGAGTCTCCACCGCCGCCGCCGCACCCGACCGGTCCGCTTGATAGCGCGACGAGCAGGGCAACGGCGATCATTGGATTCATGGGCGGCTTCCTCTTGGCTCGTCTCACAGACCGCAGACGCCATCGGCTCCGATGTGAAGACCGACGCTCCGCACTTCGGCGTCCGGTCGCCGCCAGGCGCCGACCGGGGGAACGGCTTACGAGCTGCAGCTGACGGTGAGGTGCCTGCCCCAGTCCGGCGGCGCGGCGGCGTATGATTCCATCCCAGGATGTTCATCGTGCGGAGCGTGAAGCAGCTTCAGCAAGCGATCGATCTCTGAAAAATCCTTGTCCTGCGCGCGCTCGATCGCCCGTTGCGCGAGATAGTTCCGCAGCACGTATTTCGGGTTGACGCGATTCATCCGGTTCCGGCGCGCCTGATCCGTACCGCCCTCCCGGCGCAACCGTTCGCCATAGCGCAGGGCCCATCCCCGAAACCGATCCCGGTTCACGAAATGCTCGCTCAGGCGTTCATTCGTGGCGTCCGGCGCCGAAGAAAAGCCAGCGAGCTCTCGGAACACGATGGTGTAGTCCGCTCGGCTTTCCTCGAGCAGCCCCAGAAAATCACGGATCAGGTCGTCGTCGGCGGCGCGCTCTTCGACGAGGCCCAACTTGGCACGCATGAGGGAGAGATATTCCGTTTCAACGCGCGGCGTGTAGAGATCGAGCGCCTCTTTGAGCGGCTCCTTCCCCGCCAGGGGCAGCAGCGCTTGGGCCAGACAGCTCAGATTCCAGAGTCCCATGAACGGCTGCTGATTGAAGGCGTAGCGTCCATTGTGGTCCGAATGGTTGCAGATGAAGCCCGGCTCGTACTGCTCCATGAACCCGAACGGACCGTAGTCCAGCGTGAGCCCTATGATGGACATGTTGTCGGTGTTCATCACGCCGTGGGCCCAGCCGACCGCCTGCCATCCCGCGATCAACCGGGCGGTCCGCTCGACGACTTCAGCGAAGCAACGCGCGTACTTGTCGTCGGCCTGTTGCAGATGGGGGAAATGGCGTCCGATCACATGGTCGGCCAGGAGCTTCAGGTGTTCGTACTGCTTTCTGTAGGAGAAGATTTCAAAGGTCCCGATTCGCACGTGAGTGGGCGCCATCCGGAGCAGCATTGCGCCGGTTTCCACCCGCTCGCGATAGACTTTGTCGTCGCTGCCGACGATGCAGAGCGCGCGCGTCGTCGGAATCCCGAGGGCATGCACGGCCTCGCTGCACAAGTATTCCCGGATCGTGGATCGCAAGACGGCACGGCCGTCGCCGTCGCGCGAGAAGGGCGTCATGCCTGCGCCTTTCAAATGCAGATCCCATGTCTCTTGGCGCTCGTTCTCGGCCTCTCCGAGCAGGATGGCCCGGCCGTCGCCGAGTTGCGGCACGTACACGCCGAATTGATGCCCGCTGTACAGCATCGCCAGCGGCTCCATGCCCTCCACCAATAAGCTTCCCCCGAACAGGCCGGTGAACTCCGGCCGGTTGAATTGTTCGGGATCGAGATCGATGAGGGCGGCCGCCGCCGGATTGGCATGCACCAGGTAGGGGGGAGCCGCGAAGGGAGTGGGGTTCACTTTGGCGTAAAAGGCCTCCGGCAGGCGGGCGTACCTGTTGTCGAACCGGAGCTGCTCGAGCGTGCGCGTCGTCATGCTTCGAGCATGGCAGGAGTGAGGAGGCGCTTTCAAGCCGGCGTCAACGGTTGCCGTTCTGCAGTTCTCGATCGAGCGTGAACACGAAGAACCGTTCCCCCAGCTGGACGTCGATGTCGGTAAAGACGCCGAGGATTTTGGCGCCGGTGATCTCGCTTACTTGTTCGCACAGCTTGTCCCGGCCCTGCGCGATCAAATTCTGGCGAAGCCGCTTCACCATATCGACGCCTTCGGCGGTCTTGGCCAGTTGGCGTTCGGCCGGCGTGAGCACGCCCTTCAGACGTACGACGACCATGTCTCGGACGATCAACGCGCGCACGTCGTCCGGTCCGCGTCCCATGAATTCCTGCTCGAATTTGATGATGGCGTTCCGGATCGATGTTTCCATGGCGGGCGCGGACATGGCCCGGCGATTATAGGAGCCCCGGGCGCAGCCGGACAAGCGGATACCTGGGCCCTTTGCCCGAGCATGCTGCGTCTCATAGGTCTTTTGGACCGGACGCTGCGGGCGGAAAAGACGGAGGAAGCATTCCTGTCTTGACCGTCATCAGGCGGGCGTATTATTCATGAAATCGCCATTGAGCAGAACGGTCTGCTGTCGGTCCCGAGCGGTCGTGGACAAACAGGACGCCGGATCTCGCTGTCATTTGGCCGTAGGGTGATCGGCACAGTCAAACGGCCGGTCACAGTACAAGCCAACGCAGGCGCTTCGACGGACGTTCGTCAAGGTGCCGGTTGGCTTTTGTTTTTTGGAGATCCGAGGATGCCGTCGCCTGCTGTGCTGCTGGTCCCGCTTCTCCCCCTCCTCGCGGCGCTCATCGTGATCGCCGGCACGAGGGCGGCGCTTCGCCGACGAATCACGTTCGCGCTCTGGCCGATCGCCGGCGCCTTCGGCGCAGCGCTTGCGACCCTCTATTTCGTCGCGACGGAAGGCCCCATCGTGCTGCGCTTCTACGACTTCAGCCAGGCCGGTTCGGTCCCCGTGCCGTTCGGCCTGTATGTCGACCGGCTCAGCGCCGTCATGATGGTGCTCATTTCGGCGATCGGAACGGTCATCTACGCCTACTCCATCGCCTACATGCAACAGGAGCCGCACCAACGCCGCTACTTCGCGTTGCTCGGCCTCGCCGTATCGGTGCTGCTCTGCATGGTTTCCAGCGCCAATCTCATGATGCTGTTGGTTTTCTGGCAGGCATTGTCGTACCTGCTTTATCTGCTCGTCCATCACCACACTCACGGCGCAACGCTGGACAGCGCCTTCCGGACATTTAGCCTCTTGCGTACGGGCGATGTGGCCTTCCTCGCCGGCACGGCGCTCGCGTACGTGCTGTACGGCACCGTGGAATTCCCGGAACTCTTCGCCGCGGCGGCCCAGTCCTCGGCCACGATCGCCTTGCTTCCGGGACTCGAATGCAGCGGCGCCACGGCCGTGACCCTGCTGCTGCTGATCGGGGCCATGAGCAAGTCCGCGCAGTTCCCGTTTCATGTCTGGCTTCCCCGCTATCTCTATGCGCCGACCCCCGTCACGGCGCTTCTCCATGCGGGCATCATCAACGCGGGGGGATTCCTGATCAACCGTCTCGCGCCCTTGTTCGGGTCGAGCCCGACGACGCTGCACGCCGCGTTCGTGGTCGGCACGCTGACCGCCGTCCTCGGCGCGTCCATGATGCTCGCGCAGAATGACGTCAAGAACATGCTGGGATTTTCCACCATCGGGCAGATGGGCTACATGATCATGGAATGCGGACTCGGCGCATTCGCTCTGGCCGTGTTCCATCTGATCGCGCACGGCTTGTTCAAGGCGACCGTCTTCCTGAACTGCGGAGACGTGATCGGCAAGGCCCGCTCGGAGCCTCACGTCCCGTATCGCGAGCGGGAGACGGACGAGGACGGCTATTCGCCCCTCACGTGGACGACGGGGTTCGTCTCCACGCTGCTGATGCCGCTGCTGATCCTCCTCGTGACGCACGGCGCGCTGCGCATCCCGTTGCTGGACGCGCAGGGAGCCGTGATCTTCCTGTTCTTTATTTGGATCACGTCCTCACAGGCCATCTTGACGCTCACGCGCCTGCGGGCCGTCGCGTCATGGAAAATTTCCGCGGCGATGTTGCTGACGCTGTTGTTCGTCGTGTTCGTGTATCTCTTCGCGGTCGAATCGTTCACGGCGTTTCTGTACCCGAACCCGGACGACGTCGCAGCGTACTTCCAAGCCGCGGCCCTGCCGAGCCGGCTGTTCGACATGATGATCGGCGCGGCGACGCTCACGACGGTCATCGGCTGGGTCTATGTGTACGTCAACGCCCACGGGCGATCGTTGCCGATGCCCGCCTGGATCAACGGGATCCGCCTGCGCCTGTATGTGGCGTTCTTGAATCGGCTGTACGTCGACGCGTGGCTCCACCGCGCGGCGCAGGCGCCGCTGGCGGCGATCCGGCGCGTTCGATGAGCCGTCGCAGGGATGATGGGCAACAGCGGACGTGCTTGACGATGGTTTGGATGAGGTATTAATGGTTAGCCCCTCGCTGAGGTCGTCGTGATGCTCGTCCTCCTGGTGCCGCTGCTCTTGCTCGGAGCCGCTGCAATCGTGGTGTGCGGACCGGCGCAGTCCGAAGGCGCGCGCGCGAAGCTCGCCGCCTATCCGGTCGCCGCCGCCTTTCTCGGAGCCGTGGCGACGCTCTACCTCGTCGCAACCGGCGGACCCGTCGAATTCCGGTTCTACGATCTGTCCTCGATCGCCTCGTTCGCGATTCCCATCGGATTCTATGTCGACCGGCTCAGCGCCGTGATGATGACCCTGATCACCGGCATCAGCGTCGTCATCTACAACTATTCGAGGGGCTACATGGTTCAGGACCGTCACGCCCGCCGGTATCTTGCCATGATCTGCCTCACCGATTTTGTCCTGATCTGCATGGTCTCGAGCGCCAACCTGATGATGCTTTTTCTGTTCTGGCAGATCCTCAGTTATCTGCTCTACGTGCTGGCGCACAATCACGGCCATGCGGGGACGCTGGCGGGAGCCTTCAAGACGTTTACGCTGCTGCGCGTCGCCGACACCGCATTTCTCGCCGGCATTGCGCTGGCCTATCAGCTCTACGGGACGCTCGAATTTCAGGAGTTGTTCGCGCGAGCCGCGGACATGCCCGTGGTGATGACGCTGTGGCCCGGTACGGACATCAGCGGGGTCACGGCGGTCACCCTGCTGTTCTTCGTGGGCGCCATGGGCAAATCCGCGCAGTTTCCGCTCCATCTGTGGCTGCCGGGATCGCTGTTCGCTCCGACGCCTGTGCACGCGCTGCTGCACGCCGGGATCATCAATGCCGGCGGCTTTCTGATCAACCGGCTGGCGCCGCTGTTCGGGCTCAGCCCGGTCACGCTCCATGTCGCCTTCGTCGTCGGCACACTGACCGCCATGCTCGGCGCCACGATGATGCTCGCCCAGAACGACATTAAAAAAACCCTCGGCTTCTCGACGATCGGTCAGATGGGGTACATGATCATGGAATGCGGACTGGGAGCCTTCGCACTCGCCGTGTTCCATTTGATCGCGCACGGCCTGTTCAAGGCGACGGTGTTTCTGAATTGCGGCAACGTCATTCACAAGGCGCGGCGGGAACCGCATTTCCCTCACGGGGATTCCCACGTCGAGGAACCGGGGTTGTCCCGTCTCACCTGGTTTACGGGGTGTATCACGACGCTGTTCATTCCGTTGCTGATCTTGCTGATCACGCATGGCGTCCTGCGCATTCCTTTGCTGGAATCGCAGGGCACCGTCATTTTCCTCTTTTTCATCTGGATCACCTCCTCCCAGGCGATTCTCACGCTGACGCGGCTCCGCCAGGTCGCGTCATGGAAAGTGTCGGCCGCGATGCTGCTCACGCTGCTCTTCGTCGTGTTCGTCTATCTGTTTGCCGTCGAGACCTTCACGGCGTTCCTGTATCCGGACCCCGGTGAGGTCGCCTTCTACTTCAAGGCCGCAGCCCTCCCCGACTGGCTGTTCGACCTCATCATGCTGACCGCCACCGTCCTGACGATTCTCAGCTGGGCCTACCTCTACATGACCGCCCATGGAATGGCCGTTCGAATGCCAACGTTTGTCGAGAGCGTCCGCATCCGTCTGTATCTGCCTTTCATGAACCGGCTGTACGCCGACGAGGCCCACGCTCTGGCGGGGCAGGCGATCATGCGGATGGTCCACCAACTGGACAAACGAGACCGGGGTTGGTCGCAATGAGGGACGGCGCGCTGCTCTCATGGTGGTTGGCCGGCATCCCCTTGTTGGGCATGCTGGCCGGTCTCCCGTTCCGGTCCTCTCCCGAGCGATTGAAATGGTCCTGCGTGGGATGGTCCGTCATCAGCCTGGGATCGGTCGCGGCCCTGTCCGGCCGAGTCGACGTTCCCGCTGAAGGACTCCTGCCCCTGTACCTGCTGCCGGTCGCGGCGTTGATTTCGATTTTGGGACAGCCAGTGCATGAAGACCATCGGCCGTCGTGGATGTTGACGTTGCTGTTTCTCGGATTCGGCATGTCTGCGTTGACCGCCGGCCCACCGGTCGGCCAGTTGAGCGTGGCCCTCCTGTCGGCGATGGTCGGCGGCCTGCTGTACCGCCACCACAGCGCTCTGTGGCCCAGGTCCTGGTGGGGAATCGGCACCTACGGTCTGGGCGCCCTCTGTGCGAGCCTGTCGGCTGCCGCCGACGGTCCGCTTTCGTCCGTCACATCGATCCTGGCTTGCACCGTCTTGCTGCCGCTTGTGCCCTTCCATGACGGCCATCTGACCGCCCTTACCCGGCTGCCGGGCAGCCTGCCGCCATTCATCGTGGTGCTGCTGCCGCTTGCAGGCCTGCATGTCCTTGCTTCGGCCATCGCTTCGGTTCCGGAGACCGTGGCCTGGACGCTGGGCCTTTTCGCACTGCTGGGTGCCTCCTACGGCGCGTTGAAAGCCTTGGCCCAGTCCCGCGTTCGCCTCCTCCTCGCCTACGGCAGTCTGTCCTTCTATTCGATCCTGTGGTGGTTCACCGCGGGCTCGCACATCGCCACTCCCCGCTCGGCCCTCCTTGTTGGCACAGTGGGGCTCGCGACATCCGGCCTCATGGTGGCCTGGCAGGTCATCCGAACCAGGTACGGCGACGACGTGGACCCCCACGCGATCAGCGGGCTCGCCACCGGCATGCCGCACTTCGCCGTGCTGCTCTCGCTCTTGGCGCTCGCGGCGATGGGATTGCCGCCGTTCGGCGTCTTTGCCGGATTCATGGGGCTGCTGTTGACTTCCCCGTTCCCGTCCTTGGCGGGCCTGTGCGTGACCCTCGTCGCGTGGCTCGCGGCATCCTGGTACATCATGCAGATGGTACAACGGCTGCTGTTCGGCAGCCGGCGGCCGGAATTGCGCTACACCGACGTGCTTCCCCCGGAATGTGCGTCCTTGCTGATCGTCGTCTTGGTCCTTCTCGGGCTGGGATTGGCGCCGGTCACGCTCTTTGCTCCCGCAGGGGCGTCGTCTGCGGCGGCGATCATCGGAGACTGGGCGTGGAACCGATAGAACCCGCGGCCGACGTCGAATCGAGACGGATGGAACTGCGGGGCGTCGTCCGCCTCGCGGGAGAAGTCATCGGGCAATATTGGCCGATGCGGACGTTCGTACACCACAATCCGCTCCATAGCCTCGAGTACCTGCCCTTCGAGGAGACGGTCCGCCGGGGCAGACAATTCATGGGCGGGAGCGGCTATCTTCCGAGCGAGCTGTATCGCGAGTATCTGAAGACCGGCCGGATTCGCCCGCAGCATGTGGACGACGTCTTGGCGCCGCTTGCGGAGAATGCCCGGGTCACCGTGGGCGGACGCACCGTCACGCACGCCGAGGTGTTGCGCGCCTGTCTCACCGAGGGCTTGGGATCCCGGACCCTGGAACCGCTCGATAGTCAGTTGCACGACCATTCGCACGCGCTGGTCGAGCGTCTGGCGGCCCGTCTCGGCCCGGTTCTCGCTTATCCCGACCTGGGGTCGCGCATACGGGCCGTCGTCGAGGGCGATGAAGCGGCACTCGGCCGGTGGCTGACTCTGTCGCACTGGTGCGACGAGACGCTGGGGACCGAGATCGTCAGGCAGATCAACGATCAGTTGATCAAATGGTGCGAAGCCTTCCTCGACGAAGGACATGCGACGTGGGCGATGCCCGAGCGGGAGAAGGGGCTGTACCTGGCTTGGAAAACCTTAGCGGCGCATGAATGGTCGCCGTGCGGGATCGCCGACAGCAAGCGAAAGATCGCGGCGCTTCCGGATCATCCTGAGGATGCCTTGCTTGAGAGTCTCGACGCGCTCGGGATCCCCGCGCGGCTCCGTCAGGACTACTTGTCGCTTCAACTCACCGCGCTCCCCGGGTGGGCCGGTTTCATCAAATGGCGCGGCGAAGAACGCGAGTATCCCTGGCAACAAGCCTACCCGGCGGGGCTCGTGAAGTTTCTCGCCATCCGCCTCTGGTACGCGCGCGAGCTCGTGCAGAAGGCCTGTCGCGAGCAGCTCGGGATCGACGGCCGCTTCGACGCCGTCACGGCCTACATGCACGGCCGTTCGGACGAGTACTACCTCAGACGCCAGCGCGTCGCCGGCCGGCTGCCCGCCTTGTATGCCGAGGAAGTGGACCGGCTTGCGCACCAAAGAACCGACGGATGGAAAGGGGTCCTCGACCGCTACGAGGTCGAGGTTGTGCCCCGACAGGCAGAAGCGGCGCGGCGCGGGACCGCGAGAACCCTCTTGGCGCTGGCCCGGACGCTGGGAATCGAAGCCGAGGACCTGATCGCGACGGCCCCGGAACGCCTCAAACAGGTCGTCGACTGGATCGATGCCTTTCCGGAATCCGCTCACGGTCCGGTCTGGCTCAAGGCCCTCGAAGCCGGCTACCAGGCCTCGCTGCTGGAGCAACTTCGTTCCCGTCCCAACAGTGCGCACGATTCGACGGAGGCCAGGCCGTACTCCCAATCCGTCTACTGCATCGACGTGCGGTCGGAACCGTTCCGCCGCCATTTGGAATCGACCGGCGCGCACGAGACGTACGGCTTCGCCGGGTTCTTCGCGGCGTTCATCAGGTACCGGGCCTGGGGGAAGGAACACGACACCGAACAGTTTCCGGTGATCATGCGGCCGAAGAACGAAGTCCGCGAGATTCCCCGCAGTTATCTGGATCACAAAGTGTCCAAGCATGAGGCCCGCGCGAAATGGGTCCACGCCGGCCATACCCTGCTCCACGACCTGAAAGAAAACGTCGTCACGCCCTACGTCATGGTGGAATCGCTCGGGTGGTTCTACGGCATTCCGATTTTCGGAAAGACGCTGTTGCCGTCGCTCTACCGCCGTTGGACGACCTGGCTCCGGCGGCTCTTCGTGCCCGCCATCGCGACCACGCTCACGATCGACAAACTCGCGCCCACCGAGACGGCCGAGATGCTGGCGGCCGAGCAGCAAGCCACGGTGAAGAAGGCACTTCGTGAACACGCAGGGTTGCGCAGTTCCAGGATGACGCCCGCGCTCGTGGAAGGGCTGCGGCAGCGGGCCTTGAATGGCGAGGGGGAGATCGCGGGCTCGCTGCCTGCCGTCGCCGCAGAGGCCGGTCTCTCCCGGGATACGGTCGAGACCCTCGTGCTGCTCCTCCAGCGTCAATACGGCATCAATGCGCGGTCCGCTTCACGCCAGCGGGAGCGCATCACCAGGACCGGCTTCACGCTGGAGGAACAGACCCTCACCGTCGAAACCGCGTTGCGGATGATGGGACTCACGCGGAACTTCGCGCGGCTGGTTCTGTTCTGCGCCCACGGCAGTACGTCGGACAACAATCCGTACGAATCGGCGCTCGATTGCGGGGCATGCGGCGGCAACGAAGGCAAGCCCAATGCGCGCGTCCTTGCCATGATGGCGAATAACCAGCACGTGAGGGCCCGGCTCGCGAAAAATGGAATCGACATTCCTCTCGATACCCACTTCATCGCCGGCCAGATCGATACGACGACGGATGACGTGCAGCTCTTCGACCTGGAGGACGTGCCGCCAACGCACCGAGCGGATCTGGCCCGGCTTCAGGAGGATCTCAAGGAAGCCGCGGAATTGACCAGCCAGGAACGCTGCGCGCGGTTACCGGATGCGCCACAACCGCTTGCCGGGCGCCGAGCCGAGGCCCACGTCCGCAGGCGCAGCGCGGACTGGAGCCAGGTGAGACCGGAGTGGGGTCTCTCGGGAAACGCCGCATTCATCATTGCTCGTCGCGAACGGACGGCCGGCATCGATCTCGGGGGGCGAGTCTTTCTCCATTCCTACGATTATCGCGAAGATGCGACGAGCCGGCTGCTGGAGGTCCTCCTGACCGCGCCCCAGGTCGTCGCGCAGTGGATCAACATGGAGCATTACTTTTCCACCACTGACAACGAGGTCTACGGCAGCGGGAGCAAAATCTACCACAACGTCGTCGGTCGCTTCGGCATCATGTCCGGGCCGTGGAGCGACCTCCGTCTCGGTCTCGCGAAACAAACGGTTATGAACGGCTCGATGCCGTACCATGAGCCGATGCGGCTCTTGACGATCGTGGAAGCGCCTCGTGGACGAATCGACCGGCTCATCTCACGACATGAGATGCTGCAGCACTACTATCATAACGAATGGGTGCACCTCGTCGCCCTCGACCCCGAGGACGAGGTATGGTATCGGTACCATCCAAAGGGAACATGGCACGCGATCGCGTAGAGCGGTTTGGGGCGACAAGCGTATCCGCACTGGTTTTGAGACAGGAAAGGAGCGTCTGAATGGCTCTGACCTTGCATCCGATGAAGGAGATTCGGGTCATTGTGGCCGGCGAGCAACGGGCGTTTGTCACCGACCTGCTGGACCGCATGAAGGCGACCGGCTACACCATCATTGGCAATGTCTCGGGCAAAGGACATCACGGCGTCCGGGAAGCGCACTTTATGTTCAGCGAGCAGGAAAGCCTGGAAATGATCATGACCGTCGTCCCCGAGGAGAAAGTCGGGCCGATCCTCGCCGGACTCCGCCCGTTGTTCGAACGGCATTCCGGGGTGATGTTCGTGGCTGATGTGTCGGTGAGCCGCCAAGACTACTTTGGGAAACCAAGCGCCTGACCCGCACGACGGCCGGCGCCCGAATGTCCCTTGTGTTTCTTCGAGCTCTACGGCTAGAATGGGCCGCTTCATTCGCAGCAGGCGACGCGACGCGGTGACTGTCAACTGTCCGGCATCGGACGGGGGCACAGGCCAAGATGTCCGGCGGAGACCTTCTTGGAGGATGCGTTGAAGGGGCTACGGTTTGAGCGGATCGGCCAAGGCCGCTACTACAACGTGGTTTTTCATCTCGGCAGCACCTACGTGCCGGTGAGCGACGAAACCGTCGAAGAACTGAAAGCCCAGAGCCTGTTGCCGGCCGAGCGCTTCCTGGATTTGCTCATCGACCGGGTCGGCTACTCGTCCTACCTCAAAGATCAGATCCGCGCCGAGCTCAAATCGTCCGGCGATCCGGTCACGCAGATCACCGTCCTTCAAGGCGCCATCAGAGAATTGTAAACGCCCGGCCCAGCTCGGGAGTTGGAGCCGAGCCGGAGCGCTCATCCACTGTCTACCGCCGCTGCGTCTGCATGTCGGTGCCCCAATCATGGTGGCGCCATTCAGAGAGCCCCCAGAACAGCGCGCCGAGCAACATCACAAAGCCGACGGCGACGTCGTTCCGCATGGCCTGCTCCGTTTGCGCATAGTCCAACACGAAGGGCGCCGCAATGAGCCATATGGCGATGAGAGCCAGGATCCACGGCAGATATTTCATCGTCATTCTCACTCACCCCCTTCCGCTGATCTTACCCTTCCTACACGGACACATCGGGTAGCAATTGCCGGATCAACGCGAGCACCGGCTCGATCTGGTTTGGATCAAAGTGACCCTTCCTTACCGCGCGCTGCAAAAGCGTCAACGCCTGATTGGCGGAGTCCTTCATGGCCGCGTCATTGCGCTTCTCGGCCGCTTTGACGGCCTGCTCCAAGAACATCGTGATGTCATACACGTCCCGCTGGATGGTGTCCTGCTTGCTATGCCACCGCGGACTGGCGACCGCCGCCCTTTTCAACACGCTCTCCGCCTGGCCGACGGCATCATAGCCCCAGCCTGACGATTGACCGGGGGCACGGATGGGCTCGGCGTTCGCGCCGATCGCCAACAGGACAACCATCAGACCAAGGGTTACGACTCGCAGGGCCAACATACCTCATCAGGTCGAGCTCACCGGCCCCCCGCTCGGGAGCCTAGTGAGCCGAATGCTTACTGACATTCGATCATGATCCTTTTCGGCCTCGCTTCCTCACGCTTTGCGAACGCGATTCGCAGCATCCCGTTTTTGTAGGAAGCGGTCGATTTGTCTCGATCCACCGAGGACGGCAGTGAGAAAGAACACCCGAATGCCCCATCCTTGATTTCGTGTGTGTACCAGGTGCGCGTATCGGCGCCTTCACTCTTTCGTTGTCCGTTGACGAAGAGTTCGCCGTCCTCCACTCTGACCTCGACGTCCTTCATGTCGATGCCCGGGAGTCCGAGTTCCACGACGAACTGCTGGTCGTCCTCGTACACGTTACAGTCGGGTGTCCAACGGATCGTGCCCCCAGCCACCCGCTGGAACGCCTCCTCGAAGAGTCGATCAATCTCCGTTTCGAACGTTCGTTCACGAAACAGTACGGGTAACGAAGTTCCCCAGGTCATTACACAACACCTCCTTTCGTCTATCGCCTGTTGCATGGTGCGAACCGGAGAGCGGCTGGGAGGGGACCGAGGGGCGGAAGCGACATTGCAGCCGTCCAGACAGCAGGCCCCTCACCAGGTCCATCCAGTCCGGCTCGTCGGTAGAGTAAAATAATCCCGGTTTTCTTCGGGTCAAGTGGACCCGACGGGTGCGGGCCTTGGAACAGGGAGCGGGGTCTGAGCCGTCCGACGGAATAGTCGCTGGTCGGGTGCTGCGCCGCGGCGCGGCAGGCGGCTCGAGTGGTCCATGGGGAACGAGATGGGCGAAGATGAGGCGAGTGGAGGCTCTCTGTCGGTTTCCTAGTCCGGGACCCGTCCTTCCTGGAACAACTGATTCATGATCGCGTTCTTCTTGTCCGGGTCCTTGTAGTACCTCAGCGCCTTCGCGTAATTGTCCATGGCGCTCTCTGGCTTTCTTCGTTGTGCATAGTATTCCCCGATCCCGTGATAGGCCCTGGCGTCTTCCGGATCCGCCTTGAGACCCCGGTTGAACGAGTCATAGGCCTCTTGGAGGCGGCCTTTGCGGAGGGAGAGCCACCCGAGAGCCGTGTGCGCCGGACCGAAATCCGGGTTCGCGCGGAGCGCGTCGTTGTACTCCTTCTGCGCGAGATCGACGCGATTTCGCGTCTCGTACAGGCCTCCCAGGGCAAAATGCACTTCCGCGTCGTTGGGGTTAAGACGCAGCGCCTCCCTGTACGCCTGCACAGCGGGCTCGAGCTTCCCCTGCTCCGCCAAGGCGCAGGCGAGATTCGCATGCGCCACCGCATCGTGTGGGTTCAGCTTGATCACTTCCCGATATTGCGGGATCGCCATTTCCAGGCGGCCCTGTTCCTGGTAGGCCACGCCCAAATTCGTCCTGGCCGGCGCATAGGACGGGTCGAGGCGTACGGCTTCCCGGTATTCCTTGATGGCCATCTCGAGATGTCCGGCTCGCTCGTGAATCTGCGCCAGGAAGTAGTGCGGGTAGGCCGACTGCGGGGCGAGTTTGGCGGCCTCTTTGTACGACTCCATCGACTCTTCGGACCGTCCCGACTGCGCGAGGAACATGCCCATGACGAGATGCGCATTCGCTCGCCCGGGATGGCGGCCGATCAGGTCGGAAACCCAGTGTTTGATCTGTTCAATGTCCGCCGGCTCTTGCAGAGACTTGGCATGCCGCGACCAGGCTTCGGCAAAATCGCCCTTGATCAAGTGCACGATGTTGAGCGCAAACGAAGGACGCGGATCGATGGGATCGCCGGCTCGACCGCGCTCCCAATCATGCGCCGCCTGCGCGGCACGGTTCCAATCCCCGTCTAATAAGGCTGTTTCACAGGTCACTTGGTGCTCGGTCATAGGGTCGGAGGACTATCGAGTGAGGGAGTCTTCAACGTCCGGAGAGGTGGCCCGTATGTGCTGGCCGAGCGCGGGATAGCGCTCTAGGACTTTCTCCTTCATCAACCAGGCGACGGTGCGGTACGACCAATGGCCCTTCACGCCGGACCGCAGCCTAGCGATATACTCGGCCTCCGCGAAATCCATCTTAAACAGGCACCGGACTTTGAACCCGAACGGGATCGCATAGAGCGCCGCTTCCGCACTGGCTTTCTTCAGTTGCTCGATGTCCGTTCGGACGGCCTCCATCGCGTGCCGGTACTCGCTGTCGAGTCCGGCCTGCGCCAATGCCGGAGGCACGTCGTACCCGTGGAGCGTGGTGAAATTCTGCTGAATTTGCTGGCACCGCCGGTGCCGGTGCATGTCCCGCCATCCTCCGATATCCATCAGCACGTCGAAGAGAAAGGCGTATCCGCTTCGAAATTCCTTGATAAGTTCATCATACGGGCCGCGTCCACTCAGCGCAACGGCCAGCGTGTCTCGCTTTTGTTTCTCGGGCCAGTCGCGGACCACCGCGAGAATCTTCCGGTACGGAGCCTGGGACACGCGGTACAGCAGGGTCGAGACCGTTTCATCCAGCGGATCGTGGGGCTCGATCAGGTCCACCGGTTCCTGGGCCCCCCATGTCGGCGGCTGTTCGAGTTCGGTCCCGCGCAGTGCTTCCTTCGCGTATCGTGCCAACTCCGTATAGACGGTGGCCTGATAGTCGTTCGCTTTGGCGTGACGGGCGAGCGTCGGCGCCATGGGTTCATGCAGCCCCGCCGTCTGGCCGCTCAATTCTCCCCAGAGGTTCATCGGAGGCCGCTGACAGGCGTCTTTCAATTCTTCCCCGATCATCCGGAGTTCCGGCAACTGAGAAGAGAGCAGCCTCGTGATTTGCTTCTCGAGCGTTCGGATACTGACGACTTGACCGACGTTCGTCCGCGAGGCGAGCGGCAGGAGGTAGCGCGTGACATCGAAGGCCCTGGCCGCAATGGTCCGCTGGTAGTCGCCGGGTTTCATCGAATCCGGGCGCGGATCGCGCTCGGCGAGAAAGGCGACGAGCGGATCATGGAGCAGCCGGTAGATCTCTCCGAGGCTCCGCAGGATTCCCAGGTAGGTCCCTTCAGTCTCGCTGCCGTGAATGGCGTCGGGAACGTACCAGGCGCCGGACGCAAAATTTTGGTACCGGCTGGACTTCGCCTGGCCATCCCAAACCTGCTCGTCTTCCACCCGAATGGCGGCCAATTCCGTGATGTCCTCAAAGCAGACGATGACGTGTCCCAAGTCCGCGATGGAGGCGTGGCCGTAGTCAAAATAGAACTGTTCCCAGAACTTTTCGGAGGAATGACCATGGACCCACTTGATGCTGTGCTCGATCGAATCCGGCGAGCGGCTGTATCGCGCCAGGGCGTAGGCGGACTTCTCAGGTGGCATCGGCGCCACGGCGATGACGCGTCGGTTGGGTCGATCGGCACTCATGAGCTTCGTGCGGAAATGACTGTGGAGGTGGCGCACTATAACCCCCTGCGAGGCTCGACGCAAGGACACGGCGGCCGTCGCATTGCCGCCCCGGCGCGCAGGAACGAGGCGACCGGCTCGCGTTGACTTGCCCGCAAATGCGCCGTTATAGTCCGCCCGCTGAGGACCTGCAGCCGCACGCCGATGTGCGATCTCCCCGGGAACACCGTCGTCGAACCGCAGAACCGGCCATGATCAAGGGCATCAAGGGTGTCAAAGACCTTCTCCCCGATGAGACGCCGCGCTGGCATTTCATCGAAGAAGCCGCACGGCGTTGGGCGGGCCTGTATGGGTTCCAGGAGATCCGGATCCCGATCTTCGAAGTGACGGCCCTCTTTGCGCGCAGCATCGGAGCCACCACCGATATCGTCGAGAAAGAAATGTACACCTTCCCCGACCGCGACGGGACCTCGCTGACTCTGCGGCCGGAAGGCACGGCCGGCACGGTACGCGCTTTCATCGAGCACCACCGGGCCGCCGACCCCCTTCCGCAGAAATATTTCTACCTTGGCCCCATGTTCCGGCACGAGCGGCCCCAGGCGGGACGGCTGCGCCAGTTTCATCAGTTCGGAGTGGAATACTTCGGCACGCCGGACGCCAGAGCGGACGTAGAGGTCATTTCGCTCCTCTGGCGGTTCCTGTCGGATCTTGGTCTCCCCGACCTGACGTTGGAAATGAACAGCCTTGGCACGGCGGCGGACCGAGCCGCCTACCTGCCGGTCCTGGTGTCTTTCCTGAAGACATACGCCGGCCGGCTGTGCGCCAACTGTCAGCGACGGATCGACACCAATCCCCTTCGCGTCCTCGATTGTAAAATTCCCGAATGCCGAGCCGTGACGGAGCAGGCCCCGCAATTGACGAGTCACCTCTCAGCCGATGCCAAACAGCATTTTGATGCAGTGCTCTCCGGTCTCACGGCGCTCGGCATCCCGTATCGTCTCAATCCGCGTCTCGTCCGCGGTCTCGATTACTATTGCCTCACGGCGTTCGAGATCACGTCGTCGCATCTCGGCGCGCAAAATGCGGTGGGCGCCGGGGGACGCTACGATGGTTTGGTGGAAGTCCTCGGCGGGCCCCCGACGCCAGCCGTCGGGTTCGCGGCCGGTCTCGAGCGGATCTCCTTGATGTTGCCGGACGCGCGCGTGCCTCGACCCTCTCCCTCGGTGTACGTCGCCGCCTTCGGCCCGGAAGGGGGACCAGCCGGCCTTCGTCTTCTCGATGATCTGCGACGCGCCGGGCTTTCCGCATCGACCGACTATCGCGCCACGACCCTGAAGGCCCACCTCCGCCAGGCCGACCGTGCCGGGAGCCGCTTCGCCGTCCTCCTCGGCGACGACGAAGCC
>DASTSI010000302.1:0-21694 GCA_035760745.1 Nitrospira sp. | reverse complement strand
TCCTTTCCGGTGGAGGCCGGCGACGAAGCGCATCTGACGCTGGAGGAGGTCGAAAAACGACACTTAATCCGCGTGCTGAAGGAGACGAAAGGCAACAAGGTCAAGGCGGCGAAAATCCTCGGGATCGATCGCCGGACGCTGTACCGGATGGCGGAACGCTTTGGGATCGATTTGGGCGAGGATGCGGACGGAGGGGAGAAAGAAGGCGCACCGGTCAAAGAAGATGGAGCGCGTTCCTGATCAAGCGTAATTGATTGTCCGCGTTTTGTGGCAGCGGTGTGGGTGAGTCCTCCCAGCGGGTCAAGAGGCCGTCCTTGCTCTCGTAGAGCACCTGCAATCGGAGCCTGGTGCTCGTCCCGGTATCCGCAGCAACAAGGGCATCGACCCGGCTTCGTCCCGTTCCGAACCTCCAACGAAGCAGCCAATCCCAAGGTCTTGGGATTTCCCTTCGATATCCGGTCGTCACATGCTGCTCGTCCTCTTGGCTGACGTCATAGCCCCCGTCGCTGAGCACCTGAACGACGGCGTTTCTCACCTGCTCCGCAGGGGCCTGAAGCGTGACGTCGACGAGATCGGGATCGTGGGGGATGGCCGGTCCTGCGCACCCGTATAGGAAGAGCAGCGCAACGAGGGGCGCGGTTCGGGAATTGATCATTTCGTCTTGGCTTCCTTCAAGCGATAGACGAGATGCGTGTCGGTCTGCGTGACGCCTTCGATGGCGTGAATTTTGCTCAATACCAGCTGCGTGAGAGCATCCTGATCGGGCACTTCCACGACCGTAATGATGTCCGGCTTTCCCCAGCAGGGATCGACGGTTTTGATCTGCTTGATCTCTTTCAATGCCCGGACCACGCTGCTGGTCTGGCCCGGCAACACATGAATCAGCACGTAGGCACGGTCAGCCATGACAACACCGCCGTCCACCGGCGCGTGGATCGTACAGGGCACCGCCGGAATGGCAGGCTCGCGGTCAACGTAGCGGATGCCGGATGGGCCTGTCAACGTTCCGGATGGAGGTGAGGACGCGGATCTCGGCACGGACGTGAGGGCGGCGGCAGACTTGGCTTTCTTCATAGAGACCTCATTTGGGTGCTACGTAAAGTTCGGCAGTCAACTGATCGCTGACGCTTGTCAGATCGGCTTCGAGTCCGCGAGGGTTTCCGATACGGCCTTCGGGATCGTACACGAAACAGAGGACCGTCGAGCAGCGCTTGTAGGTCCGGCAATGATCGGTATCCGCACGGAGTTGTTCCGCCAAATCTCTCCCATTCAACCCTGTTCGCGTTTTTTTCACGACGATCGCCAACCGGCCGTCGTTCAACAGGAAAATGATGCGCGGCGCTCCGTTGGAATAAGAGGGAATCCATTCGAGGGGCTCGATATCATCGAAGTGGAGCCGCAAGAGGGCATGGAGCAAATCTTGGACGTCGAGCTCGTCTTCTACGTCCACCGTAGCCCGGTACTCGCCACGCAGCCGAAGTTGTCTTGCCACCAGATGGAAACGTGCGCAAAGGCCTTTTACAATTTCGACGGGATCGTTCTCCTGCCGGGAAAGGGCGGCTGGCGTGGGATCCGCTGTAGCGCTTGATTCGCCTCCGGTCATCCGCCTGGTTTTCTGACGCTGAGTCGACTCGGTCTCGGGTTTCGGTTTGGAAGATTCGGTGGGCGTTGGAACTGCTGGCGTTGCTGCCGATTCAAGCTGCTCGGTACTCGTGGTGCCTTGTACGGCAGGACGCGTCGCCGGGTCAGGGAGTGATCCCTGGGCGGACGAGGTTGCGTCGAAAGTTTCAGCCTTGTAAGCTGCTTGAGTCGTCTGAGCGTGCGACGGTGCTTGAGCCTGTGACGGCGATGGAGAGGATGGGGGTTGAGGCGGGGGAGCTCCAGCCATGTTCGTTTGAGGGAAGGTCGGCTCTGGCGGCAAGGGCATCGTCACGGCCGATGGAGACGGAATCGCCGAAGGAGGGTCAGCAGTAGGCAACCCGAGATTCGTGGTCACGGCCACCGCCATGGTGACAGGTGCGGCTGTGATGGGCGCCGTCGGCGTGATGCTCACCTGGGCGGTCGGCGTCGTGGGAGGGACAAGTGCGATCTGCGGACGAGGGGCGGGAGCCTGTACCGCCTCAGCGGGAGGCGGCGGCTTCATGCCTTGGATCTCGAGTTTCTTGTCTTCCAATGCGGCGATGAGACTTTTGATGAAGGCAACGGTCTGCTTCGTGTTTGCCGCTGTTTCACCGGAGCCCCGGCGTTTCTTGTACGCCTCATACTCGGGAGACTTTTCGCCGAAAGTTCTTCTGATACATTCCTTCAGCTGTAATTCAGTTCGGACGCGTGCGCCCTCGAGATAGGGGAAGCCGTCCCGCCCTAAGTCCTCGATCTGTGGGATGAAGCTTTGGAGTCGTTCCACCCCATGGGCGATGTCCTCCAAGATGGCGCTCTTGGAGCGCGTCCGCTCTGTCCGCACTCGTGCCATGGTGTGTGGGCAGAGTGTAGCGAAGCGATGAGGGGCTGACAAGAAAACATCGAAACTCCGACATCTACAAGGTTCTTCATCGTCTTACGCTGCTGCGTCGAATTCGAGGATTTTCGGTTCCAGCTCATCGTGGCAAAGGGAGCTTGAGGCCGGCTCGGCACAGAGTTCTGCTTGTTGTTTCCGACGATTCTGTTCCAACACTGCATCAAAAACCCAGCCGCAGTTAATACAGCGCCAACTGGCGGTCCACCATTCCCCCCCGCTTTCCATCAAGTCTACGAAGTGATCGCGAGTCATGCACCCCTTGCAGCGGCGGCAGTTCATGGTTGGTCTCCTTCCCGAAAGGTTGTCGTCCTGGGATCAAAGATAGCCCCGACAGTCTCCAGCGGAAAGACCTAAAGGAAGTACCTCGGATGGGGGAGATTGTCCGCTCTTTTCGTGACCCAGGCGGTAGACCGTCGAAGCAAGGACGACAGCGGAAAGGGATTTACGGATCGGGGACAGTGGGATGGCCGCAAGGCGAATAGAGCACCTGTGTGAAAGGTGATGAGGGGGTGTGCCGATCGGACTCTGTTCGGGTGAATTCTACGGTCAGTTGTTGCCCGCTTCGAGTCGGCTCACCAAGTCGTCTAGCCGCATGGGAAGTGACTCAAATTCAAGCCCGATGCCATTCGGGTTCGACCATCGAATGACGGCACCCGACATGACCAAGGGCGCTGGCTGCGGCGGAGTGTACAGGAACAGATCGATGCGATTGCCCGGGGTCAGCTCGACGTTGTTTTTGATTCGGCACCCTTTCCGAGAAAGGTCCACGACCGTCACGGGGTACAAATGATCCGCACTCATGACTTTTCCTGAGAGCAGAGCGGGAAAGCGGGGATATTGTCTTCTAAATTGGAACAGGGAGACTAAAAGGTCCAGGCTCTCTTGGCATGCTGGAGCAATATCTTGAAATTCAATGCCTATCCCGTTCCGATTCGCCCATCGGATGACGGCTCCCATAATAAACAAGGGCGTTGTCTGATCGGGACGGTAGAGGAAGAGATCGACGCGTTCGCCGGGGACCACTCGGACGGTATTCTTGATTCGGCAACCTTTCCGCGAAATGTCGATGAACTGAACCGCATACGGGTCATGCCCGCTGACCAATTTTCCGCCAAGCGAAACTCGAAACCGAAGCTCTTGCCGGTCCACCATACGTTGTCATTCGAACGGTTCGGTTGAGCGCTCATGCTTGCAGGTGCGGTGCCGACAGCAGGGATGGCAAACCCGGCCGGCAATGGCAGCAGTCTTTCATCGGACATTGCAGGATGAGATCCTTTTTGTACGTTGGTGAAGGGATTGTCACACGGACACCGCGATTGGCTGCGGAAGACGCCGATAGGTGTCATGTACGCGACTGAGGAATGCCAGATGCCGTGCCGTGAGCGGGCAAGCTCCCACGCGGTCCTTCCCTCACGAAACACAGAACGTCTCCTCTTCTAAGACGGCATATCCCGCTCCTGCAGACGAATAATCGGCAATCTCCGTATCCCCCGTCTTCCAGATGTGAATGCAAGCAGCCTCAATGGTGGGCAGCGCGCGCACGATGTCGTCCACGACAACTCTGCTCATTCCACGTGTTGTGCCGACGACCATAATCCTGTTTCCTTGGCTGAGAAACCCAGGGTTAACCGGACCGCGATGATCGATGACAAACTCACCTTTGGTCTTTCCGAGTTTCGGACCATACGCGGGGTGCTTCACGATCGGCAGTTGTTGAACGACGATCGTCGTTTTTCCCTGAAGCGTTTGCGCTTCAATGAGCCGTCCCCCGAGTTCCACCTTGGTTGCCGGTAGGTGATCGGCAATGCTGCGCCAAGTGGCAAAGTCAAAGGTATGGTCGAGATCTTTGGTGAACCGTTCCGGGAAAACATCGTACGAGCACCCGAAGGAGAGAATGGCCAGGATGACAGCCAGGCTGCTGCTCTTATCTAGCACTTCATCGCCTCGTCGCCAGTGGCCGAGCGGACACGGCTCAGTGGTCCGCTGGAAGGTACTTCGGTATGACGGGGGCAATTCATATCACAGAGAGCGGCGGTTGAGAATGGCATGAGCGAGAGCTATAAGAATACCGATGTTCCGGAAACATCGCTCGTCGTGGAGAGCGCCGGTAGACAGCCGGCGAAGGACGACTATCGACTTTCCCGCTTTCTTCTCGGTGAGTCGCGCAGCCACGGAATAGAGGAGGTGTCCGGTGCGATCTTCGATCGCTTTGCTCTCGTTGGCAATGGGAAGGGCCGAAAGACTTCAGATTTCCACCCCTTCGTACGGTTGGCCTTCGGTGAGGACTTCTTTCCTGACATGCGACGAGTGGCCGTCATCTCTCTGAATCACGGACCCCGACTGGCAAACAGCAAAAATCCTTCTACGTTCAAATAATTGTGGTTTGCTCTGACTCCGCTGAGTTTCGTCACGACGGCGATCTTGAGGTATGGATGAATGGGATGTCTGCGCCCCATGGCCAGACGCGTTCTGTTCCTAAGCTCTTGGTATGACAGTATTTTAATGAAAGTGACACGGCTGGGGCGCATGCGCCGCAGCAAGACAAGTGCTGGTGCACGATCGCATTCGATGGTGAATCGAGCTCCCCTTTTATTGCAGCAATGATGAGGAAGTTGATTGCTGTGTCACGTTGGCGCGCTTTTATGGCTAAGGAAAACGAGGCCACCGCACTGAACTCGCCCATCTATGGGCTACGAATTCAGCTCTATGTGATCGAGCGGAATCAGGAAGGAGCGATGAACGGAACAAACCGTGAGACGGAGTCTTCAAAAAGTCGTTGAAACGGAAAGAGAACTTTGGTGCCCCCGACACGAATTGAACGTGCGACCCGCGGTTTAGGAAACCGCTGCTCTATCCAACTGAGCTACGGGGGCGTGCGAGAAATGTAGCGCACCCACGCAAGATCTGTCCAGAGAACGGCACCACGGCTTCAAGGGCCGACACCCCATGGTGTTGTTCGCGTGCGAGGTTTTCGGGTAAGGTGCTTGAGGAAGGGTAAAGAGGCCGCTACATGAGAATCAGCTGGATTATCCTGCCGGTCGTCCTGTTGTTCGGCCTAGTGTTTGGTGCCACGCCCCTGCTTGCGCTCGACAATCCCGAGAAGGTCATCGAGGAGAGTTGCAGGCGAGATTGGCCGGACAACCGGCACATGCGAGAGGCCTGCGTCGAACAGCAGTTGAGTGTGCTCGAAAAATCCCGGTCCACTCCAATGGACCCGCGTCTCCAACTCGAGGACCTGTCACTCATTCAAGAACAATGCGCGAAGAATTGGCCCGGCGACGTCCGAATGCGGGTGCAGTGCCAACAGCAACAGATACGGGCATTCCAAAAACTTCAAGCTCCTCCGCCGAAGGGGGTCTCGCTGAAAGACTATTCGGTCGCGGTTGCCCGGTGCTCGAAGGAATGGCCGGACGACTTCCGGCTGCGTGCGCGTTGCCTAGAGGGAGAATTGGCGGAGATGCGGAGAGATCAGGAACTGCAGAACGGAGGGGGGCCGAAATAAGGGGCCCGGGGCCGGCACCGTCATCGTTTCATCTGTTCGGCTTTGTCCTCGGCGTTCAGTAGCTCTTTCTTCGTCGGAATCTGCTTCAAAAGGTCCGCGCGGATTTGATAGATGCCGGGTAGACGCTGTCCCATCGCGTAGACCAGCCCTCCAGTCTGACTCCCAAGCGACAGTTTGCCCGCCAGCTTGCCGTCGCGTCCCGTCGCGACAAATTCTGCCGCAGGTTCTACGAGACCGTATGGCGCGAGTGGAGCAGACTGTTTTGTCACCCGCTCCTCGGCAGGGGCGTTGACTACGCGACTGACGAAGAGATCGGCCGCCTGCTGGTTGATCTTTTCGGTCGGATGATCTTCCAACGTCCACTCGCCGTTCTGGTTGATTAAGATAAATTGCTCGGCCGGCGTCTTCACCGACAGCATGGCGATGTCGGAGGCGTCGATGCCCAGCAATCGCTTGTCTTGAAGGTGAAACAGTTCTTTCGTCAAATCCTTGATCGCCGTTGGATTCACCCGATAAAGGGGAGCATCGGGAGTCGTTTCGGCAATGGCTTCTCCGCTCGACGGATCGGGTTGATAGAGCTTTACGGTCTGGTCCCCTTCCGCCGTATGCAGCGTCACTTTCACTTTTGGCGCCGTCAGCGTCTTCGCCAGCTTGTCCCGCTCAGGCCCGGGATCGACGATGCCCATGGCCTTCAAATCTTCCAAACGGAAGAGCAACAATCGGACTTCGTTCATGTCGGCTTCCGCTTCGACGGGATACCGGATCTTCCACTTTCCTTTCGGCTGATCGCCCGTTCGGTAGAGCACGATTTCGGTCGTGGGGTATGTCAGCCTGATCCGCTCCACGTCGCTTTTTGTTAGATGGAGGATGTCTTTGCGGCGGAACGTCATCAAGCTCTTGTTCACGAAATCCTTTGCGGCCAGATCGGTGAGCAACACCTTGTTGTCCGATCTGCGGAGTGCGTAGAGGGTGGAAGAGAGCGGCCCTGCGTCGCCGATCGAGATGCTGTCCTCGCTCGTCTCGGTTCTAATGGTAATCGTCGTGACGGGGTTGTCCAGGCCGAATGGCGCCAGAGCGGCCGGGTTCTCATCCACGACGCGTTGCACTGATCCGGTGATGAGCGCGCGCAGGAGATTTTGCACCTCCCGCTGATCCGCTTCCGTGCGGATCGGCGCCGTCAACGTCCATTTGCGATCGGTATTACGCGCAAACTGCAATTCCTCACGATCCGTCTTCATGGTCAGGCCCGTGATCGCCTGCTCGTCCAGTAACAAGACCTTCTTTGCGGTTGCCTCCTGACGTTCCTCTCGTTCCTTGGCCGGGAATTCGACGGCATACAAATAGAGTCCGAGACCGACCAGGACGATCGCCATGACGAGGGTGGGCCGGTACTTCATGGACCGATCACAGACGCCGTCGTTTGCGCCACACGATGATGCCGGACACCAGAAGCAGGGCCGGCAAAAAGACGACCTGCAGGTAGAGTAGGGTCCGTTCTTGAAGCGGATTCGGTATGAAAGGGCGGAGTGCCTGGTCGCGGGGTCCGATCGTGATCATGTCGCGGTCCTGCGCAAGCCAGGCTGCGGAATGCAGGAAGAAATCCGTGTTGCCCGGAAAATTGATAAAGGCATTGGTCGTGAACGTGGAGTTCCCGATCACGACGATCGCCGGTCTTGGCTTCCCTTCCGCGGGGGGCGTCTTCGGCGCGAGCGCCGCAGCCATCGGAAGGGGCCCTTTGATGTCTTCTTTCTCATTGAGGCTCACCACACGGCCTTTGAGATCGGTCTCTGCCCAGCTATTCGGGGAGGTTCTCGCGAGTGGGACAAAATCCCAGTCTTTCCCGGCCTGCTCATCGAATGTGATGTGCCGCGAGAGAGGCAAGAGCACCGCGGCAGTGAGGTCTTGAGTGATTTCATGCTCCGTGAAGGTACGGACGAGCAGCGCGGTCAAGTCACCTTGAGCCAGCCGGTCCTGGAGATCGACGAGCACGCCTCGTCCGAGGCCCAATCCCCACCGGTTCAGGAGGGGAGTGAAATCGGCCTGGCTGTCCGGGTCGACCATCAGGAAGAGATGTCCGCCCTTTTGCACGTAGTCATAGATGCGATCCAATTCCTCGGTTGTGATGGGTTTGCGCGGTCCGGCGGCCACCAGGATGGCGGTGTTGTCCGGCACGGCGCTCTGCGTCAGCAAGCTGATGGTGCCGACTTCGTATCCTTGTTTGTTGAGGATCTCACGGGCCAGAGAGAGGCCGGTGCGCTCCCGATTGTCGAGGCTCGGTTCTCCATGGCCTTCAAGAAAGAGGATGCGCTTTTTGTCGTCTTTTGAAACCCGGATCAGGGCACCGGTCAACTCGGCCTCCGAGGGATTGGTCACCCGGATGGTTTGCGCGCCGCTCTCGAAAATCGCGGTGTCGCTCCGTGTGATGCCGTAGGTCTGCGCGATTTTGGGCTGGCGCTCGGGGTCGATGAATTCGACCGAAATCTTAGAACTCGCCTGCTGATAGCTGTCGAGCCGTTCTTTGTACGATTGGTAGCCGGGGTCCTTCTCGCGGGTGAACACGGTAATTTTGACCTCGCGAGGGAGATTGCGGATGACCCGGTGCGTTTCGGGCGCCAACGAAAAGTTCTGGTTCTCGGAAAAGTCCCAGCGCACTGAGTGCCGGGTGCCCAAGAAATTGACGATCCCCAGGATGCCGAGGAACAGCAGAACCATCAGCAAGCTGTTGGCGCCCATCCTCGTGGAGCGGCGGGCCGAAAATGCTTTGAAGGTTTCGAAATGGACGATGAAGAAAACGATGAGGCAGAGCAGCGCCAAGCCTTCGGCGGTCGTTGCGATCCACAGCCTGTCGGGCGCCAGGCTGTACGCAATGACTCCCGCGACGGCCAGCGCGGCACCCGCTATCCCGAGAGGAACCGTTCTGAGATTCATTTCCACCGTGCCGAGTCGACGACCCGGTGCGCGAGAAAGAGCATGAGCAGCAAGGCGCTGCCGAAATACACCAGGTCTTTGGTATCGATTAGCCCTCGGACCAGATGGTCGTAATGCTCCATAAACGAAATATACGACACCACCTGTCCGGCGGCCGTGTCACCGAGCAACGAGCCAAGTCCGGCGAGCAGCCAGAGGAAGAGCAAGGCCCCGAAGCTCACGAAAGCCGCGACGATTTGGTTCTCAGTCAGCGCCGAGGCGAGGACTCCCACCGACAGAAACAGCGCTCCGAGCAGCACGAGACCCAAATAACCGGTGAGGATGGGATACCAGTCGAAGTCACTGAAGAGCGTCAGCGTAAGCGGAATCAAGGCCGTCAATCCGAGGAGGGCGAGAAAGATCAGGAACACGCTGACGAATTTCCCCGCCACGATCTCGTTGAGCCCGATTGGTGAAGTCAGGAGGAACTCGAACGTCCGAAGCTTCTTCTCCTCGGCGAACAGGCGCATCGTCAGGATGGGCAGGACGATCAGCAGCACGAACCGTTCGCTCGCGAACAGATTCCGGAACACCAAATCGTTGAGGTTGATCTGCGCCTGCCCCTGCATCTGCATGAGTTGAATTGCCTGAGCGCCGGCAAACACGATGTAGAGATAGGCGAGCAGGCCGACAATGAGCAGAAAGACCGCTCCAACCACATACACCACCGGTGAAACGAAATAGGACCGCAACTCCTTGGCGATTAACGCTTGGACCGGCGTCACGACGGCTCCTCCAACGATCCTCCAGCCCCGGCGAGCGCCGCCCCGCCGGCATCGCTCTGGAGCATCCCTTCCTCATGCCTCGTCAGTTGCAAGAAGACATCTTCCAAACTCATGGAGATCGATCTCAGTTCCGTCAGTCCCCAGTCCTTGGATACGACGAGCCGGGCCAGCTCTTCTCGAATGTCGCGGCCCAACTCCGCCTCGATCAAAAAACTGCCGGCCGCCGCCTGCTCGGAGACTTGCTGGACGCCGGCTACCTGCCGCAACCAATCGGCGGCATCGGCCGGCGGGCGTTTCACGGTAAGGGAAATCTTTTCAGAGTGGCGCAAACGGGCGGACAATTGATCGGGGGTATCCTCGGCCACGATGCGCCCTCCGCTGATGATCACCACCCGCTGACAAACGGCCGTCGCCTCCGGAAGAATGTGCGTACTCAGGATGACGGAATGCGAGCCGGCCAGGCTCTTGATCAGCTCCCGGATCTCGATGATTTGCTTCGGGTCTAGTCCCACCGTCGGTTCGTCGAGGATGAGGACCGGAGGATCGTGAAGGAGAGCCTGGGCTAATCCGACGCGTTGGCGAAAGCCGCGGGATAGGTTGCCAATGAGCCGATGCCTGACCGGGCCAAGACCAAGCCGTTCCACTTCCCGGTCTATCGCGGATGAGAGTGCGGACGATGTGAGGCCTCGAAGCCGCCCGACGAAATGAAGATATTCGGAAACGGTCAATTCCTGGTACACCGGCGGCGTTTCGGGGAGATAGCCGATTCGGCGTTTGACTTCGAGCGGTTGATCGGCGCAGTCGTAACCCGCGACTCGGGCGGAGCCCTCGGTCGCCGGCATGAAACAGGTCAGGATCCGCATTGTCGTCGTCTTCCCGGCACCGTTCGGTCCCAAAAAGGCAAGGACTTCCCCTTTGGCGACGGAAAAAGTGACGCGGTCGATCGCGGTGTGCAGGCCGTACCGTTTGGTGACTTGTTTAACGTCAATCATACCGACTCAAGACCCGAGCAGGCATGCCTGGTGTGTGCATGTAGTTTGAAGAAAAACCAGGAGGGACTGACCACCGGCATTCGATCCCAAGCCCGCGTGCATCTTACTCAGCGGATCGCAGGCAGTCAATATCGCGCAGGCCCGGGCGTTGGCTTTACAGGCTGAAAACTTTCCTGCTAAAGTCGCCTCCCGTTTTGTCTCGCCAACCGGTTTGTTCAAAGGAACCGAGGATCTCTCCGGTGCGAAAGGTACTCACCATTCTGGCCGTTGGCATCCTGCTTTCCTGCGGCTCCTTGTCTCCCGCCGAAGCCGGTACCGGCCGCACGTACAAAGTGAAAGGAACGGTGATCGCGGTCACGCTCAACCAAACTCCTCCTATCATCGTCGTCAAAACCCCCATTACACCCAAGAACCATATGACGGTCGGGGCTACGGTGACCGCCGAGACGAAAATCTTGAGGGGGCAAAAGCGCGTTGCCCTTCATACGATCAAGATCGGCGAGACGGTCTGGTTGACATACGTGAAGGCGGAAGGCGGGCTGTTTGCCAGGACGATCCAAGTACGGGCTTGAATAACCAGCACCGAGCTTCTATGTATAGCAAGGGGAACATCGGGCTGAAGAGCCGACTTCCGACGTGGTCCTCGGTGTTCCCAACTAAAGTAGGGAAGTGGGACCTACGCTCTCGGTATTGTATGACCGACCGATCGACCTTACCGTGGGACTCTGACAGACGGTCGTCGGTTCAACCCGGAGTATAGGAGTTGAGATGACCCACCATATGGCGATGAAAAGCACCTTGGCGATGGCCATGGCCCTGGCTGGGGGACTGTCGGTCAGCGCCTGCGCCTGGGTTCCCAAGGGCGATGCTCAATTCGATGTGGGCATGAAAGACAGGGGGATCGCCTCCTGGTATGGACAGCCATTTCATGGAAGGCAGGCGGCTGATGGAACGATCTACGATATGGAGGGACTGACGGCCGCCCATCGGACCTTTCCGCTCGGCAGCATCGTCCGGGTCGTGAACCTGAATAACGGCAGATTTCTTTTTCTCAAGATCACGGATCGCGGGCCCTACGTCAAGGGGCGTATCCTCGACCTCTCTCATGCCGCAGCCGTTCGGCTTGGCATAGAAGAGAGCGGACTTGCGCCGGTCCAGGTCGAAATCGTCGGTGAGCGCCGTCCGGATGCCCTGCTTCCGTCCGAAGTTCTTGCCGCGCTTCCGCATGTCAGAATCTTGCAAGCCGCGTCTGGGGAACCACGGCGCGCACCCGTCTTCGATCTGCCCTTCCGGTCATTGCCGAGCGATCTGTGGCTGCATCGCCGAACCTGGCGGGTGCCAGCGATGGTGGCGGCGGAGCACATGCCGCATGGCGAGCCGGCCGGGCTCATCGTCGGCTGATCGAGACTCACGCGGTTGACACTACCGGAAGGTGTCCTCTACACTGATCGATCTGTCACTGCGGTATGCGCGATGCAGGACGAAAATGGGAGGCGGAAAGTCGATGGCGAAAAACGCGACGCAATCTGATGAATCAAGGCTGAAGAAGAAGATCGGTGAGCGCCTGAAGAACCACACGAACCCCGAAGGGGATGGGTCGCTCCGATCACTCCGGAAACGCCTGAAGCGAGAGCAGCGAAAACGACGGGCATTGGCGCTCCGCAAACGACATGCGGCGGGCAGTGCCGCAGCTGCACCGGCTGCAGGATAAAATCACGCTTCAACGGATAGGGCGGCAAGGAACATCATGGAATCCACGGAACACAACCAGCAGGATGAACAGCACCCATGGGAAGCAGGATCTGAGCCGGCGGCTGAAGAACTGACCGATCGGATCTCGGCCGAGCTCACCGCGGAACCGCCGAAGGAAGAATTGCCGGCCGGGTCGGCCGAGCAGCTTGTGCTCGAGGAGGAGAAGGTCAAAGATGAGATCGATATCCAGATCGATCTCCTCAAGGATCCGGACTGGGTGGTTCGGCGCGAGGCCGCGATCACGCTGGGCGAAATGGGTGATGAGCGGTGTGTCGAGCCGCTGTGCAGGGCCTTGTACGATGGCGACTGGCAGGTGAGGGAAGTCGCGATCGACGCGCTGGGTCAGGTCGGCTCCCCGGCCGTCGACATGTTGATTAAGCTGCTGCGTGATTGGGATGTGCGAAAGTACGCGATTGCGGCTTTGGGCAAGATCCGAGATGAACGGGTTCTCGACCCGCTTATGCAGCAGCTTCACAACGATGAGTTCAAAGACGATGCAACCAATGCTCTGGTCGAGCTCGGGGAGCCTGCGTTGCCGAGACTGGTGGCCGCGCTGAAGGACAAGGATGAACTGGTCCGCAAGCAGGCGGTTCTGGCGTTGGGCCGTATCAAGCACGGCGAGGCGATCGACCCGCTGATCGAGATGCTGAGCGACAAGGATTGGTTCACCCGATTGACCGCCGCGGCGGCCCTTGAGGCCATCGGGGATGAGCGGGGTCGGGAAGCGATCAAGCCGCTCATGAAGGACTCCGATATGGTCGTGCGCATGCGTGTCGAGCGCATCCTCGCCAAATGGAAGAAGCACCCGGCTGCCTCGGCATCGACCAACTAGCGGAATGCGTTACTTGTTGAGCTGACGGTCGATTTCCTGTTGTAGTTCGGAAAGTCTCTTCATCGGGATCGATTTTCCCATCGACAACTCCAGCCGCAATTCCTGCAATGTGCCGATGAGGGTTCGGACCGGTTGAGTCGAGGCATCCGGCTTGGGGCCTTTGACCGCCTGCTCCAACTCCGCCACGCCCTCGGCGAGCTGCTTCGCGGCCTCCCCGAAATTCTTGTCCAGCAGTTCAGAGCGGCACTGCACGAGCTTGGACTTCGTCTCAAGGAGTGCTTGCCGGCGGCGCAGGTCCTGCTCGATGCCCATGGTCGTATCCAGCACGCTCCGAGACATCTCCTTCACGGACTTCGGGAGACCGGCCATCACGTCCTGTAACGTCCCGGCTGGACGCTGACCGAAGTAGAACCCCAGTCCGAATGTCATCACGGCAAGCAGCAATACCCCGAAAAGCTTCCACATCGCCTATCCTTTCCGTCCGCGACTGGCCGGCTTGGCCGAGCGGTCAAGGTGTTGGAGCAGGCTCCCAGCCGCCGTCACGCGGACTGCGGTATCGGAATCGTGCAAAGCTTTCTTGAGGAGGGGAAGCACGGATTGCGGCGTCTTGCCCAGCGCCTTCGCCGCAAATAAACGGGGCTGGGGCTGCTGATCCTGAAGGAGCGTCTGGAGAATCGCGACGGCTTCCTTATCCGGTGAAGCACTCAGCGCCTGCGCCGCGGCGGCCCGAACGGAGGGATCAGGATGGCGGGCCAAGTCGGCTGCGAGGAGCAGTGCGGTCGAATCGCCGAGCCGCAACAAGCCCTCGACGGCCTGAGCGCGGACCTGCATGGACGCATCGCGCGTCAGCGCCTGGAGCAACGGGCGATTGTCTTTGATGCCGAGGCGCCCGAGGCTGGCCGCGGCCGCCCCCCGGACTCGGGCATGCTCGTCCCCGAGCGCATGCGTCAAGGGCGCCGCGGCGCCAGGTTGCCCGAATGCCCCCAAGGCGCCCGCCGCAAACGCGCGGACCGAGGGCTCGGGATCGTACACACCCTGGGCGAGAACGGCGAGCGTGGACGGCCGCTTCAATTGTCCTAACACGCCGAGCGCCGCCATCCGCGTTTCCGGGTCGGGCAGTGTTGCGGCACCGGTGATGTCCGCCAGCATATCGTCCTTTCCAAGCCGATAGAGTCCCGCATAGGCAAAGACGCCTTCCGGTCCGTCCTCCGTCCGGGCCACTTCGATGAGCCGCGGTACGATGTCCGCCACCTTTGCCTCGCTGAGGACGTTGATTGCCGCGATGCGGACAGCGGCCATGTCATCGAGCAACGCGCGACGCGCTGCTCCCGACTTGGCTCCCAGGCCGGCATGGCCCAATCCTTCCAGCGCGCGGCCGCGCACGACCGGTGAGGAGTCCAAAAGTCCGTCCTCGAGGATGGATTCTGTCTCCGGTATGCCGAGGTCTGCCAGCACGGAATAGGCGGCTATCCGAATATGTTCCTGAGGGTCGCGCACATGGGACGTGATCATGCCGAGCGCGAGAGCTCGGAGGAGCGCGCGGTCCTCCTGCTGCTCACGAGGAACCAGCCGGTCGTACAGCGCGAGCGCTTCTTCGGCATGTCCCAGCTTCAACTGGCTCTGAAGAGCCAGACGGAGAAATGATTTCGAAGGCGTCGCCTCGGCGGGCAACGACTGCCAGTCCTTCAGGACTCGGTCGTACTCGGCACGCTGAAAGGCGGAGGCGGCGTCACGTTCCAGCTCGGAGACGTTTGATCCAACGGTGGAAGAAGCAGCGAAGACAGGCGGGGTCAGGCACAACACGACCCACCAGAGAATCGGGAACATAGAACCACAGATAACACCGAAGCTGAGCGAGTGTCGAGTGGGGCGGCGGCGGTCCGCCGCTACCATATGCTGACGGTCTTGGCCATTGCCGGCGTGTACAGCAATTCCACGTAGTCTTTGACCATCCGCTTCGTGCAAAAGGTCGGGGCAACCGTGCGAATGCTCTCTTTGACCAACTGCAACCATCCGCGGGGAATCCCGTCGAGATCCCGCTGATAGTACAGCGGGACGACTTCGTGTTCGAGCAAACCGTAGAGTTGTTCGGCGTCGTGCTGATCCTGAGCCTGCACGTCCGGGTTGCCGATCAACGGTTGGATGGCCCAGCCGTTGGCACCGTTGTAGCCCTCCTGCCACCATCCGTCGAGTACGCTGAAATGGAGCGCTCCGTTCAGGGCCGCCTTCATGCCGCTCGTGCCGCTGGCCTCCATCGGAAATCGCGGCGTATTGAGCCAGATGTCGACGCCTTGCACGAGGAACTTCGCCATATGCATGTCGTAGTCTTCGAGGAAGGCAATCTGTCCGCCCAATTTGTGGTCCTGACAGAAGCTCATGACTTCATGAATGAAGTAGCGCCCAGGCTCGTCCGCCGGATGCGCCTTGCCGGCAAAAATCAGCTGCACAGGGCGCCAGCGATCCTGAAGCAGGCGCTTCAAACGTTCCAAATCACGGAACAACAGGGTGGCGCGCTTGTAGGTGGCGAATCGTCTGGCAAAGCCGATCGTCAACGCTTCGGGATCGAGCAAGGTGCCCCGAGCCAGCACTTGGGACGCTTGCAAATGACCGTACACCCAGGCGTTCCGAGCCCGCTCCCGGATAAATGCCATCAGCTTTCGCTTCATCGTTTGCCGGACGGCCCAGAGTTGATCGTCGGGAATGTCCCCGACCCGCTGCCACATAGCGGGTTCATCGCATGACTCCGCCCAGGACGGGCTGAGCGAGCGGCTGTACAATTTGTGAAGCTCCGGCGCAATCCATGTCGGCGCGTGAATGCCGTTCGTGACGCTGCGAATGGGAACTTGTTCGACGGGAAGCCCCGGCCAGAAATGCTGCCACATCTCCCGGGTCACGCGCCCATGCTCACGGCTGACGGCATTGACGTGTGCGGACAATCTCATCACGAGCGCCGTCATGTTGAAGCCCTGCCCCCGGGATTCGGGCGTCTCTCCCAGCCGGAGAAATTCGTCCCTCGACAACCCGATTTGATCCCAAAATCCGGCGAAGTATCGATCCATCAAATGATGGGGAAAGACATCATGGCCCGCGGGAACCGGAGTGTGTGTCGTGAAGACGGTGCTGTGCCGGACCAACTCGCTCGCTTCCGCGTGGGAGACGCCCTTTTGCATCAACTCCCGCAGCCGTTCCAGAGTCAGAAAGGCGGAGTGCCCCTCGTTCGCATGCCAGACGGAGGGCACGATGCCGAGTGTCCTCAACACGCGCACGCCCCCGATGCCCAACAGGATTTCCTGGCAGAGCCGCATTTCCTGATCTCCGCCGTAGAGCCGCGCAGAGAGGGCGCGATTCTCGGGGGTATTCTCCGGTACGTCAGTGTCGATCAAGTACAGAGGGACACGGCCGACCAGCACCTTCCACACCACGGCCGCGACGGTGCGCCCTCCCATCTCCACGGTGATTCGGCACGCTTCGCCTGAAGGCGTCAAAGCTTGGTGAATCGGCGACTCTTCGCGGTTGAACGGCGCATAGGCGGCTTCCTGCCAGCCCTCAGGGGTGATGCGCTGCCGAAAATATCCTTGGGGGTACATGAACCCGATGCCGACTAAGGGAACGCCAAGATCGCTGGCTTCCTTACAGTGATCTCCGGCGAGGATCCCGAGCCCGCCACTGTAGATTGGAATCGACGTGTGTAAGCCGAATTCCGCCGAGAAATAGGCGATCGTGTTCTTGGTGGAGTCCGCGTGTTGCGTGCTGAACCAGCTCTTCCCGTTGGCCCGGTATTCGTCGAACAGCTTCATCACGGCGGAATACTGCCGCAGATAGGAGGGATCTTCAGCGAGCCGCGCCAAGCGTTCGGGCTTGACGTCTGCGAGAAGTTTGACCGGGTTATGATGGGTCAGGAACCAGAGCGTGGGATCGATCGTTTCAAAGAGCTGGCGGGCTTCCAACGTCCAGCTCCACCAGAGATTTTGCGACAGTTCATCCAATCGCGCGATGTTCGGAGGCAAGGACGGCCGGGATCCCGAAGGTTGATTCACGATATCCACTGCATCTCCTTTTCAAAGGGGAGTCGACGTCGGTGTGACGGGATCGGACAGCATCCCGTGCAATGAGATCAGGCGTGACCGGCTTGATGCCAGGACGTCCAATCGCTAGAGAATGCCACGGTGGCGTAGCGTTCGCCAAGAATTTTCGCAACTCGGTTCATCAGCTTGGTGAGCTGCTGCATTTCTTCTTTGGTGAGATCCTGGCGAAAACGGGGATGGAGGCCCCACCGAGTCTCCACTTCTTCTCCCTGCGCCGTCGACATGACGCTGATCAGTTTAATTTCGTTGCCCGTGTGATTTTTTGGGGGAGACGAGCTCTCCGGCGCGGCGGCGCTCGTCGGCTCCGCGGGGGGCGCGTTCGGCGGTGCGTCACCCCGCAGGATCGCGGTGATTGCGGGAATCGCCGCGCTCGCACACAGCGTCGCGCTCGACGTGATTTGCGGGTTTCCGGCGATTCCCAGCAATTCCGCAACGCGGCCGCCGAAGGTTTCGAACATCTCGTTCTTGGGCTTGCTGTCCTCATTGATGGAAAACCGAAAGCGATCGTACAGTTGCCGGCTCTCCGCGACGGTGCCGCCGATCGTGTGCATGATCTCGGATTGATCCACGCCGGATCCGAAGGCCGGCTCCAGTACGGTTTTGAGTTGAGCCGTGACGGCGTCTTCCAGTCCGTTCATGAATTCCGGCTGGTCTTTGAGGGGGACGTGAAAGGCGGAGAGTCGATCCGTCAAGTTGAACATGATCTTCAAAAACTCGAGATACATCGCCCATTCGTCCTGGCGTTTGAGTTTCAGGGCCTGCTCGGGCGCGTTCTTTTTCATCACGGTGACGGATTCACCGGCGACGGCGAGCATCAACTCGGCTAGCGACCGTTGCTGCTGGCTGTAGGGCTGGTTTGCCGAGGCCATAACGTTACAATCCTTCCTCTGTGAGCGTGGGCCATTATATCCGAGACGGTCTGGGCCTCCAAGGGGCGGCGAAGCGCCATATCCTGCGCCGAGCAATCGCGTTGAAACCTTGGCTCTAGAATGTTATACACAGTAACCGCTCACTCCCTCTCATGACCCGCAACATCACGCCGTACATTTTGAAAAAGACGACGGACGACGCCGCTCCGCGGTCGCTGTCCATCGATTACGCCGCCGCGTTGAATCCGCAACAGTTGGCTGCCGTCACGGCCCCCGACGGGCCGTCGCTCGTGATCGCAGGAGCCGGAAGCGGCAAGACGCGGACGTTGATCTACCGCGTGGCGTACCTCATCGATTCAGGCGTGGACCCCGCGAATATTCTGCTACTGACGTTCACGAGGAAATCGGCGCAGGAGATGCTGGAGCGCGCCGGACAGTTGATCGGGGCGCGCAGTGAACGCGTGTGCGGCGGGACGTTCCATTCGGTTGCGAACATGTTGCTGCGGCGGTACGGCCGTGGCATCGGCGTGGAACCGAGCTTTACGATTCTCGACCGGGGCGACGCCGAAGACCTGATTGCGCTCGTCCGGTCCCAGATGGGGTTGAACGAGAAGGACAAGCGGTTTCCGAGAAAAGGGACGGTTGCCGAGATCTTCAGTAAGGCCGAAAACACGCTCCGCAGTCTGGACGAGATCGTCATCGAGGAGTTCAGCCACTTTGCCGATCATCTCGACGCGCTGGCTCAGTTGCAGAAAGGGTATCAAGCTGCGAAGCGCCAGCGGCAACTGGTCGACTACGACGATCTCCTCGTCCTCCTCAGGCGGTTGTTGACGGAGGATTCCCAGTCGCGGCAGGCCATTTCGCGACTCTACCGCTATATCCTCGTCGACGAGTACCAGGATACGAATCGTCTGCAAGCCGACGTGATCCGGAATCTCGCTGCGACGCATCAGAACGTCATGGTCGTGGGCGACGACAGCCAGTCGATCTATGCCTTTCGCGGCGCCACATTCAAGAACATCATGGAATTTCCCGCGCTCTTTCCCGGCACGGTCATTTATAAGCTTGAGGAGAACTATCGGAGTACCCAGCCCATTTTGAACCTGGCGAACCGTATCATCGAAGAGGCGGCCGAAAAGTACACCAAGCATCTATTTACGCGGAAGCTGGACGGGCCGTTGCCGACGCTGGCCGAAGCAGCGGGAGAAAATGCGCAGTCGCGATTCGTCGCCCAAAAGATCCTCGAACTTCGGGAGGAGGGCGTGCCGCTCGACGAAATCGCCGTGCTCTTTCGCTCGAGCTTCCACTCCTTTGATCTCGAAATCGAACTGTCTCGCCGGGGCCTGCCTTTTCTCAAGCGGGGTGGTGTGAAATTCATCGAGACGGCGCACGTGAAGGATCTTCTCGCGCATCTTCGCGTGGTGGCAAACCCATTGGACGCCGTGAGTTGGCATCGGGTACTGATGCTCGTGGAAGGGGTGGGACCCAAAAAGGCCCAGGATCTCCTGGCGTCGCTGGTGAAGGCAGAGAAGCCCTATCAAGCCTTGCGAGAGACAAGCGGCCGCACGAGTCAGGCGCTCAAGAATTTGGCGCAGGCGCTGGAAACCTTGGCCGAATCGAATGAATTGAGTACCGCGGCACAGGTGAGCCACCTGTATGAGTATTATCTTCCGATATTGAAGGAGCACTACGACGACTATCCTAAGCGCACCAGAGATTTGGACCATCTGCACACGATCGCCGAGAACTATCCTGACGTCGGTCAGTTTCTCGCCGATCTCGCGCTCGAACCGCCCGAAGGGAGCGCGACCGACGTGGAGGCCCCGGATCGTGACGACGAACGAATGGTATTGTCGACGATCCATTCGGCCAAGGGATTGGAGTGGCAATGCGTCTTCGTGATTTGGGTCGTGGACGGCAAGTTTCCGTCGGTCTATTCCTTCGTTACCGATGAGGAATTGGAGGAGGAGCGGCGCCTATTTTACGTGGCGGTGACGCGGGCGAAACGGTACCTCTATCTGACGTACCCGATCAATGTCTTCGATAAGGGCAGTGGCATGCTGCTGTCGAAACCGACCAGATTCCTCGATCACGTCTCCCCGGCCATGTTCGATCAACTGGCTTTGGTGGAAGAAGGCAGCCAGGCGGATTGGCGCCGGTATCGCGACGATTCCTACTGACGTTTCTTCAGGCTCTGCCTATGACCCGTTCACTCGGCATGGTGCTCTTGTCGTCCGTGATCTGCGCGGCCTGGTGGTGCGTACCCGCCCTGGCCGGCACCCCGGGCACGTCGTCGGCGCACATCTGGCGACAAGTGGTGGCCGAAGCGCAACAACTCGGTCTGCCGGTGAAGTTTTTGAAGGCGGTACCTTCGGACTTCGTCACCTTCGAGTTCGATGACCTGCAAGCCTTCGCCGCAGAGTATCACTTGGAGGAGCACCGCATGGTCTTGAACCGGACGTTGTCCTTCAATGCCGCGGGCGGGACGTTGCGGCCGCTGAAGCGGTTGACCCATTCGGAGATCGAGACCCTGTATCACGAGCTCTTCCATGCCTACATGGATTATCTCGCTTCCCGCGACGGCGAACCCGCTTCACTCTTGTCCTTTGCAAAAGCGCAGCAGCGCTGTCGCTATAGCGCCGTCTTGATCACTCCTGTGGTTCAGCGTAAGGCCGAAACGGAAGAACGGTATCTCACCGATCGGGAGTCCTGGGAGGCCTTGAACGAGGCTTGGGCGGTCTTCGTCGGATGGGCGGTGTGGAGTCAATTGGAATCGATGCAGGCGACGGGGAAATCAATTGTGAAGCAGGGCAAGGCGCGGGAGGCTTGGTTGGGGCGTCTCAAAGAGGCGGATCATGAAGGGAAGCTCCGGGGATACTACGAGCCTGAAAATCCGGAAGAGCGGGCCGTGACGCGAAAGAGATTTCTTGCTCCGGAGTCACGGTTATCACAGGAGGAAGCTCGACGCCTCATGAGCGACGCGCTGGGCTACCCCGCCGATTTTTCTGAACAAGCCGCGAAAGTCATTTCGCATCTTCCGCCGAGTCCGCACCATGATCCCACCTGCTCGTAAGGCATCCATGACCCGATTTCGACGTCGAACCTATTCATCCGATAGGATAGCAGACTGATCCGTATCGAAGATGAGAGGTTTCTTATCGAGCCGGCGGAAGATTTTCGCTTGTACCCGTTCAAGGCTCTTGACTTCGAGACACTCGATCAATAGAATCGAGCGTTTCTTGAACAAGGCTGGGTCCGCAGCTCTATTTGTATCCTTTTCGAAGGAGGGGGGAGCTGTGCGTGGACCAGCCTACTCTTCTTTTTGCTCACGGAGATCTCGAGTGATTCGGGTGAATGACCGCGACGTTGAGTTGGCAGAACGCCTGTTTCGGGCAGGTACCCAAGTGGCCAAAGGGGGCAGACTGTAAATCTGTTGCCATCGGCTTCCAAGGTTC
>DASTSI010000301.1:0-21542 GCA_035760745.1 Nitrospira sp. | reverse complement strand
TGCTCCTCCATCGACGTGACGGTATTCATATCCAGCAGTTCGATGACCCGTTGATGAATGCGGGACTTCAATTCCTGGAAGCCGTTGCGCTGTTCGATTCTTCCCGGTGTCTTCGCAGTTAGCATGATCTTCATTCCTCGTGTGGTTATGACTTCAGTCGCGTCACGCAAGACCGGCCTTCACCCGTACTCCGTTGGTCATAGTTGTCCAGATTCGGCCGAGGATCGAGTCTGACTTATCCGACGACGTGACCCCATAGGCGCCCTTTTTCTTTTGCGTCCATTCCTTCGCAAAATCCGCCGCTCGCTTCGTGTAGCTTTGGCTGATCTCCGCGCGGGGCGATTGCTGCAAGAACGATGTCCCTTGGTCCAACGACCCACTGACCAACTCATAATCGTTCGGGACGAGCCAGGCCGCTTTCATACGCAACAGCTCCTCCGACTGCTTCAGCAACGCCGCATCGCGGGTTCGATACCGGTTTACCACCAAGCTGATCGGGACGCCGACACCGAGCCGGTCCTGTATCCGTTCGATAATGCCTTTCGAGTGGCGGACCGAGGGCACCGACAAGTTCGTGACGAGAGAGACCTGACTGACCAATTCGAGGCACTCTTCGACGGGAGCCGTCATCCTCGCACCGCAATCAACCACGACGTAATCGAACATCGACCGCAGGAGATCGATTGTATAGAGCACGCACCCGGGAGCCAGCGTGTCGTCCATGCCGTCTCCTCCTGGACCGAGCAGGTGGACTCCCGAGGAATGCTTGGCGAGGACGCCCTGCAGCATGGCGGGATCCAGACGAGAAATGTCCTGGGACAAATCATGCCAGCCTTGCGGTGTGGCGAGATCCAAATACAGCGTCAAATCGTTGGTCCCGAGATTCAGGTCGACGAGAACCGTCTGGCTGTTCGCCTTGCTGTTCTGCTGAAGCGCCACCGCTAGGTTCTCGGCAACGGTGCTGGTTCCCACGCCGGCTTTCCCACCCATGACGGCCACGACAGCGCCGAGATGCAGGTTGGCATTTTGGTTTTGGGCGGCAAACCGCGTTTTGAATCGGACGAGCGCCTCTTCGACATCCTTGGGTTGCAGGGGTTGAGGCAAAAACTCCTTCACCCCCAAGCGCATGACCTCCAACATGATTTGAGGATCGGTGCGCTTCGACGTCAAGACGACTTCTGTTTTAGCCGCACTATGGACGATGGCCCGCACCTCGCTGATGGTTCTTGTCGGATTGTGCTCGTCCAGTTCAAGCACCAGCAAGTCCGGCATACCTGATACTCGATTCGGCTTCGGTACGAATTCGCGATGGTTGGTGAATGCTTCCTTAAAAGCCGCTCGCACCTCCTCCGTCCGACACTCCAGGGACACCGTGACAAAATTCGCCATACCTGACTCCCCTTCGGCTTGAGATTATTGGACCAGGCCGGGAATCGTTCCCAAAGTTCCGTAGTTGCCGCCACCACCCCGACCGCCGTCCACGACATTGCACGCAACTGTTCCCTGAACGAGCTGCCCCGCCGGGGGCGCCAGCACCGTCGTGATCTGCATCGTGGCATAGCCGACGATCGGCAATGCCGTGTTGGGGTTTGAACAGTCGTTCGACTGATACACCGGCACCAAGGCGGTCCAAATTCCGGTGCTCGGATCGCGCTTCGTGACGTAGAGGTTGTACAAGTTGGGAAGGGCGCTCGCCACGTTTCCTCCGATGAAATTGAGATCGTCTCCGACTGCCGTGCCTGGAGACGTCGGCGGATTGGGAATGAGTTGCGTATCAATGATGTTTCTCAACGTGTTGGCATTCGGGGGACTCGTAAAATACGTGTGCCACCCGGCGCAGGATGTCGGATCGTTCGAGGGATAAAATGTCACGGGTTGATTGCAATAGGGCGTGCTAAATCTGAACGACGAAATCCCGAACGGTGTATCCAAATCGCCGGGAGGCGTCACAGCCGGGCCGGTGAGGGCCGCCGTGGCAAAGGCGCTGACGTTCAATGTACTGACGTTGAAGACCCTCGCGATGTAAGTCGAGATACCTCCTGCACCGACGGATGGATCCCGTCTTGTCTGCACCCGAACGGCATTGGGAGTCACCGTCCCTGGGGTGAAAGTTCTCGTGGTCGTGTCCCACGCTCCAATCTGTATATCTCCCGGTAATATTTCCACCGCCGTTCCCCTGGCGGCGTTCTGGCTCCCAACCGCAATCACCATCGCTTTAATCGCTGCAGCATCTGTCGTGGACAGCGTGTAGGTCGCCTGCGCAGCCGTCGGCATCGCCTCATAGATCGTCGCAAGTTGGCGCGTTCCGGCCAGCGCCGCGGCATCGGCCGTGTCGTGCAATTCGTTCTTCGCCACCAAGGCTTGTCCGATATCGATGGACAAGCCGAGGATGGCCAGAAACATCATGAGCGAGCCGGCCATTAAAGGCGCGTAGACTCCCCGCTCGTCGTAGAACGATGAACTCCTATATGAAGAGTGCGTATTCATTCGTTCCTCATCACCGTCGAGGCCCTGAGGGTGATGGAATTGGGAACCGATCCTGCCGTGATCATCGAGATGATGCGAAAGCTGTACGGATATGTCGACGTGACCGTGAGCGGCGCCGGGAACGCACCGCCCGCCCCAGTTACCGCGGTCGTGAGGCCGCCGGTCGGAAGACCAGCGGCTTGCACATAAGACGACACGACGCCCTGAATCTGAGCGATCGTCGGCTTGGGTATCGCTTGCACGATCCCGGCTCGGGCGCCCTCTCTCGTGGCGTTCGTCAAGACTTCCTGGGTGTAGTACGCCAAGCCGAACTCAATCGCTCCCCACACAAACATAATGAACAAGGGAAGAAGAATGGCGAATTCAAGCGCGGCAGCCCCCCGTTGATCCAACGCTCTTCTCCTCGCCGTCACTTCGTGCTCCTTAGTTCGTTCTTACTCCGCTCGAAACCATGGATTTGTCAAAGTTCGCATTCCGTTGCTCGAAAGTTTTCCGATACTGCTCAACCGAATTCATCGCGGCCTTTCCTTCCATGCCGTGGACAGGATCCTGCGTCCGCCCAGCTGAAGGGTCAAGGACCTGCGCTTCGATCATCGTGTAATAGGCGGCGCTGTAGTTGTCTCCCAGCTGGGTCGGGGCACAGCCAGTACCGAGCAGCACCATCCCGATCACCATGACGCCTGATTGAAGGCTCGTCATACTCACTCTCCTCTCTGTGAAGATCAGTTATTCAGTCGTTCGCTCGGGAATCACGTGTCCAAAGGCCCCGTCGAACCGTTTGACCGTGCCGAGCATTCTTGGCCTGTCCACATCGGTAACAGGACTACGAAGGTTCTTCCTGCCGCCGAACCCACCCTTCTCGGCAAATCCGAGCAGGTACAGTTCAAAGTCGTTCGGCTCGACGAAGTAGTCGGTAGGCAAGCTTTGCGTCGCGACGTCGATCGGCTTTACCAGATGAGGCGTGACGATAATGAGGAGCTCGGTTTCATTTTTTTGAAACTGAACGCTCCTAAACAAGCCTCCCAAGATCGGCAGATCGCCGAGATAGGGAAACTTGCTGATTGACTCCCGCACGTTGTCCCGCAACAGCCCGCCGATCGCGAAGCTCTGCCCGTCGGCGAGCTCGACGGCGGTCGCCGCGCGTCTCGTGGTGATCGCCGGGATCGTGAAACCTTGAAACCGTAACGCGTTTTGGAAATCGAGCTCGGAGACTTCCGGTGACACCGTAATCGCAATGTGCTTGTCGTCCAACACATTCGGCGTGAAGGACAGGCCTACCCCGAACTTTTTGAATTGAATCGTCACGACACCGAACGCCTGCGGGACCGGGATGGGGAATTCTCCGCCCGCCAAGAAGGCCGCCTCCTGACCGCTGACGGCGAGCAGCGTCGGTTTGGCGAGCACTTTCACTAAGTTTTCCTGCTTCAAGGCATCAATGATTCCCTGCCAGGACACGCTGCCGGTGTTGAATCCAAATAGGCCGTTCACTGTTTGGCTGTAGACCACATTGAGGTTGCTCAAGGAGCCGCCGAGTTGGGTCAGATTACTAACCGTGGCCAGTTGGGTGAGCAACGAAATGCCGAACTGGTCGGGGCCGTTCATGATGAAATTGATTCCCAGCCGGCGGATCAGCTCGCGACTCATTTCAGCGACCCGCACTTCAAGCATCACCTGCTGCACGCCTCCGACCCCCAGCATATTGACAACCCGTTTGGGTGCATACGACTCGGCCATGTCCAAGACTTTCGGCAGGGCCGAGGCGCTCGACACCACACCGGAGAGCATTAAGCGATCGTGCGACGCCGATACGGCAATCCCGCGCTCGTTCGGGAACAAACGATGAAGATCTTCCTTGATCCTGCTGAGATCCGGCGTGACGATCACATCGATGATGGTCGAAATCTTGTCCGCGTCCTGCCACAAGGTCAGATTCGTGACCCCGACCGATTTACCCGTCAAGTAGATTTGAGTCGGAGACAGGATCACCGTGTCCGCGATGTCCGGATTGGCCAATGACGCCCGCTTCAACGGCGTCGGCACGTCGAGCACCTTCGATCGTCCCACGGTCAATTCCAGTTGCTGAATCTTGCTGGCGCCGTTGGCTGCCGGTGTCGCAGGCTCCGCCGTCACGCCGCATGCCGGATCACCGACAATGACTCCCGCCACCAGCACCATGAAGCAAGCCAGTCGCCGCATAGGATTGACTGTCGCCGTGATCTTCACAATTCCTCCCCTGTTTTGGCTCACGCACATTACTTGGGCGTTACGTGGTTCACCGAGGTGCCCTTAATGACTTCGACCACAACCGACGGCGGAACTTCTTCTTTCATTTCTGGATGCACTTTCAGGAAATTAATGACTTTCTTTGGCGCGAATGCCTCCGCGAGAGCGGTGGCTTGGGACATGCGATTGGTGCTGGATACCGTCCCGGTGAGCGTCACATGATCATTCGTGGCCGTCACCTGGATCCCGTCTTCGTCCGGAAGCAGGGAACTAAGGCGCGCCTTCAAGCGCGTCACATCGAGACCGACTTCCACGTCGAATATCGCGAGTATTTGCTCGTCCTTGCCCCACAAGGTCAGGTTCGTCATGCCGTAGCCCTTGCCGGTCACGTAGATTTGTTTCGGCGTGAGTACGATCGCATCGGCAATATCGGGATTCGCCAATGAGGCCCGTTTAATTGGGACCGGGACGTCGATGACCGCGCTCTTGCCGGTCGGAATCTTCATTAATTGCACCTCGGAAGAATGCTTCGCCTGATACGTCAAGGTGTCGGCATGGACCATGCCATCGGTCATCAGCACGACCACGATTCCTCCGACAATACCCTGGATTTTTCGCCCCATGAGTCTGCACTGCATGGCCAACCTCCCGTGGTTCATCAATGACCCGTTATCCCTTTCTTCCCTTCAGAATCGTGCCGCCCTTGATCACTTCAATCTGATCACGCGAAAATTCTTCGTCCGCGGCCGGCTTTGGCGCGACTTTGGGCCTGTACGAAGCGAGCAGCCCGCCGATCGTCGCTCCATGTGTCAGCACGTCGTCGTTGTTCAGCGGATTTCGGAGCGCCAAACGGAGCCGTCCCTGATTTGACGCGAGCGCCAATTTCTCGGCTTCGATGACATCGACTTCGAGAGTCACGACTTGAACCTGTTTCGCCTCTTCTTCTTTACCGGTGCGAACCATTTCAGTCCCTGTCGCGAGCACCTTCACATGCTCGAGAATCGTCTTGGTAACCATTCGGCCGGTCCCGCCGCCGGGCGGTTCGATCGTCACCATGACGTCTACCCGGTCGTTCGGCTTGATGAACCCTGCCACGCCAATCACGTCATCGACTCGGACGGACATGGCGCGTTTGGCGGGATCCAGAATGCCTGAAACACCGCCCATGCTACCCACCGGCGCCAGCTTATAGTCGATAATCGGTTCCTGGTGCCGAACCGCCGTGAGAAGCACCCGTCCGTTCAAGGTATCTGCGGTGTTGAAATGACCGTCCGGCGCCGTGCCGTCGGGATAGGCAACCAGCTTGATCATTTCCGGCGTCAGCTTGGTTCCCCAGGCGAGATCCGCGGCGGCTACCGCCACCAGTTTGTGCTCCCCTGCCATGACGGGCTGCGGCAAACCGGCCGCTTGCTGCTTCAGCCAGGAAAAGACCAAGACGCTGGTCGCTGTGGCGAGCAGGAAGGCCACAGCAAAAAAGATCATTGGACGATACCGTTGCATGAGTTCCTCCTCAACGCTGCTTCTGCCGATCAGGCCGGCCTATGACCCGCCCACCCACGACACGCGGCATCGGGCAAGGTCGATTCATTCGATTCCGCACTTTCCTTTTCCATCCTGGCTGTCCGGCACTGCAATTATGCTAGACTCGCATTGAATCCGGATTTTGGCTATTGGACGAACGAGGGAAGCTCTCTCCCTCGCCCGGAGGGGGTCGGAACGGGAGCCGTCTCACTAGACACCCCCGTTCCAACAACCTCGAGTCACATCGATCAACTGGCAGCCGTGTTCAGATTGCTTGCTGTCGTATTGAAAATGGTGCGCATCGTGTTTCCCAGCGTCTGGGCGCCGACCCAGAACACCAACCCGATCAACACCACCAATAAGACATACTCGACAGCCGCTGCGCCCTTTTCCTCTTTCACAAGACGATGAATCGCTTTCAACATGGCTTGACCTCTTTCTGTTGGTTAACTGTCCTTTGCTCATTCCACTTGCGAGTCGCTCAGAAGCACTCACGATGCTCGTCCGGATTCATTCCTCACCTCCTTCACCCGGGTCGATCTCAGCCGCAGAGCGTTTCGCATTGTGTCAGGCAGATTGCAAAGTGGCGGCCATGATGGCCTGCTCGCTAAGCCACTGACATCGCAGCATGCTGTAAGCCGTTCACCCACGAGCTGCGGCGTCGCAGCCGCAAATACTCTCCACGGGAACTGGCGAAACCGCGGTGCCGTAGCCTCACCTGTTTGCCCGAGATTCGATCACATTGAGGGGGACAACCGCGAACGTGAATGAGTCTTTTTCATGGAGGCAGGAACCGTAGCCTATCGAGCTAACGCGAGGGCGGTCACGGGGAATTCCGTCTCACGTCTGAGGGCAAAGGCTGCCGGCTGCGTTGTCGCGGAACGCGTGCGGAGAAACACGACCGCCGTGTCGTCCCGATGGATTTCCGTGAAACGGGGATCGAGCCGAAGGATTGATGTGAGGGGATACGGGCTGTTTGCGATGACGATCTCCGCCGCATCGAGCTCGGGATCGTCCTTCCATTGCGGCTCCCCGCCCCATGTGGACAACGCGCGCTTGATCCGCTCATCTCCATGGACATTGGCCCGGCCGTCCATGGACACCTTGAGTTGTGGCAATCGCCAGATCAGATAGCCGCCCCAGTTGAAATGATTGAAGACGGCACCTCCGTATTGCCCGTGCTCGACGAAGGCCGCGGCTTCAATGGGGTAGACCTTTTCTGTGTTGCGTAGAATCTCACCCGTGGAAATGTCGCGATGCCAATAGATCGACAGGGTCCCTGCGCAAATCAGAAGGATTGCCGCTGCCAGCGCCCCGCGTGAGAGCGAGTATTTATGCTGTTTCACACGGCCACGCGTCTCCGACACGATGATCGCCACCGAGGCCAACACCAAAAACCAGATATCGCGTTGACCTCGAAAAGCCGAGGCCGCGGCAACGAGGAGCAATCCCCATTCGAAACTCGACTGTGAGCGCCGCCAGCCCAGCCGGAACAGCGCCACGGCAAACAGCGCGAGCATGGCCCAATCGCCCGCACTGCGAAAGGGCGGAGCCTGCATTTCCTGGGTGTACTCCCACATGCCTGTCTGCGCCGCCAACTCCACAATGATCCGATACAGCTCTGCGTGGTGGGGCGTAGCCAGCGTGGCGATCGCACAGAGGACCGTTACGCCCACGAGTCTCGTCCAGCATGCCCGACTCCACGCGGTCGGCCCCTGTCCCTGCAGCCGGCATATGGCTCGATCTATGACCGGTGCAATGCAGGCCAATCCCAACAGACCGAGCCCATAGATGAATTGGATATGCACATTCGCCCAGACGACGTAGGCGAACGGGAGGAACCAGATCCATCGACTCTCTTGTCCTTCGCGTAAGGCCAGCACGACCTCGAGCGTGAAGGCGAAAAAGAGGATCGTCAGCAGCCAGGGTCGTGGGGTGAACATTTTCGACAACGCGACGACACTGACACTGAGCAACAGGACGCCGGGGAGAAACTCCGGGCATCGTCTGCCGATCAATCGATGCAAGACGAGCATCAATGCCCAAATACCGATCAGCGTATAAAGAATGATCGCCACTTCACCGGCATATCGGTACCAGGCATAGATGCCGATTTCGAACAGCCAACTGTAGGCGATCCACGGCTTGCCCTCCCCGTAGGCGGAGAACGGATCCGTATCCGGGAGCTGCCCGTGCTCCACCATCCATTGTCCCGCTGCCAAGTGCCACCAGATATCCGGGTCAATGATGACCGGTTGAAGAACCCACATGGCCGGTATGAGGTAAATCACGGCGAGGAGAAGGATACGGCGGATCGATTCTTCGTGGGTAGTGAGCCAATGCAGTATGGGGCGCGTCCCGGATGATTGGACGGATCGGGACGAGACATTCGGCGTATAGGCGGGAAGCGCGGGACTACGCACAGTGTGCCATCCTCGTCGCCTTCCGAGCCAATACGAGGTACTGAGCCCCAATCGGATAACGAGACAGACGACCCTCGAGACTCCGCAGGACGCGAAGCGCTCTTGGGAAAACGAAGAGATAGTCCGTTCTCAGGATGTGAAACCCGGTTGCTTGAAGGAGTTCCCTCGCCTGACCCGACGTCAGCGTGACCGCATCTCGATCGAACGCAATCCTGCTCATGACATAGCGTGTACCCGGATTCCACGGATTGTTTTCCCAAAACGCAAAGACGCCACCGGGCCGCAAGGCGCTCCATATGTATCGAGCAACCGAAGACCGCGACCGCGGCGGAATGTGATGAAACACGCCGTTGCAGTAGACGAGGTCCCGCTCTTCGGCCGGGACATACCCGCGAAGCTCGTGGAAGCGGACATTGGAACGGCCGTACTGAAGCGCGGCCCGTTGAACCAAGGGGCTTGACGGGTCGACTCCGATCACACAGTCGGCGGCAAACCGTCGCTGCAAACGATCAGCCGTATCTCCAGTGCCGCAGCCAAAGTCCAGGATACGACGGGCCTTCACGCCGCATTCATCCAACCGATCCTTCAGCCACGCCACCCTGCCTTCGGCGAAATACTCTTTTCCTTCTCCCGATACGGCCAAGCCTTGCGACAAAAGGCTGTCATAGTCGCCAGCGTACTGATCAAATTCAGAGTCGGCAAAGGCAGGATGGCCGATCATCGCCGTTTCATCCCCAGAATACTGACGAAAAAGCTGGATAGGACCGTTTGGAAGCTCAGGGCAGTGAGCGTCGCGCCTGGGATTACGAACCGCATCGTCTTGGCGTAGTCCAAGTGCCCATATCCGGTGAGCCGCCACTCGTGAACCGCCACGCCCAGAAGAAAGAGCCCGATTGCCAACCCACTCAAGGACAGGATCAACCCGCGCTCCAGATCCATGATCTTGTAGAACTGTGTGAGTCGCACATCTTCTGGCATCAACCCTTCGCTCACGGCAAAGGTCTTCGAAAAGATCGCGAAGAGCACGGATTGGTATCCGCATAGGATGGCCAGGCTCGCAAAGAGTAGCGTATGGGCATCGAACGTCATGCCCCGAATCGTGAGCCCTGGCATCGCCACGGCGTAGCCGAGCAGGCCCAGCAGGATCAGGATGGCGCCCGGGATGACGAACAACCACCGCGGGCTGTACATCAGAAAGAACCGAAGCGTGCGCCAGCCATCACGATACGTTTTCAAATGAGGCGGATGAGCCGTGCGGCCGTCCGGATGGAGCGTGATCGGGACCTCGGCAATGTTCTCGCGGTACAGGCTGGCTTTGATGATCATCTCCGTGGCGAATTCCATCCCCGTGCAGCGGAGGTTCAACCGTTGGTACAAGGCCTTGGAAAACCCGCGCAGCCCGCAGTACACGTCGTTGATCGGCGCACCGAACCAGCGACGCGCCATGATCGTGAACATGGGATTGCCCCACCAGCGATGGAGGAACGGCATGGCGCCCGGCTCGATCCTCCCACCGCCCCACGGCAAGCGGCACCCCATGACGAGGTCGTAGCCTTGGCGCAACTTGTCGAGAAAGCGACTCAGGTCGAGGAAGTCATAGCTGTCGTCGGCATCCCCCATGATGATGTAGCGCCCCCGGGCGGCCGCAATGCCGCCCATGAGGGCATTGCCATAGCCTTTCGCCGTGACGGGGACGACGCGAGCGCCCATGAGGGTGGCAATCTCCTGCGATCCGTCCGTACTGCCGTTGTCGGCGATGATGATTTCTCCGACGACCTGATGTTGGTGAAGAAAGGCTTGCGCTTTTTGAATACAAGTCCCAATCGTTTCGGCCTCATTGAGGCACGGCATCACGATCGACAGCTCTGCTTCGTCCGATTCGGAGACGCGTACGACGGCGGGCCTCCCGCCTGAATCGGGATCGTCGCAATGGTGCGGCATAACCCTTGTCCTGTTTTCCATCGTGGTCATTCCTTGTCTGCCTCACTGGATCGCAAGGCGCGGGCCCTGGCTGGCGTGTCCGCGCCTCGTTGTTTTTCATGCTGTTCCGCGCCGACCTCCAGCTCACCGCGGCTCGACGGCCGCATCCCTTGAAAACCGCTGCGGCTCCGCGGCCTCAGAGGAAGAATCCCGATTCTGTACCGTGGTGAAGAAAAGATCGGTTTGTTTTGACGGCCAGCGCTGGTTCACGTAAGCATGAAGATCGCATCCGCACGCGAGGAAAAGGTATGGCGCTTGATTGGTCTATGAACAGATTCCTACTCGTCGTCATCAGCAGTGCTGTCCTGAATGCTTGCGCAGGGCATAAGGAGTCCCCACCTTCGTTCGATATGGCTGAATATCGGCAGCTCATGGAGCGCCAAAAGGGCGAGCAGGGTCAACTGGGCGAGGCGGAGCAGCCGGCCACGGAGATGACGGCTGAGGAGCATGAAAAGACGGGCGATGTGGAAGCGCAGCGCCGAAATTTACCACTGGCCGGCCTGCACTACAGCAAGGCCTTGAAAGCGGACCCCTCCCGTAACAACGCTCGATACAAGCTCGGACAGGTCTTCCTTCAGCAGGGGCTGGTGGAGCCGGCCCTGATGCAGTTCCAAGATCTTCGGGCGCGTGACGCTCGGTCAGCAGCGGCCTATCAAGGCATCGGACAGGCCCTTTTGATGCAGGGAAAAACCCGTGAGGCCGAACAGGCGCTGGAAAAAGCCGTCGAGTTAGACCAGTCGGTTTGGCTGTCGCACAATCTCTTGGGCCTTGCCTATGATCAGGACCAACGGTATGCCGACGCAATCAAGTCGTATGAGTCGGCGCTAAGGCTCCGTCCGCGCGATCCCTCCATCCTGAACAATTTGGGTCTTGCGTATGCGCTGATGGGCGACCACGAGGCTGCAATCCATGCATTTGAACAAGCCGTGGCCAGCGGTTCCGTCTCGCCCAAGGTTCACAACAATCTCGGCGTAGCCTATGCGCACCGCGAACGGTACGCCGAAGCGTTTGAGTCGTTCAAAAGAGGCGGGGACGAACCGCGAGCGTATAACAACCTGGGAGTAGCGTTACTGGGCATGGGAAAACCCAAACAGGCGGCTGCATGCTTCGAAAAAGCGATCGAAGCGAACCCCAAGTTCTACGAAAAGGCGTCAGAGAATCTTCGCCACGCTCGCCAGGCTATCGACAGTGCTCCCACCGACCATGGTGGCGGAAAAGAGCCGGCAGGTCCGCCTTCATGCCTCTGACGACTCCGCACGGCCCTCTGCTTCCAGATAGCGGTGCAGTTCCTCCCGCCGTTCCGGATTCAAACCGTAGATAGGATGGCGCGTGCCGTTGGAAAAGGAGATAAGCCATCCGCTCATAGCTAAATAGTTCAGTGCGCGCGCGACATCGCCGCTCGTCGCGTCCAGACCCCCTGCGGCAAGCCACCACTTTCCGATACCTAACGCAGTGTCTTTGGCGTACGGATGCAGGCAGAGATAGCCGAGGATCGACCATGCGACCAATCTATTCGTCTCGGACGGACCGGGCCTCTCCATGACCGCCGGGTGTGAGCAATTCCAATGCTGGCTGACTCGCGGAAATAAATGCGTGTAATACTTGAGAATCGCCCTCGGGTCTTGGCTCGCTGAGGAATCCCAGCCTGAGGCTATTGCGCCCCACAGCCTGAGGCGAGGGGCTCTTGTTATGCGGCGGTGAAGATTCCTCGGCTCAGCCCATGCTTCTGCAACAGGCGCTGAAACGCGCGTCGTTCCTTTTTCGCAGCTCGTGCGGCTTGGGAAACATTGCCCTGGTGCGTCGTGAGCAACTCGCTCAGATAGGCACGTTCGAATTCCTGGATAACTTTCTCCTTCATCTCCTGAAAACTTTCACCAACAGCCTGTGTCCCCCTGGACAACAATGTCATGGTCGGTCCCGTCACCACCGTGCGATCGTTCTCGGGAAGGTCAAGGTCCTCTGCCTCAAGCATCGCCCCTCCCGCCATCGCAGCTGCCCGATGCATGACGCCCTCCAATTCTCTGACATTTCCCGGCCATCCATACGTCAGGAGTTTGGATTTGGCGGCGTGGCTGAGGACCAATTCGTCCTTGCCAAACTCTCTGGCATAAATCTTTGCGAAATGCGCAGCGAGGAGAAGAATATCCTCTTTCCGCTCCCGCAATGGCGGTAAGACGACGGCCAACACGTTGAGACGATGGAACAGGTCTTCCCGGAATTGGCTGGTGGCGACTAAATGCCGCAAATCGGTGTTGCTTGCGGCGATGATTTTGACATCGACCTTCCGGCTCTTGGTCGATCCCAATGGCCTGAATTCCTGGTCCTGGAGCACGCGGAGCAGCTTGCTTTGCACGGTGAAGCTCAGAGAGTTGATCTCATCCAAGAAGAGGGTGCCGCCGTCCGCCTCATGAAACAGGCCCGGTTTTTCCATCAACGCCCCGGTGAAGGCACCCCTGTTGTGACCGAACAATTCGTTCTCGATCAGATGATCCGGCAGCGCGGCGCAATTGACCGGTACGAACGGCCTTCCTTTCCGCAGGCTGGAATAGTGAATGGCTCTCGCAAATAGTTCTTTTCCCGTCCCGGTCTCGCCGGTGATCAAAACTGTGGACCTCGATGAGCTCAGCAAGGGAATCATGCCGGTGACCGCAAGGAAGCTGCGGCTCGTTCCGATCAAGGCTTTCTCGACGTTCGACATGTCCAATCATCCTTTCACAGCTCAAATCTTCGTGTATTTGCCGGGCGAGGGATTGGCTTGGCTAGGCTCGTCCACACCTGGCGTCTCTGGAGGCCAACGCTAAAACAGCCCAGACCTTTTTCCCATACCAAGCAGGTAGGGGGCTCGGATACCGTAGCGGTACTTCTTAGGAGGGGCCCCGCCGCCGCACGTATTCGTACGGTGGTACCGGTGCCTCACGCTCGGCGTGTCGATTTTCAACTTTTCATGGATTTGACAGAGGCGCTTGCTAGCTTGTGAAGAAGACGACGGACTATGACTCAATGTTCGATCAATCGGTTGGTCTGGGGGGTGGGGATGGTCGCAGTTGCCGCAGCGATTTTCCCATCTCTGTCTTTATTTCACCCGCATCCAAACCCATCGCCCAATGAGCACGAGTCGATCATTGCGCAAGTCGGCTCACGGTCGATCACCCTCCGCGAGGTGGAGAAAATGATCGCGCTGCAACTCTACCAACTGGACGAGCAGCGGACGAACCTACTGCGGCAAGCTCTTGAGCGCCTGATCGACGAGGAACTGCTGCGGGCCGAAGCGAGCCGAAGAGGATTGACGGTCAGTGAGCTCGTGACAGCGGCATCCGAGACCGAAGAGGTGGCGCGTTTGGCCAATTTGCCCGGGCCGACGAGACGTAGTGCGGGCACAGGCGATTCATCTCGCCGCACAGGGGATCGTGAGGAACAAGCCCGTATCCGTCAAGCGCTGCTGGTCGCCCTCCGACGCAAGGCGGACATCCGTCTCGATCTTCCCGGACCCTCCAAGCCGATCATGTCGGTGCCAGTTGATGGTGCTCCTTGGGCGGGAAGCGCGTCGGCTTCGGTAACAATCGTGGAATTCTCAGACTTCGAATGTCCCTACTGCAAATCGACCGTGCCCGTGCTTCAAGAAGTGCTTCAGCGCTTTGCTGGCAAGGTCAAACTTGTCTATCGTCACTTCCCCGGTCCCAATCACCCTCATGCTTGGCAGGCCGCGGAAGCAGCTCAATGCGCTGCCGAGCAGGGGCGTTTTTGGGATTATCATGAGGAGTTGTTCAACCGACAACGCACCGGCACTGGATGGGATTTTTTGAAGTTGGCTGGCGGGCTGAAATTAGACCAGGCGCGATTCCAGGACTGCGTCGAAGCCGGACGATCTCGTGACCGAGTGGCCAAAGACCTCGATGATGGGCTGAGACTCGGAGTGACCAGCACGCCGACGTACTTCATCAACGGTCGCCCGCTCATCGGAGCACGGCCCGTGGATGAATTCTCCTCCATGATAGAAACTTTGCTTCAGGAAGCTTCGTAAACACTGCATTTCTTTAAGCCACCCCACCCGACTCCGCAACGCTTTCGGGACTATCGTCTGCCGGCTGTGTGAACCACGGCAAGTTTTTGTGCCTCCATCAACTGCTCAGCGTCCAGTGTCGTGGCGGCCACAATCCGCATCCGCTCTGCCTCTTTGTGACCCTTCGCAGCCGCGAGATTAAACCACATGTGGGCCAGGACATTATTTCTCGGTCCGCCGAGGCCTTCATAGTACATGCGGCCCAGCAGATATTGGGCTTCAATATGCTCCTGCATCGCCGCACGTTCGAGCAGTGTCCGCGCTTCAGCATAGTTTTGCGGCACACCAATACCTCGAACATACAGAGCTGCGAGGCGTATCTCAGCGTTCACATCGCCTTCCCGTGCAGCCCGCTCGTACAGTTGGGCAGCACGACGATAGTCCTGAGGAACGGCCGTTCCGGACTCATACACTTCTGCGAGTTTCAGTTGAGCCTGTCGATGGCCTCGCTGCGCCGCCTTCTGATACCACTTCAAGGCCTCGGCTGGGCTCTTCTCTACACTGTCTCCCATCCAGTACATCGTGCCGAGCCGGTACTGGGCTTCAGCATCACCCGCATCAGCGCGATCACGAAGGCGAGATTCAGCAGTCGCGCAACCAGCTAATACAGCCAGTGCGCCGAGGATCAGGATGGACGCCGTCAGTTTCACGATGATGCAACACATAGCAGCCACGCGTCTTGATTTCATACTAGGAAGAATCCTAGAGTCGTCGCTGTTCCAGCCACCAAGACTGCACACGGGCCCACTCCCCTGCCGGATGATCGGGAATCGACTCCACCTCTCTCGGTGCATCCTGAGTACATTTCGAATTGTCGGAATTTTTCTAATTTCTTTGCATAGCCCTCCCGACTTGATAAAAAACTGTCATGCACACAAGCCATCGACGATCAAGGATGCTGTTCTTTGATAATGATCACGACACCACTACTGCAATGGCCGAAGGAACCCCTATGAAGAACCGCTATCTACAGACCGGTCTTCTGATTGGCTCAGTTGTTTTTTGCTTCTCCATCCTTATCCCCGCGGTGGCCACCGCCGAATGGTACGTCGACGCCTATACGGGGGTCGTGTACACCCGCAACACGGACTTAGCGATCACCGGTTCTGACGGGTCGACGACGACTTTTCATGACCTAAAAGTGAACAACAATTGGACCGCCGGAGCGCGTGTCGGCTATTGGCTGGACGAGATGGACTGGCTTGGATTTGGAGTGGATGCCTTTTTCTTTCATCTCAAAACACCGCCTGGACAAACGGTGACCGTCACGACTTCGAACTCCACGACGTCATCGGCCAATGCAGATTGGAGCTTGCCTGGCTTTGGAGTCGGCTTCGACGTCCTCCGCCTCCGCATCCCGCTATTGCGGAGTGAGCAATTCTCACATGGCCGCCTGCAACCCTTCGTGAGCGCGGGGCCCGCGCTCTTCATCTCATACGCCGGACAGAACAACTACGTCACGCCGGGGGGTCAGCATGCTGCGAACGTTGCAGTCGGATCGAAAGTTGATGCCGGCGTACGGTTCATGCTGACCAGCTGGCTCGGCGTTTTTGGACAATATCGGTTTACGCATTTCACTTCGAAATTAGAGTATCAAGACACGAGCTCGACGACAGCGCCGGAAAAGACGTTTAAGACGACGTACGATTCACACCAATTTATTGGTGGACTGTCCTTCAGCTTCTGACTGTCGTCACGGGATTTCCTCGCTCGAGCAGTGGCATTTTCTCCGGTGCCCAATCGCAGGCGGCATGGCGCCACTCCAGGCAAAGTCTCTCTGTCTTCGCCCCCGAAGGACCCCCTCCGGCTACCTTCTCTCTGCCTGAGACTTGAAGCGGCACAACACCCCTTAGCTATTGGGGTTTACGGCTGATTTCGAGAGACTTGGCGGCTCCATCAGATTGGCGTCAGCACAGCGGTGCTCCCGCTTCTCCCAAGACGGACCAATAAGGAGGGACGCGCTGTTTGAGTCGCGCCTGCCGGCGACGGAATCCGTGAAAGATCCGATCAGAGGCTTTGTTCGACAGCGACAGGACCCACTGGCAGGAAGTAGTACGTCAACCTCCATTGCGTACGCGAGGGAGATCCACAGAGAGGCTGACTTTTTCAGCCAGCCGAATCCAGCGGTAGCGATGAGCCACCCGGACCCCGCGTTTCGAGGATCGACGCCACGAGCCCTTGAAGGGCCAATGGCTGGGCCGCAATTCCGAGGCGGTTCGTTCGATGATGGGAAACGGCGTATAGTCCCGCATATTGGTCTCTGAACCTCCTACCAATTTCCATGCCCGTTTCCTCTCGTGAAAAAAAGCGCTGTGGCTGAATCGTTTGCATGAGGGACGCTGCGCCGGGATGTAGGAGTGAACGCAATTCCCTACATCAGGTTTGCATGGATCTGCCGGAATCTCTTCGAATCCAGACCAATGAATCCCGAGCCCTGTCCTACCCGTGAAAGGCCGCTGCACGGCCTTGTTCAACTTCTGAGGCGGAGTCTGCCGCTGTCTGTATCGCTGCATACAACTCCGTCACCGATTTGTCTTTTGAAAAGGTGTCGGTCGCCCCGGCTTCCTTCATGACAATCCGATGATAGCCGGTGACATGCGCGGATAAGCCGAGCACCACGAGATGCGGATAACGATGTTTAATCTGCCGCGTGGCGGCCACGCCGTCCATTGTCGGCATGCTGACATCCATGACAATGACGGTCGGCCGCACCTTTTCAATCGCAGCGAGCGCTTCTTCTCCATTGCTGACGTCCCCGACGACCGCGAGGTTGGGATAGCCTTGCAACATCGCGCGCAAGCTTTGGCGAAACATCGTATGGTCGTCAACGAGCAGAACACGCACCGTATTGGTTTTGGTCATGTCACCGTCCTTTCTTCCGATAAGGATAAATTGGTTCGAGGCGCCGCGAAGAAGTCGTCGGCGACTCTAAATTCAAGTCACGGTCTGGATCTGCTGGGGAGAACCCTGGTTTGCAATTTCAGAAAATGCGCATCGGTCTAGAAGACCCGGTCCCGAGGGATCCAGCCGGCCCTACTGATTCACGGGCCGCCGACCGGCGAGTTCGAGATGCAAGCTCGCCTGCCTGTCTTGGTCACGGGCCGCATCTTCGTAGTATTGCGCGAGCAGTTTGGCCCCGGTGACCCAATCGGACTCAGGTCCGAAGAGCCGCTCGTACACCAACGCGCGATTCGCTTGCTCCTCAGCTTTCTGGCGTGACAGCGCGGCTTCCCTCGTATAGTACGAGGCGATCTTGAGATGGTCTTGGCTGGGATCCAGGGACGCGGTGTCGAGCGAACTTGGCAACCCGCGATTGCAGGCGCTCACTAACAAGGCCAGAGCTAACACGAGCGTCGCGGTTTGTTTCATTGGTGGTTCGGCGCCCGACCATTATCACACCACAACTTCTTTCTGTTCAACCGAGCCTCGGGCGAAGGCCACCGGCTCATCTAGCTCTCGAGCAACGAGGGGAGTACAATGAGCGGCATTCACTCCCGCTGGATGCACCACCATGAAGCGGGCGTTGTTTTACCTACTGCTCGTCTTTCACCTGCCTGGGTGCGGGGTCCTCCTGCCCTATATGTACGATGCGGAAGCCTTACAAGACCGCCTCACCGTCTCAATGCCGAAAGAGCAGGTGCTGAAACGACTGGGAAAGCCCGATCGTGTTGTGCAGGACGACCCGCAACAAACGATCTGGGAATATCGGTTGTATCCCCGCGGAGAATGGGCCGCTTATCTCATTCATTGCCCTTTCTTTCCGAACTGCTACTTCCCCGCGGAAGCGGGCCATGCGTACTACGTCGTTTTGCAGCACAGCGAAGTCTGTATGTGGGGTACGCCGGAAGTGGTGCGGCCGCTTCTCGGCATCGTCTGTGGTTCGGATGAGAAATCAGCCGCGAAGACCGCGTTGGGACGTGGTCCCCGTCTGTCCGTCGTGCCTGTGTTCATGCCTCCGCCCATTGCTCCCCGTCCGCAACGCCTGGCCGTTGTCCCAATCAGCAGCATAGCGGATAACGAAGTGAACTCATGGCTCGATTTGACGTTGAATTTCCTCCGGACCCGCCACCCGGATTTGATTCTGGTGGAGCGAGAAGACCTTCGGACGGTCGTGCAGGAGGTCGCCATGCAGTATGGCGGGCGCGTCGACGACGAGACCACCATCCGCGCCGGCCGCCTGGTCGGCGCCGACAGTCTGCTCCTCTATCGTTTGATTGTGCCGGAAGAAGATCCACGGAGCGCCTCATTCGAATTGCGGCTGTTGATGGTCGAAAACGGTACGACGGTCTTCCGCCAGATGGTCTCTGCTCATCAGGCATATTCCGGCGGCACGGCGATGCGACCGGTGGGATATAACGGCTTCGACGCTTCAGTTCGCCGACGAGCTCTGAAGGAAGCCGCCGCGTACGGGCTGGCGGCGCTTATCGCGGCCTTCGGAGACAATCCGTTGGGCATCGTGTGCGATTACGGCTGGTCAGGCGACGGGCTACGCGTGATCGATGTGCTTCAGGGTGGACCGGCGACGCGGGCAGGTTTAAAGCCAGGCGATCAGATCATCAGCTCTAATGGACAGTTTCTCGGTGGATGGGCCGATGAGGTCTCACTTCCCGCTCAGTTAAGCGTGAGGCGTGACGGGGGCCTCATCGACCTCCCTGTCCGGTGAGGCAACGCAGCGGTGTAATGGCAGCGGCCGATCCTCCCCTTTCAGCGGCCTTCTCCGACGTCCGTCAGACTTCGTTTCGCCGCCATACACGACCTCTGTCGTGACACGCCACGACTGCCTCGGTGCAGCGCCTTCCTCGCAGCATGTCACGATGCCCTGTTCCTCCGACACGGCAACAATACGATCCGCCTGCGTGCGCAACTGCTCGAAGCAGGACCTGCTCGCTGGAGGAATCAGAGAAGGCAGTGGACAGAGGCAGACAAGGTTCACGGCTTGCCGCTTGAGCCTGAGCAGTGCATCGAGCATACGGCCAAAGTGCTGCGGCGCGGCTTTGTCCTCAGAGATCCTGCCGTAGATCGTTTCGAACAATCCTGAGAGGAGAGCCACGCGGGCGCCGTACCGCTCCAGGGCTTCGCCCAGGCAATCGGACAACAGCCGGTCCATTTGACGGTTCGTATAGGCTCGGGCGACATGGATCAGGGAAAGAAGCTTCCGAGGTTCCTGACGTTTGGCCCGAGCCAGTCGGCCGATCAGGAACGCATCAAAGGTGTTCGCCCCGTCGAGATACACGACGTGCTCACCGTCCAGAGTCCGTTCCATGGCCGCATGCAGCCCCAGGCGGAAGAGAACCGGATGCCCGTACAGCAGGATCAGTCGGTCGTGAGAGCGGAGCGGAATCCGAAGCTGCCGTAGAGAGACAAGACAGATTTCATCGCTTGGACCATGGGATTGCCGCTCTTCGGGCGTTCTTTGGAGACGGGGAAACGGAAGGCATGGACCTTGTGTCAATGCATTCATCAGTCACCTCGCGTTCGCGCTGATTCAGCCTTCATCCTTGCCGTTTAGCCGCAGCAGCCTCCGGCGAAGGCTTGTCGTTGCCGATTGGCATGCCAACAACTGTCGCAGAGCTGCACCACGGACTGGGTCACGCAGTCCAGGCACGCCATACGGCGCGGGACCACCCTCCCGCAGTCCGAGCATGGACCGGCGTGCGTCTCAATGTGCTGCACTTGTCCCAACATGTTGCACCTTGGTGTTCGGGCGGACGCGCCTATTGCAGACGTCCGACATAAACCCTGACCGTGCTCCCCGTAAATTCTTCCAGAGGCGCTCGCGCAGAGACGGGCTTTTCGCCTGCGGCAATTCCCACGGAACCTCCCGCAATTGCCCGTTGACGGTCTCGAGACTGCGCTCCAGCTCGATCAATCGCTCCATCGTTCTCAGGCGTCTCATTGACATGGTTCTTCTCCTTTCTCCCGTTAGCCGAGACAATGCCGAATGACTCCGATCACCAATCCTTCGATACGAAAGCTGTCCGAAGGCTGAACGATAATAGGTTCCATCGCGGCGTTGGCCGGATGCAGTTCGATGTGGGTGGCTTTCTTGAAATAGGTCTTGATGGTCGCTTCGTGATTCACCATCGCGACGACCGTTTGCCCGTTCCGGGCGGTGTCCTGTTTGCGCACGATGACCAGATCGCCGGGAAGGATACCGTCGTCCTTCATGGATTCGCCCTTCACGCGCAGCGCGAAGGTGTCCCCGCCTCTCAACATGCTCGCAGGCACGTCGACCAATTCCGATTGCTGAACGGGCTCGATCGGAGAGCCGGCCGCGACAATGCCCGCCATCGGGATCTGAGATGAGCGGATGAGTTGATCGACAGCGACTTTCACCATTCCTGGAATGCGGCGCATCCCGGCTTCATACCGTGCGACGGATACGCGGGTGGTGTGGAGGGCCTCCGCCAATTGTTGCTGAGTGAGCCCCAATTGTTCCCTGATGCGTTTCAATTCGGTTGGCTTCATAGTGTATCCAATGGTTACACACGTCCGCCTGTGCTGTCAAGCCCTTGTCCGGCTCTTGTTATATGGAGGAGGAAAAGCGCGCCCTGCGAGGTTCTGTGTATAACTTTTTACAAATCGCATCATCCCCGAAGGCTGCTCGTCGCCGTCGCGAGAAATCACCGCTCTCAGCCAGCGAATTACCATTTGTCCGCTTTTCTTCGATAAGGCCACAAGATATGGTGTCCTTAGCAGGTCACGACCCAATGCCTAAAAAATAGGCAATCTGCTCCGTTCATCGCAGAAATGCCGGTCTCGTCCATCCGCTACGGGATTATCCACAAGATTGTCCACAAAAGCTGGGGAGATAGCCGACCACGTAAGTCTACGTGCCGACGCTCTCG
>DASTSI010000300.1:0-15400 GCA_035760745.1 Nitrospira sp. | reverse complement strand
CTGTCCGACAATTGGACCCTCTTCACGTCCAACAGCTGGTCGGGACAAGAACAGTCCCGAGGCGTGTACGATTTCTTCGTCGGGCTGGGCTACTACTTCGGGCACAACACCACGGGGTATGCCTTCGCTCAGAAGCAGCGGGGTCAGGGATTCGAGCGGAGCCTCGAAGGGGTTAGGATCCAAAAATCCCTGCCCGTCGGCCCGGGCTATGGATACCAACTTGAGGGAACGGCGGGGGACGATCCGCACGGACTCGGTCAATTCCAGTATCAAGGGCAGTATGGTCGGTACGACGCCCTCTACGATTCCTCGGTGAAGCGTCCCGTGTTGACCGCGAGCGGCGCCCTCGTGGCGATCGGAGGTTCGGTCCATGCGACGCGCGTAGTCGACGACGGGTTCATCGTGATCCGGACGCCGGAGACACCCGGCGTCCGTGGGTACATCAACAACCAGGAGATCGGCGTGACGGACCGCCGGGGAGAGGTCGTCGTGCCGAACAACGTCCTCGCGTACTACGGCAACCGCGTCAGCATCAACGATCAAGACATTCCGCTGGATTATCGTGTGGACACGACCGAAAAGACGGTGGCGCCCCCCTTCCGCGGAGGGGCGCTCGTCGTCTTCCCGGTCGCCCGGCTGCAAATCCTGGCCGGAACTGTGGTGGTGGTGCGGGGCGCCCAGCAGTCGGTTCCGGCCTTCGGTCAGTTGACCGTGATCGCGAAGGACCGGACGTTGGACTCCCCAATCGGCACGCAGGGCGAATTCTACCTCGAGAATCTGACCCCGGGATCGTACGACGCGACCGTCGAGGACGAGAGCGGGCTCTGCCGCTTTACGCTCACCGTCCCCGAGAGCTCCGATCCGGTGCTGAAGTTGGGTGAAATTCGTTGCCACGCCCTGCCGTCGAGGACGCCGTGATGAGGCGGTGGATATGGCCTGCCCTTCTTGCGCTGACGCTTTGGACGGCTCCAAGGCCGGCATGGGCGGCGATCAACTGCAGCATTTCGACTGTCGGCGTGGCGTTCGGGTCGTACAACGTGTTCTCCGGTGCCGTGCTCACCAGCACGGGGAGCGTGACCATCCGATGCACGGGGGTCGGCGCGGGCATTGCCCCGGTCTCGGTGTTTCTCAATCCAGGTCTTAGCGGGAGCGTTCAGCCTCGAAAGATGATCAGCGGGGCTGAGCGGTTGAGCTACAATCTCTATCTCGACTCGTCCGGCGCCGACATCTGGGGCGACGGTACCGCGGGCACGCAACAGTACACTGGAATGCTCACGAACAATCGAACGGTGAACATCACGGTGTTCGGCCGCATCCCGCCCGGACAGGACGTGGCCATTGGGACATACTCGGACACCATCGTCGCGACCATCAACTTCTAGCGGTGCGCTTCCGCTCCTCTCAGCAGTCCCTTTCCCTTCCGACCGATGACGGGCTGTTCACACGCAGGCCAAGCGCGGTACAGTCGGGCTCGTCACCTGAGTACCCACTATGGAAACGCACGTTCATCTTGCCATTGTCGGCGCCGGCGCCGCGGGGCTTGCCACGGCGATCTTCGCCGCTGAATCGCCCGCGAGACCGGCATCGATCGCGCTGCTGGACGGCGCACGATCAATAGGGGCCAAGATCCTCGTGTCGGGCGGAGGCCGATGCAACGTGACCCATCACGAGGTCACCGCACTGGATTTCTTCGGGAATCGACGAATCATCAAGAATGTTCTCGCTGCCTTTCCGGCCGCAAGAACGATCGCCTGGTTCGATTCGCTGGGCGTTTCACTGAGCCGGGAGGAGACCGGGAAACTCTTTCCAGCCACAGGCCGGGCGCGAACCGTTCTGGATGCCCTGCTTGCGCGATGCCGGACCCTCAAGGTCGAGATCCTGGTCGATCATCGAGTGACTGGCATCGCACGACCGTCGAAGGGCGGAAGATTCTCGGTCCGTCACTCCAAGGGCTTCTTGACGGCCGAACGGGTGGTGTTGGCCACCGGGGGCCGTTCGTTGCCGAGGTCGGGGAGCGACGGATCGGGCTATGACCTGGCAGAACGGTTGGGTCATCGCGTCACCGAGACGAGCCCGGCGCTGGTGCCGCTGGTCTTGACCGAAGGCTTCTTTCATGCGGAGCTGTCGGGCCTTTCGCACGCGGTGGAACTGACGACGATCGTCGGCGGACGGATGGTGGATCGACGAATGGGAAGTTTGCTGTGGACTCATTTCGGCATCAGCGGGCCGGTGGTGATGGATGCCAGCCGATTCTGGACGATGGCGACACGGAGGAACGAGACCGCGGATCTGTTCGCGAATTTCTTCCCCGGGTTCGACGAGGACAGACTCAGCCGGTGGCTCGACGCGCAGGCCGAGCGGACACCGAGGAAAACGCTCGTCAAGACGCTGGCGCAGTCGGTGCCCGAGCGGCTTGCCGAGCGGCTGTGCTCGCATCTCGGTTGCGATCCCGCGCTCGCCGTAGCTCAATGCCCGCGCCGGATCAGAGGGAAAATGGTCGGTGCCCTCTCGAAGTTCCGGCTTCCGGTCGAACGTGACAGGGGCTGGAACCACGCGGAAGTCACGGCCGGCGGAGTGCCGTTGGAAGAAATTGATTTTCGAACGATGGAATCAAGGCTCGTCCCCGGCTTGTACGTGGTCGGCGAATTGCTCGACTGCGACGGCCGGATCGGAGGATTCAACTTTCAGTGGGCTTGGGCGACCGGTCATCTTGCGGGCAGCGCTGCAGCCAGGAGGAATGGAAATTGCGCCGAACAGCACATAGAATAAATGCCGGGATGCTGAGTCACCGGAGTATACGGGCTACGATCTGGTTGTCCTGTTTGTTCCTCGGGGCGTCGCTGCTTCAACCCGCGCACAACCCATGGGCGGAGGAATCGAGCCCCGCTCCCGCCGTCGGGGTTCCCGGCCTGTTGCTGAGCGTGACCCCCCCCGAGATCGATGACGTCCTCGTGAACCCCGGAATGGGCTTCGCCGATTTCCATTTCGGATTCGACCATCCGCCCGGAGCCGAGGAATATCCCAAGGCGACCGTGGCCTACTTTCGCTGGTCCTGGGCCGATCTCGAGCCACAGGAAGGCGCCTATAATTTTGATCTGGTGGACCGCGTCATCTCGGAGGCGAAATCCAAGGGCGAGACGCTCGCGTTTCGCATCATGACCGAATACCGCAAGGGATCTCCGCAGTGGCTCTTGGGAAAAGGCGTGGCGAGCGTCCCCGTTCAAGGCGGGATCTTTCCGGACTACAACGACCCTCTCTTCCTCGAGTCTCACGAAAAGTTGCTGCGCGCCTTCGGCTCTCGCTACGGAGGGTCGCCGGACATCGATCATATCGATATCGGGTCCATCGGCTGCTGGGGCGAATGGAACACCGCCTGCTGCCAGGGTGTGGAGGCGGAATGCCGTCGGCTGTTCCCGACCGTCGAGAACCAAAAGAAGATCACCGACTGGTACTTCACGTATTTTCCGAATCGTCCGCTGGTCATGCTGCATGGCGGCCAGTTGAACTACGCGGCGGCCAAGGGCGCCGGCTGGCGCGGGGACTGCTTCGGCGACTACGGCTATTTCGGCCCCGACTGGAACCACATGGTCCATGCCTACCCTCCGGCGCTTGAAGACCCCGTCGTGGCGGAAGCCTGGAGGCGGGGCCCCGTGCAGCTGGAGGTGTGCGGCGTCATGCAGGACTGGTACGACAAGGGCTTCGACATCGATAGGATCTTGAGCAAGGGACTGGAATGGCACGTCTCGGTGCTGAACGCCAAGTCGTCTCCGGTTCCCGCGCCCTGGCGTCCGAAGGTCGACCAGTTCCTAAAGAGGATGGGATACCGTCTGGTGCTCCGCGAGCTGCGCCATATTTCCTCAGCTGCGCCGGGCGGGGCTCTGGTGGTGGGCTCGCGCTGGGAGAATGTTGGCGTCGCCCCGATGTACCATCCCCGGCCCCTGGCCTACCGGCTGAGATCGGGAGACGGCCGGGTATTAAGGGAATGGAGAAGCAAGGAAGATCTACGGCGATGGGTCCCGGGATCTCCCGTCGAAGTGGAGGACCGCGTGCTCCTTCCGGACGATGTGCCGGCCGGGACGTATGATCTCGATGTGGCCATCTTGGATGAAGAGGGGCGTTTCGCCGCCGTCGCCCTGGCGATCAGCGGGAAACTCGACGATGGTTGGTATCGCGTATCGAGGCTCCACATTGGCGAATAAGTTGCAGCTCGTAAACGACGCTCCCGTGACGGCGCCCTTTACCGGGACCTCCCTCGGCAACAAACTCATCGTCGCGTTGAGCGGCCTCGTGCTCACCGGGTTCGTCGTCTTTCACATGATGGGCAACCTGCAGGTGTTCCAGGGAGCCGATGCGCTGAACTCCTATGCGGCGTTCTTGCGAGAGTTGCCGATCCTTCTCTGGACCACCCGCGTGGGGCTGCTGGCGGTCGCCGTTCTGCACGTCGGCATGACGCTCAAGCTGGCCGTCGCGAACCGCAGGGCCCGGCCGGTCTCCTATGCGACGCGCGAGTATCGCCAGGCCTCGCTGGCGTCCCGGACGATGGCGCTGACCGGAAGTCTGTTGCTGCTGTTCATCCTCTTTCATCTTTTGCACCTGACTGCCGGTGTCATTGACACCTCGTTTCCCGATCGCCCGGACCTTCGCGGCCATCGGGACGTGTACGGGCGGGTGCTGCACGCGTTTCAAAATCCATGGTTCGTCGCCGTGTATCTGGCGGGGCAAGCGGTGCTCGCCCTGCATCTGAGCCACGGCGTGTCGAGCATCTTTCAGACGCTCGGCCTCGAGCACCCGCTCTTCCATCGCCTGTTCCGGTCGCTGGGGCCGCTCGTAGCCGGCATCGTGGTGGGAGGCAATGTCGCCATCATCCTCGCCATCGCGCTCGGGGTGCTCAGGACATGATCCGGCTCGATTCTAAAGTGCCGCCGGGGCCCTTGGAGACCAAGTGGGACCGCCACCGGTTCACGGAAAAACTCGTGAGTCCCGGGAACAAACAGCGCATGCACCTCATCGTGGTGGGAACGGGCTTGGCCGGAGCGAGCGCGGCTTCAACGCTCGGACAACTGGGCTACCATGTGGACTGCTTCTGCTTCCATGACAGTCCGCGCCGCGCGCACAGCATCGCCGCGCAGGGCGGCATCAACGCCGCGAAAAACTATCAAGACGACGGGGACAGCGTGGCGCGGCTGTTTTACGACACGATCAAGGGGGGTGATTTCCGCTCCCGCGAAGCCAACGTCTATCGGCTGGCGCAGGTCAGCACGCAGATCATCGATCAATGTGTGGCACTGGGCGTGCCCTTTGCGCGGGAATACGGAGGACAGTTGGCGAATCGCTCCTTCGGCGGCGTCCAGGTATCGCGCACGTTTTATTGCCGCGGCCAAACCGGACAGCAGTTGTTGCTCGGCGCTTATTCCGCGCTCTGCTGGCAGATCGAACGCGGACAGGTGACCATGCATCCGAGGACCGAGATGCTGGACCTGATCGTGATCGACGGCCATGCCCGCGGCATCGTCGTGCGGGACCTGGTCTCCGGCAAACTTGGCATCCATACCGCGCACGCGGTGGTGCTGGCGACCGGCGGGTACAGCAATATCTTCTACCTTTCGACCAATGCCGTGGGGAGCAACGTCACGGCCACCTACCGCGCCTGGAGGCAGGGTGCCGCCTTCGCCAACCCGTGCTTCACTCAGATCCATCCGACCGCCATCCCGCCGAGCGACGAATACCAGGCGAAGCTCACGCTCATGTCCGAGTCGCTACGGAACGACGGACGAGTCTGGGTCCCCAAATACGCGGGCGACCATCGCCCGCCGGACCAGATACCCGACGGCGACCGCGACTATTTTCTGGAGCGGCGCTATCCGCGGTTCGGCAACCTCGTTCCCCGTGACGTGGCCTCCCGAGCCGTCAAGGCCGTCTGTGACGAGGGCCGCGGCGTGGGGCCGGCGGGCCACGGCGTGTACCTGGATTTTGCCGACGTCATCGCCCGGGAAGGGCTGGCGTTCGTCCAGGAGCGGTATGGCAATCTTTTCGAGATGTATCGACGGATCACGGGAGAGGATGCCTACCGTGTTCCGATGCGGATCTACCCCGCGCCCCACTATACGATGGGCGGCTTGTGGGTGGATTACAATCTCATGAGCACAATTCCCGGTCTTTTCGTGATCGGCGAAGCGAATTTTGCCGACCATGGCGCCAACCGCCTGGGCGCAAGCTCGCTTATGCAGGGGCTGGCCGACGGCTATTTCATCCTGCCGTATACGATCGGCCATTATCTTGCCACGACGAAGATCGGGCCGGTTTCGTCGCAACACCACGATGTCCGGGCGGCCGTCGAACGGGTGACGGTGAGGATCGATCGTCTGTTGAAGGGCAGCGGGCGCCGGACCGCGCACTCGTTCCATCGCGCCCTCGGCCGCATCATGTGGAACGCCTGCGGCATGGCCCGGAACCGAGCCGGCCTCCGGCATGCCCTGCAAACGATCCCCCCCCTTCGTCATGACTTTTGGCGTGATGTCGCCGTGCCGGGGACAGGCGACTCCTTCAACCAGGCGCTCGAATATGCCGGGCGCGTGGCCGATTTTCTGGACCTGGCCGAACTGCTCTGTCACGACGCCCTCCATCGCGAAGAATCCTGCGGCGCGCATTTTCGTGAAGAACATCAGACGGTGGAGGGCGAGCCGGTGCGGGACGACAAGAACTTTGCCTACGTGGCGGCGTGGGAGTATGTGCCGAACGGCCCGCCGACCCTGCATAAGGAGCCGCTCCATTTCGAGTTCGTCAAACCGGCCATGAGAAGTTACCAGTGAACCGGACGCGCGAATCGGATTCGACTCGCGAGTCCGCGGAAGGACACAGTCGGGAAGCGATGACCGTGACCTTGAAAGTCTGGCGGCAGCGGAATACCGGGGAGCCGGGACGGTTTCTGACGTACCGAGCGCAGAACATCAGCCCGGGGATGTCGTTGCTCGACACGCTGGACGTGGTGAACCAGCAGCTCGTGCTCAAGGGTGAAGAACCGATCGCCTTCGAATCAGATTGTCGCGAAGGAATCTGCGGGAGCTGTTCCCTCGTGATCAACGGGATTCCCCACGGACCCGATCGAGGAATCGCGACGTGCCAATTGTCGATGCACCGCTTCATGGACGGAGCAACGATCACGATCGAGCCTTGGCGCGCCAAGGCGTTCCCGGTACTCAAGGACCTCGTCGTCGACCGCAGCGCGCTGGATAGGATCATGCAGGCGGGCGGGTATATCTCTTCCAACACCGGCGGCGCCCCGGACGGGAACAGCATCTTGATCGGAAAGGACCAAGCGGAGACCGCCATGGACGCCGCCTCCTGCATCTCCTGCGGCGCCTGCGTGGCCGCCTGCAAAAACGCCTCGGCCATGCTCTTCGTCGCCGCGAAAGTGTCCCATCTCGCCTCGCTGCCGCAAGGGGCGCCGGAGCGGGCCGCACGGGCGAAAGCCATGATGCATGCGATGGACCGCGAGGGATTCGGGTCCTGCGGGAATCAGTATGAGTGCGAAGCGGTGTGCCCGAAATCGATCAGTGTGCGGTTCATCGCCATGTTCAACCGGGAATTCCTCCGCGCGACAGTGGTTGAGCCCGGCTCCCTGTCCAAGGTCTCCACGGTTCCCCACGACGAATCTCACTGAGCGGTACGGCCCCCGTCCTACTCGCTATTCGCGCAACGAGGACATGAGGGATCGAGCCCTTTTCTTGACAGAACGCACCGCTTGCCGTATCGATGAAACATGCCTCGCCTGCTCAATTGTCCTCAATGCCGCTACGAGAAAGTGACGCGTGCACGCCCGCTCTCCATGAGCGAGCGGGTCGCTTCGCTGTTCATGATGTCGCCGTTCTCCTGCCAGCAGTGCAGTTGCCGTTTTCTCGCATCTCGCATCGGAGTCAGTCTGCCGCCGAGGGGCGTGGAACGCCGCCAGCATCTGCGCATTCCCGTCCGGCTCTATCTGTCATTTTCGGGCAAGAAGGTGCGGGGCGAGGGCATCGTGATGGATTTGTCCGTGGGGGGATGCTTCATCAAAAGCGAGACTCAAGTGCACCTCCATGACATTTTTTATCTCGAAATCGTCACCCATCAGGATGAGCCGCCTCTGGAGGTGGCGGCCATGGTCAGATCCGTGAGCCAGCGCGGCATCGCGTTCAAATTCCTCCGTGCCGCTCAGGAGAACAAGCGGCTGCTCGCCTTCGTCCAGTCCCGGACGAATGAAGGGCAGGAGACCACCCCGCCCAAACTGCGCGCCGCCGGATAACCCCGGTTGGTCCCCTCACAGAGGCTGTTCCCACGCCAACGGCAACGGGTATTCGGCCATCATCCGTTCGTGCTCGGCGAGATCATACGGCTCCACCGTCAAATCTTCCTTGCACAGGGGTTCCGCGCAAGCCGGCGAGGCGAGGAACTCGACGAGGGCTTGAGCCTTCTCCCGCGTCGAAAAGCGGCACAGGCCGTATTCTGGCATGGCGGACGAAGGGTGCCAAAAGGCCAAATCAACGGCACTGCCCTGGTATACCCCCAGAGAACGGTGCCGAACTTGAAAGCCGCCGGACAGATGGGAGGTCGGCTCGAGCGACATGGCGAGATCACGACCGCGTAGGCGGGCCGCTCGGGACATGATAGCATGAACGCGTCGGCACCTCACCACAGAAGGAGGATGGTCATGGGCGGAGTCCGCGGAATCCTGTGTATGGTGTTGGCGGTCGTCGCGCTATCCGGATGCGGCTACAACGATTTGCAAGGCCTGGACGAGGATACCAAGGCGGCATGGAGCGAGGTCGTCAATCAATACCAGCGGCGCGCAGACCTCATTCCGAATCTCGTCGCCACGGTCAAGGGGTATGCGTCCCATGAACGGGAGACGTTGGAAAGTGTCGTGCAGGCGCGCGCCCAGGCGACCGGCATCCAGGTGACGCCGGAGATGTTGCGAGACCCGGCGGCCTTTGAGCGGTTTCAACAGGCCCAGGCGGGATTGAGCGCCGCGCTGGGGCGGTTGATCGCAGTCGCCGAAAACTATCCCAACCTGAAAGCGGATCAAAACTTCCGCGACTTGCAGAGTCAGTTGGAGGGCACGGAGAATCGCATCGCGGTGGCGCGAAAGCGCTACATCGACCGCGTCGCGGAATACAATAAAATGGTGCGGTATTTCCCGACGAATTTGACGGCGAAATACCTGTTGCATCTCGACGAGAGACCCAACTTCACGGTCGCCGATGAGAAAGCGGTGGCGAAACCGCCGGAAGTGAAATTTTAGGAACGGGGTGAGGTCGCGGTCGAGGTTCAACGGCGTTGCACCCTCTAGCCCGATATGCACATGCGGCGGTCGGTCTCATCTTAACCGTATTCACCATAGCCGTAGCCTTCCTCTCAGCCTCCGCCTCGTTCGCGCTCGATGTACCGCCCCTCACCGGCCGGGTGATAGACCTGGCGCATGTCCTTCCCGACAGTGAAATTCTTGCCATTTCGGGATTGCTCGAAGCGCATGAAGAGCGCACCGGGAATCAAGTCGCGGTGCTGATCCTTCCTTCGCTCGAGGGTGAGCCGTTGGAAGAGTTTTCCCACCGCGTGGCGACGACTTGGAAGCTGGGACGAAAGGGCATCGACAACGGGGTGCTCCTTCTCGTCGCCGTGAAGGAGCGAAGGATCCGAATCGAAGTCGGATACGGATTGGAGGGAACGCTCACCGATCTTCGCTCCGCCCATATCATCCGCGAGCAGATCGTGCCTCGCTTCCGGGCCGGCGACATTCCCGGCGGCGTCCGGGCAGGCGTGAACGCCATTCTCGGGAGCATCGAGGGGACGTATCAGGCCCCCGCCAGCGACAGCCGGCCGCGCGCCGAGGACTTGAACGGTCTTCACTATGTCGTCATCGGCGTGATGGTCGGGTTCCTGGCCGGACTCATCCTCAGTCAAGGACTTGGAAAGACCAGGGCGCTGTTCGGAAGCGTGCTTGCCTATTTGATTGCCCAAACCGCCGCCATATTCTGGGGGCTTGTCGCGGCGCTGGTGACCGCGCTCTTATTATGGATGGTCCTGAAGGCAAGGCCGGGGCGAGGACGTCGGACGCTCGACGACTGGACATGGTACAGCAGCCGGGGCGGAGGGTGGAGCGGCGGCTTCTCCGATGGGGGCGGGTTCAGCGGAGGCGGCGGGGATTTCGGCGGGGGAGGGGCGAGTGGCGATTGGTAAGGATTCACGGCTCTCTGGCGAAGACCGACTGAGGATCAGCGAAGCGGTCCGCTCCGCGGAGCGACGTACCAAGGCTGAAATCGTCCCGATGGTCGTCTCGCGATCGGGACTCTACCGTGACGCGCAGCACAGAGCGGGCCTGATCATGGCGTTGCTCGCGCTCGCCTCGCTTCTCCTGCTCGAGACCGCCTGGATGGAATGGGGGTGGCACGCGTCGAACGCGGGGTGGTTGCTGTTGGCCGCGTTGGGAGCCTATGCGATGGGAGCGCAACTTGGAACGTGGACGCCCGTCATCCGGCTCGTCACATCGACGGAGCGCATGCGCCAAAAAGTGCGCTTGCGCGCGGAACGGGCCTTCGCCGTTCACGGCATCTCGCAGACGAGGGAACGAACGGGTGTCCTCCTGATGCTGTCGATGCTTGAACGCCAAGTGTATGTCCTGCCGGACAAGGACCTGGCGCAACATGTTCAGATCGGCGAGTGGAACGAGGTGGTGAACGCGATGATCGGACAGTTGCGGGCGGGCGATGTCGCCGGAGCCTTGTGTGCCGGCATCGAGCGCTGCGGGACGCTGCTCGCCCGGGCCTGCCCGGCCGGTCACGACCACAATCCCAACGAACTTTCGGACGCGGTCATTGAAGAGCCGTGACCGTGCCTGCTCAAGACATCCTTTCATAGACGGCTCCAAGGCCTTCCGCTAGAATCGCCATTCATGTCCGAATCCCCCGTCACCCCGGTCGCGGCCACCAAGCGGCTCCAGGACGACAATCATTCGGTCGTCAAGGCGGCCGGCCTGATCGGCGTGGCGACGTTTTCGAGCCGCATTCTCGGCTTCATCCGCGACATGGTGCTGGCCCGACTCTTCGGCGCGACGCCGGCCGCCGATGCCTTCTTCGTGGCCTACCGAGTGCCCAATCTGCTGCGGGAACTCTTCGCGGAAGGTTCCATGTCCTCCGCATTCATTCCCGTCTTCACGGAGTATCACACGTTGAAATCGAAGCGCGACGCGTGGGAATTGGCGAGCGCGGTATTTACGACGCTCCTGACCATCGTCACCGGCATCACCGTTGCCGGCATCCTTCTGGCTCCGGCGATCGTCTGGCTGCTCGCTCCGGGGTTTCACGACGATCCCGGGAAACTCGCCACGACGACGCTGCTCACGCGCATCATGTTTCCGTACTTGCTCTTCATCAGTCTCGCCGCCCTCGCCATGGGCATTCTCAACTCCCTCCGGGCCTTCGCGGCGCCGGCGTTCTCGCCCGTGTTCTTCAATGTGTTCATCATCGGCTGCGCGTGGTTTCTTTCGCCCGCGCTGTCCGAACCGATCCTCGGGGTCGCGATCGGCGTCGTTGCGGGCGGCGCGGCGCAGTTCGCCATGCAGCTTCCCGGCCTCAAGCTCCGCGGCATGCTGTTCGGATGGCGCTGTGACGGTGCCCATCCTGGTCTCCGGCGAATCGGTCGATTGATGGTGCCGTCCCTGCTCGGCCTGTCAGTGACGCAAGTCAACATCACGGTGAGCACGATCCTGGCCTCGTTTTTTTCCGGCGGACCGACCTATCTGTTCTACGGCATGCGGTTGATCCAGTTTCCCCTTGGAATCTTCGGCGTGGCCCTTGCCACGGCGATTCTGCCGACGCTCTCCGCTCAGGCGGCAAGGGGGGCGCACGACGAGCTGCGAACAACGGTCGGCTTCGGCCTCCGGATGATTTTGTTCATCATTCTGCCCGCCATGCTGGGATTGATCCTGCTCCGGGAGCCGCTCGTGCACCTCTTTTTCGAACACGGCTCGTTCACGCACGCCGACACCGTTGCGACCGCAACGGCCGTGTTGTGTTACGCGGTCGGGTTGTGGGCGTTTGCGGGTGTCCGCATCATCGTGGCCGCGTTCTACTCCCTGCAAGACACCAAGACCCCGGCGCTGACGGCAGCCGCCGCCGTGGTCGGGAACATCGCGTTTTCCTGGCTGCTCATGGTCCCGCTCGGCGTGTCGGGATTGGCGCTCGCGACGGCGCTGGCCGCCATGGTGAACGGCGGCATTCTGGTGGCCGTCCTCAACCGGCGGCTCGGGGGCGTGGATTGGCGATCCGTCGGCCGCTCGACGGTTCGCGTGCTCGCCGCCTGCCTGCCGCTGGTCGCCGCGTGTTTGTGGGTGGCCGGCGCGGAGGTCTGGAACCGTCCCGGTGCATGGGCCGCCAAGTCCGTCATGCTCTTTGTCGCGATCGGATTGAGCGTCAGCGGCTATGCGGCGATTCATGCGTTGTTCGGCTCGGAGGAGTTGACGCTGCTCTGGGACATCGTGCAGAAGAAATGGGGCCGGCTGCTGCGCCGGTAGTCAAGGGACACGATTGAATGAGATGGTGAAGACGACCGTCGTTCGCTCTTCGTGGGGATGGTTCGGCCTGGCTGAGTCGGCGAAGGGCGTTTGTGCCATCGTGCTGCCTCAGACCAGCAAGCGCGCGGCCGAGGCGAAATTGCGTGCGGTGGCCGGTCCATGCAGTGCCGGACCCCTGTCGCCGGGACTGCGCGCGGCGAGAACCGCGCTCCTGAGGTACCTCGCCGGAGACCGGCGAGCGTTCTCGTTGAAGCTGGACCTCCAGCGCGGCACGCCCTTCCAGCGTCGAGTGTGGACGGTGCTGAGAGCAATGCCGTACGGCTCGCTTCGCTCCTATCGATGGGTTGCCGGCCGGGTCGGAGGCGCCGGGTATGCCAGAGCCGTGGGGAACGCCGTGGGAGCGAATCCCATTCCGATCGTCATCCCGTGCCATCGAGTCGTCGCAAGCGGCTCGTCGCTTGGAGGCTTCTCGGGCGGGCTTTCGATGAAACGCCGCCTCTTGGCCCTGGAAGGGACGCTCGCATCGCTCGCGAAGCCTCGTCCTCGCAAGCGGGGCGCGTCGAGAAGCAGGCGGCCTGCCAATCGTGCTTCGTGACCGCCATCAGCCGGCGGACAGGTGACGGGCGACGGCGACCAGGAGCGGCATTCCGATGCGAGCGGTCATCCAGCGAGTAAGCCAGGCCGAGGTCGAGGTCGAGGGCCGCGTCGTGGGCCGCGTCGAAGGGGGCCTCCTGGTTCTGCTCGGCGTGGCGAAAGGGGACGATGAAACGGACGCCCGATCGCTGGCGGAGAAGTTCCGGACGTTGCGCATCTTCCCGGATGAGCAGGGAAAGATGAATCGATCCTTGATCGATGTGGGCGGCTCGGTGCTCCTCGTGTCCCAGTTCACGCTGCTCGGCAATACCAAAAACGGCCGCCGCCCCAGTTTCGAGGCGGCGGCGGCGCCGGATGAAGCCCGGAGCCTGTACGATTTGGTCACTCAAGAATTGCGCCGTCTCGGCGTGCCGGTGGAAACCGGGATCTTTGCCGCCCGCATGAAAGTCCGATCCGTCAACGATGGACCGGTCACTTTTGTTCTCGACAGCCGGTGACAGGAGGGGAAGTCAAGTCTTCGCCTCCGCGGCCGATAGAGGCGAGAAGGCACGAAATGCCGAACTTTCTGCTATACTGAGACCAGGCTCACTTCCAAGAGGGAGAGAGATGGGAACACCAGTTCCTCCTCGGCATCCGCTACGGCAACTCTTCGGGGCCCTGACTGAGAAAAGCTTCACGGAACACCTGGGCTGGCCGGATCAGAACGTCACCAGCTACGTCTCCAACCTTCTCGTGGATTTCACGCGAACCGATCAGCTCTATAAAATCCGCAACCAGCAGGGAAACCCGGTCGAAACGGTGGTGGAGCTGCTGTATGAATCGGAGGTGCTGCTCGAGGCTCAGTCGTTGGACCGCGAGCGGGACGTTCATCAGCACATCGGCGATTTTACCCTCTTTATGGCGGGGCTCTTTCCGGAGTACCTGCGCCGGCTGAAGAGCGCCGGCATGATCTATCACAAGGACTTCCTCGTGGATTATGTGAAGACGGGGAAACGGTCCTATCGTATCGTGGCTGAAATTACCGGCGCTCCCTCTCAGGAGACGGAGCCGCTGTTTCGAAAGCTCTCCGAGAATTTCGAGCTGTGTGTGACGGGACTCGGATTCGTGAGGTCGGACCTCGACCGCATGAGGGATCCGGCCTACCGGCAAGCGCGGGACCTCCTCCTCAATTGACACAGTCCCTTCCTCTGCTCCTCGTCCATGGCGGTGCCGGGCGGCGGCGCATGACGGCCGCGCAATCGGCTTGCCTTGCCGAAGCCCTGAACACCGGCTTTTCGGCGCTGCTGAAGGGTGGACCCGCCATGCTGGCGGTGGAATCAGCCGTCCGCGTCCTGGAGGAGTCCGGCCTGTTCAATGCCGGACGGGGGGCGAAGCGGCAACTGGACGACGTGCAGCGCATGGACGCCTCGATCATGGAAGGGACCAGCTTGCGCGCCGGCGCAGTCGCGTCGATAGAAGGGGTGCTGCATCCCATCTCGGCCGCGCGGCTCGTGATGGAAAAGACCGATCACGTCCTCCTCGTCGGACCGATGGCCGCTCGATTCGCCCGCCACTGGTCGTTGGCGCGTCTGCCGCGGTCACGGCCGGGACGGCGGCTGTCCTATCAGGCGATGCTGGAGAAGCAACGCATCACACGCGTCACGGACCGGCATGGAACCGTGGGGGCCGCGGCCGTCGACCGGAACGGAGCGGTGGCCGCCGGGGCATCGACCGGGGGGATCGATTCAATGCTGCCCGGACGGGTCGGCGACACGCCTCTCGTTGGATGCGGCGTCTATGCGGATGACCGCTGCGGGGCCGTGTCCATGACCGGGATCGGAGAGGGAATCATCCGGATGGCCGTGGCCAAGTCGATCTGCGACCGGTTGGCCTGTGGTAGCGCCCCTGCGGCGGCCGCGAAATCCGTACTGCGCCGGCTGGTCTCCCGCATCGACGGATCGGCTGGTACACTGGTGGTGACGCCGGGAGGCCGGTTTGCCATCGCCCATGTCACCCCGCATATGGCGGCGGGGTGGCGGCGCGGAAACGCCGGGCCCGTCATCCGGGATCGATGGCCATGAACGACGTCTTGTTTCATTTGGCATTTCCCATCCTCGACATAGATGCGACCAAGCAGTTCTATGTCGAGGGGCTGGGCTGCACGCTCGGACGTGAATCGTCGCGCGCGCTCACGCTGGGCCTGGCAGGCCATCAATTAGTGGCGCACGTCACGGACAAGACGCAGCTCCAACACGGGATCTACCCCCGGCATTTCGGTCTGGTGTT
>DASTSI010000299.1:0-13254 GCA_035760745.1 Nitrospira sp. | reverse complement strand
ATTCACAAGGCGTTCGCCGCCCGCGAACACAAACCGATGGATGCGGATCAGGTCTACGAGTTTTACTGGGCCAAGACCGAGCGCCGGCTGCAAGACGAGGCCCGCTTGACGGCCATCGCCCCGCTGCTGAACGCGGAAAGTCTCATCATCAACGACGTCCGATATCCGGGATGGCAAGCCTGTCGGCCGGTGCTCCAGGACCGGTTGCGGCGCATTGCGGCGTCCTGCCGACCGACGCTGATCCACGGCGACCTCTGCTGCGGGAACATCCTGTACGATCCACGCACCAGTTTGATTAAGTTCATCGATCCGCGCGGCGAGTTCTTCGAGGAAGGCTGCCACGGTGATCCGCGTTACGACATGGCCAAGCTGCTCCACTCGTTCCACGGCGGCTATGATTTCGTGCTCCACGAGATGTACCAACTGGCCGTCCTGGGGAGCGACCGCTACGACCTGACGCTGCTCCGATCCCGCTCGGCGCGGGACGCCGAAGTCCTGTTGTTCGACCTGCTCGCGGGGACGACGGGCTACGAGGCGGCCGATTTGAGGCTGTTGGAAGCGCTGCTCTTCCTGACCATGCTGCCCTTTCACTGCGACGACGGCAGGAGGCAGACCGCGCTCTACCTGCGCGGCCTCGTGCTGCTGAAGGAGGCACTCGGTGCGGATCTGTCTTGATATCGACGGCACACTCTGCGAGCTGAAGCATCAGCAGGACGAGTACGCGGCAGTGCGGCCGCTGCCTCACGCGGCGGAGACGATCCGAAGACTGCGAGCGGCCGGCCACTATATCATCCTCGCGACGGCCCGCCACATGAAGACCTGCGGCGCGAACGTCGGACTCGTGGTCGCCCGGCAAGGCCCGACGCTCATCGAGTGGTTGAACCGGCATGGCATCGAGTATGACGAGCTCTGGTTCGGCAAGCCGCACGCGGATCTGTATCTGGACGACAAGGCCATGCCGTTTCAGGGCAACTGGTTTGCCCTGAACGAAGAGGAACTCTGCCGCCGAGGCGGATGTACCGAGCAGAGGCTGAATCTCGTCGTCGCCATGGCGGGGGCCGGATCGCGTTTCACCAAGGCGGGATTTGCGCTGCCCAAACCCTTGATTCCGGCCTTCGGCGAGCCGATGTACCGCCATGCCGTCCGGTCGCTTCCGTTGCCCCAAGCCGAAACCCTGATTTGTCTCGTCCGTCGCGACGCGCAGGCGCTGCGCCGGGATATCGAAGAAACGTTTGCCGCCTATCGGCCGATCGTCGTGGAGGTCGATCACCTGACAAGAGGACAAGCTGAGACGGTGCTGTACGCCCAACACCACATGGCTTTTCATCTCCCCGTCCTCGTGCACAACGCGGACAGCGCCTTCGAATGCGCACCGGGCACGAAGTTGTCTCGTACCGCGGACGGGAGTCTCCTCTTGTTTCGCGCGTCGGGAGCCCAGTGGAGTTACGCGGCAATGGACGAGGAGGGCCGCATCAGCCGCGTCACGGAGAAAGATCCCATTTCGCCCTACGCCTCCACCGGCACCTACTACTTCCGGTCCTCGGTCCAACTGTTCGAGTTGATCCACGACGCCATCCGCCGCGGCGAGACCGTGAACGGGGAATACTATCTGGGTCCGCTCTATAACCGCATGATTGCCGCCGGTCAGACCGTCCGCGGATATGAAGTGGCGCGCTTCATCAGCTTCGGGACCCCAGAGGATCTGCGGGCGGCCGAAGCCGAGCCCGCCAATGGCGACGTCCTGCAGCGGCTGGCGGATCGTGCCGCCGCAAAACCCACCACGCAGGGCGTGATCTCTGCTCAACCAAGAGGATGCGAATGACGATGCTCTCGCCGGTCCAAACCGGGACGCCCAAGGTCGCCGTATTGCTGTACGGCATGCTTCGAACCTTTCGCCAGACCGCCGCATCGTTTCATCGTCACGTCGTCGAACCCAACAACGCGGACGTCTTTTATTTCGGTCCGGCGGACTCGGACGTGGCTCCCGTCTCGCTGAGCGGTCGGCTCGACGTCTTCGGCAATCTAAAGGACAACCCCAAGGGGCGCGTCGACCCGCTGGGGGGCATCGATCAGGAAGCATTCGGAGCGGCGTATGGGCCCGCCTTGCGGTGGCACCGCTTCCACCATGTCGAGCAGGAGGAGTTTGCCCGCCAGGCATCCGTGGTGGATCGCCGGGACTGGATCTTCGGCCTCAATCCCGCCCGGCTGTTCTCCATGGTTTTCAACATGGAAGGGGTCGTCCATTTGATGGAGGAGTACGAGCGCGATCATCACGTGTCGTACGACACGGTCATCGTGACGCGGCCGGATATCGCCTTCTTCTCACCGGTCCGGCCCCGGGTGAGGCCGGGAACTCTTCACCTGCCGAGCGGAGAAGGCTTCGACGAATGGGGGCGGAAACATCTGGGCAACGCACGGCTCTTGTATTACAAGAACGTCGAGACCGGCGATTACATCGAAGGCGGGGACAAGCTGTCCTTCAATGATCAAATTCTCGCGTTCGCCCGTCCCGACCTCGAGGCCTTTTCCGGCCTGGCGAAGGCCTTCAGCGAGTATCTGTCCCGCCACGTGCCGGCATCGCCGGAGACGGTCTTCTATCTTCACTTCTGCCTTCGGCGCGGGCTGCAACCGGTCCTTCACCCCGAATGGTGCTATCAAATCCATCGGGCCGGCATGCCGCTGGTCGAGAACGTGGCCGACACCAGCATGATCCGGGTCGTGGACCGCTACCATGCGAAAGCCAAAGAGCGCTTCAAACAGGATCCGCTCGGATGTCTGCTGCGGGACGCCAAGGTGCTGATCAAGCGCATCGCGCACCGCATCACCCGCTGATCCGCGCCATGTCGATCTCGGACGCTGACATCACGATCGTCTACCAGGGACCGGTGGCGTCCGGCACGGACGCGACGGCAGATCTCATCCGGCGGACCCGGCAGGCCCTGCCCCACAGTCCGCTCGTGCTCAGCACATGGGACGGATGCCAGACGTCCGGGCTCGATGTCGACCATGTCATTTTTTCGGAGGACCCGGGCGGGCTTCCGGGCATCAAGCGCCGCGACGGCGCCGGCGAACCGAACAACGTCAACCGCCAATTGCGTTCGACGCAGCGGGGGCTGGCGGACGTCGCGACGCCATATGCCATCAAAATCCGAACCGATTGCGCCCTGGACAATGCGGCCTTTCTCCAAACCTACGAAGCCATTTCAGCCGTCAGCCCGGAGCCCCGCCTGCTGACGTCCTCCTTGTTCACGATCGATCCCCTGATGTTCGAGCAGATGCCTTATCATGTCAGCGACTGGTTTCAGTTCGGACCATCGGCCCTGCTCCGTCGCTACTGGTCCGCGCCGTTCATGTCGGCGGCGGATGCGTCGTTCTATGAGCGTCATCCTTATGCGCGCCATTCGACGTATCTGGACCGACGCTTCCGAACGCGCCTCGCGGTCGAACAATATTTGGCCGTGCAATTTGCCGGGGGCTTGGGATATCCCGTTCCTCGGTATCACAACGATCTGTCCGACGGAGTGCTCGTCGGGCACCGACGCTTTCTCGCACGGCATGTGATTCCCGTCGATCCCTGGAACATTCGTCTGCGCTTTCCCAAGTACGAATGGGCCTACCGGTCCAGCTTCCAACGGCTGAACTGCCTGCTGTTCCCCGACTGGCATGATTTGTATCTTCAGGAAGGCGGTCGTCCCTTCGCGGCGCCGGCCGCCAGACTGTTCCGAGCCAGGCGCGCGCGGAAGCAGGCGGCTCGGGTGCTGGCCCACTGGTTGGACCGTGCCGGCCCGCTGCTGGTGAGGCCGCTGTGCAAGCACACCGTCAATCGCCTGTTGTCGGTCCTCGCCCCGCCCGGTCCATCGAGGTAATGGGCTCGGGGGGGGTGCGGCGGCGGCCGGCACGGCCAGCCGCAGGCGGTGATTCAGGGAATTGCGCCGCTTCCCTTATCGCGGGGAAGGTTCCACTGCTGGAGGAGGAGACCTGGGCTCGGTCTGCTCCGATCCCGGATTGAACGCGATGGGGGCCTGCAACTGATCCGGCAGAATAATCATCTTCGCATTTGGGCTGTCATAGAGTTTAAATCGAAGATATTCGCCGGTCAGAGTCTGGCTGATCCGCTCTTGCGCTTTCGCTTGGCCTGCCGCTCTGATGCGTGTCCCTTCCGCTTCCCCCTCTGCCCGGATCCGGATCGCATCGCCTTCTCCCCTGGCACGCCGCCGCGCGATTTCCGCATCTCGCTCGGCTATAATCAATTCGAATTCCTTTTGCTCCTTCTGCTGCTCTTTCGCCTGCTTTTGTTCGATCGCGTGTAACACCATCTGAGGAAAATCGACGTCCGCGAGGGCCACGCTCTGAACTTCCAGGTGCCGGCCCTTGAGCTTTTCCACCACGACGGCTTGGACTTTACTGGCGATCTCGACACTGTTCTCCGGGACTGTGACCATCGGGTAACCGGACACCACGCTCCGTACGGCTGCCATGAATTCCGGCCGTACCACGCGGGTATAGAAGTCGGTGCCAATCTCGGTGGCCAGAAAATGAATCTCTTCGGGGATGGGCCGGAGGATGATCACGGCTTTGATGTTCACCTGCAGGTCATCGGAGCTGAGCGCGTCGACATTTTCGCCGTAGCTTTGCAATTTGACGTCATAGGTGTAGACATCGTTCCACGGCGCACGCCAGTAGAATCCATTGTTCAGGGGCTGACTGGATAATCCTCCCGTGAACGGGTACCAGCGAAGACCTCGCTGACCCGGCTGGACCGTGTTCCCGCATGCAGCGGTGACCACAAGCAGTGCGATGAGGCCTGCGGAGATGGATGTCTGCATGCCAGGCATTGTAGGCCTGAAGAATCGATTTGAGCGGGTAGGCTGAACCCTTGACCCGACCAGGGACAACCCTGAGCGGGCTGGCGTCAATGCGAACGCGGAACGCCTGAAATCAATGCGGCCTCAACGAAAGAGCGGCTTCACGCAGCATAGAACATAGATCTCGCATAGACATTGGCCGAAGGAGCGAGGCACACGGATCAGCTCGATAGGAACTGCATCGACCCGGTCGCACAGAAGTACGGCAGGTAGAAGCAGTCCGTCGAGGGGCACGTCGGTGAAGTGCCCCTCGCGGACTGTTCGTGATTAGAAGCGATTCCGACTGGAGAAATCGTTGCCGCGTGCGCCACGGCTGAATCGCCCACCGCCCCCGGATCGTCCTTCGGAACGAGGCTCCTGGGGTTTCGCCTCGTTCACCGTCAGTGAACGTCCGTCCATTTGAGACCCGTTTAACGCCGCGATGGCGGCTTGAGCCTCTTCAGGTGTCGACATTTCGACAAAGCCGAAGCCGCGAGATTGGCCGGTGAACTTGTCCGCGATCACACGCGCCGATTCAACGGTGCCATGTGCGCCAAACAGCGTGGTGAGTTGCGTCTCGGTTGCCGCATACGGCAAACCGCCTACATAAAGTTTAGAACCCATTGGGGTCCTCCCTTCCAACAGTGACATTGTCGAAAAACACCAGAGTGGTTTATGAAGGGAAGGAGAGGGCCGAAGACGCAGTAATCATACAGGCGGCTTTGGTCAGGCTTCCGGTCAGTTTCTGGGTAGCAACAACATCGGTGATAGGCCGTTTGATTTGTCGCTCCGTGCGAGGCCTGCCGCATGGAGCAGATGCACGCTATCACAGCCAGGCACGAATAGCCAGGGGAGATCTCGACACTAGGCTCATCCGACCGGAGAACGGAGCCGCACCCAAATCGCAGGCATGCGCTAAATCACGGCCTCTGTCATCGCTCGTTCAGCGTCGTCCGTGAGACGGTTGAGCTCAGTCTCCAGCCAAAGGCGGTCCGCCTCGAGCGCGCGATCGTCGCCGTCGCGGGAGACAAACCTCGGCGTTCCGGAGAGGAACAGACCCCGCGAGAAGGGATAGGGGACCAGGAACCGATCCCAGCTCGAAAAGAGTTGCTTGGTTGAGCAGGCGAAGGCCAAGGGAACGATCGGGAGCCCGGTCGCCTTCGCAAGTTGCACGACACCGGGCTTTGCCACCTGCCGCGGCCCTCTCGGCCCATCGGGAGTGACCACTAAATCCTTGCCCGCTCGCCCCAGTTTGATGAGCGCCCGCAGAGCACCGGCGCCGCCTCGGGTGCTGGAGCCCCGCACCGCCTGATGACCGAAGCGGGCAATGATGCGAGCGATGATTTCCCCGTCGCCGTGCTGACTGATCAGAACATGGGCTCCCGTTCCGCGATAGCCCATTGGGATCATCAGCTGCTGCGCATGCCAGAATGCCAGGATCGTACGGCCCCCCCTGCGATAGCAGGCGTCCACTTCTTCGTGACCCCGCGTCTCGAGACGCATGGTCGCTGCGATGCCGGAAACGAGCGCGGCGCCGACGGGGGGCAGCAACGACAACTTCGCCCACTGTTCCAACCGGTTCTTCAACTCGGCCCGTCCATGCGCGTGGTCGCTGGTGGCAGCGCCCGCCATGATCATCTCCTCATCACCACTATCACCATTGCGGGTGACTCCTGAGAACGACGATCCGATGTAGGGATCGCCTGCGGCTCTCGTGTTCGGACAGAAGGCGGGATCATGATCGCGGTCCGTGCCAGATGAGATACGGCGGCTTTTTCAGGCTCTCCGCCGCACGAGGAAAGAGTTGGCGCGCGTGATGATAGGCATGTTCCTGCGCGCCGAAACATGTGGCCGAGCTGAGATGTTGGGACACCATCCGAAAGGCGGCACCATCATCGGCGGCGACGACCGCATTGTAGAGCGTGCAAGAAAACTGGCCGTCTTGTGAGAATTGAGTACTGACGACCAAATGGGAGCCGTCGGGAAATGTGAGCAGCGGATCAAGATTCAAGCGACTCATTGGCGCTCCTTTCAAGCGGCTCGATCGATGTGCCTTCGCCCGTCTGGGAGAGCGAAGACTGGAACATGAACCAGATGGTGTGACGAAAGCCTGGCCGTCGCGCGCCGCAGGATCGATGGCCTTGGTTCGGCAATCAGACGTGGCGGCGCGCCACTCACCACCGCCGGCGCGCGGCATGTCTCGCCCTATTTTGGATCCTGCGGGGAACGGACACTGAACGGCGGACACTAGAGCATCAATCGCGCAGGAGAGAGGAGAGCGCGCGAGGGATAAGGTAGTAACCGTGGTTCTGCCCGACATACTAGCATCCGAGTCTCAAGATAGCGAGCGCGAAAGCACGCGGGCTGAACATCGTCATGACGGCAAATTAAAGCCCGAAACTGATTGACGGCAGGTATTCCCGCTTGTATGGTGATACAGGACTTCAAGGAACGAAGAAAGGACTGCTATGACGATCCCCACTTCACGGACGGAACAAGCATGGATCCGCATTCCAGACGGGACGAAAGTACGTCTCCTGGAAGGAGGTCAAGAGGGTGTGATCGATGGGCTCACGGAGTTCGTCACCGGCTCGAACCGCAATCCTGACGGTCGAACGCAATATCGCGTGAACGTCGGGGATCCCAGCCGAATCCTCATGTCGCAGGACGGACTGCTGGTTCTCACCGATGCCGACGGCGTCGTGCTGATGCTGAAAGAAAATTTGGATTACCGGAGAATCGTGACCGAACGGCTGCGTGCGCAACTTCCCACGGAGCGGTTTGTCCTCAGCGCTCCAAAACCCGGCGCGGCATAACCTCTGCCGTGTCGGCAGCCTCAAAACCTCGTTTCTTCCCTTTCTATCCGCCATCGCTTTCCGAACAGGGTCCGTTCATCGAACTCCTTTGGAAAGATTGGCATAGTAGCGCTGCAGACTCGCGTAGTAGCTTATGGCTATTGATTTACGGTACATTACGTCGTCGAAAGAATCGGCACGTCACCGACTCCCTTGAATCTCGGCCCCAGGCCGGTCCTCAAGACCGACCTGGGCGACGGTCATGGTGAAGGCTCAATGGCGACGGAGCACTCGAGACCTCTCCCACTGCGCAATGCAGTAACGGTCGGCCTGCTGCCCATCCTTCTGGTTCTCCTCTATGTCAGCTATCGCGTGGCTCAACCGCGGAGCGACGCGGCTGCGCTGAACAAAGAGCCGGCGCAGACGATTCCCGCTGTCATCGTGGTCACGGCCAAGCCGGTTCCGGCGAGCGAGAGCATCACGCTGCCCGGCAATCTCGTCGGCTGGTATGAGGCTCCGATTTACGCGCGCGTCACCGGCTATGTAAGAATGTGGCACAAGGACTACGGCGACCATGTCAAGGAGGGCGACATCCTGGCCGAGATCAACACCCCCGATCTCGACGCCGAATACAGACAGGCCAAGGCGAATCTGGAGTCGGAGATTGCGAAATACGAACTGGCGAAGGTCAGCGCGAAGCGCTGGCTCGCCCTTCGGCCCAATCACGCCGTGTCCGAACAATCGATCACCGTGAAGGAACAGGAACTGAGAGCCCACGCGGCGTTGGTGCAGGCAGCCGATCAAAAGCTGAAGAACATCGAAGCGTTCATCGGATTCAAAAAAATCGTCGCGCCATTCGACGGGGTGATCGTTCAGCGCAACATCAACGTCGGGGACTTGGTGAGTAAGGAGGGCAGCCTTGACACCCCCGGCGCGAAGCGCAACCTGTATACGGTGGCCGTCGTCGATATCTTGCGCTTATTCGTCAACGTGCCGGAATCATTCGGGCCGTTCATGGGGCCCGGCCTGAATGTCGACGTGACGGTGCCCCAATTGGCTCATCGCCATTGGCAGGGGAAGTTTCTCACGGTTGCCCGCGGATTCGATGTGGGCACCCGCACCGCGACGACCGTGTTCACCATCGACAATCAGGATATGGCGCTCTGGCCGGGCTCTTACGCTGAAGTCCACCTCACGGCCCCGGTCGACCGAAAGGCCTTTACCATTCCTTCCACCGCGTTGATCTTCCAGGAGCACGGCACACAAGTGGCGGTGGTCGGCGACGACGACCGGGTGCACTTGAAGAACATTGTCGTGAGCAAACTCATGGACAAATTCATCGAAGTGGCGGAAGGATTGACCGCGGAAGACCGCATCGTGAACAACCCGAGTGCCGCCCTCTTGGAAGGCGACAAAGTGCGGATCGTGACGCCGCCGCCGGTTGCTCAAGCCAGCAATGCTTCCGCTGACGAGAAGTATTGACCCGCGAATCAGAGCCTTCCTGGCTGCTCTCGCATTCCCGCGGCAGAGAGCGGGCCGCCAGACTGAGTCATGCTTAACGCCTGCTTAAAACTAACGAGTGTTCCGCCGATTGGGCATTCCGCGACAGAACAACCGCAGCGCGTGTCGCGTCATACCTCATTCGCCGCCGCATTGAGCGCCGAGTCGATTGAAGGTCCGCGAGAAGAATCGACCTCCACTGTGTGATTTACAAATCTGTTTTGGCTGGAGCTGGCGAGAGGAATTGAACCTCCAACCGGTGGTTTACAAAACCACTGCTCTGCCATTGAGCTACGCCAGCCCGCTGGGAGTTTCTCAGAGATGACAGGGACAGTCAACCGCCGAGAGGGCGGTCTCTCTTCACGCGCCGCGTTTCGCGATATCCTCCAGCAACTCCACAATCCGATCGATTCTCGTGGCGAGGACGAACACCACGACGAACCCGGTCCATGTTATGGACATGAAGATCAACCAAAAAATCGATTCGATCCGGATGGGGAAGCGGCTGAACAGGAACCCCATCCCGGTGATGATGAGCACATGGACCAAGAGCACCACCCACCCTTCGATTTTGTACGGACGACGCATCTCATTCCTCCTGGCAGAGAGTGACGCTACCAACTCTAGGAATGCTGTCCCGATAAGCGCCATGTCAAGCCGGCCCTTGCCGAGCGGCGCTCACATTGGCTCGAAGATGTGTCAGGATTGGAGCTCGGGGATGGCTGCGACAAAGAGGTCAAACCGATCGCCGTCTTTTGCCGGACGCGCTTCGCATTTTGCCACGAAATCCACGGGGATTTCGAAGAGCGAGGACAACCGTTCTTCAGGTTTGATCGACATGAGGATGTGAAAGTTTTTCTGCCGAGCTAGATATTTTTCAATATCCCCGTCCGAGGCGTACCCGACATAATAGACGATCCGGTCATGATGCTTGTGCACCTCGAGTGAAAACCCGGCGCTCGGCGTCGCACGCACCGATTCGACGCCACACGTCGAAAAGCCGTAGATTCCCTCCTGGAGCTCCTGAAGTTTCTTTCCGTCCTCGGACCGGGCAAGCGGCCTCAATTGATGAATCCGCCTCAGTTTGAGCAATTCTTCGGAAACCGACGGCGCCTGCCCTCTCCCGTCGGCATCCGGAAGCTTCTTCGTGGGCACCGTGTCCCTGCTGATGAGACGCGTGATATCGACCGGCGCATCCAATCGGACGATGACGAACGCCACGACCGCCACGACGATCGGAAGCCCTATGACGTACGGAAGCCAGCGGCGCATCGTTGCATCCGTCCGAGCGTGGACATCAGCCCATAGTCACCACATCAGCGGGTCATAAGGGGGGAGCCTCGAGTCCTGACGACAGCGGACCGCGCCGCGCAGTGCGCCGCAAAGAAAAGCCCCCTGCAATGACGAGGATTGCAAGGGGCTCGATGCGCACCCGGCCGGCTATCGTTCCGCTTCGGTAAGATCCCCTTCGTCTTCCATTTCCTCCACTTCCTGCTGAGCCTTGCCTTTCGTCGTGCTGGGATGCAACCCGTACTTCTTCAACATCTTGTAAAAATCCGCTCGATAGCGTCCGGCGAATTGCGCGGCTCTTGAAATATTGCCTCCGGTGAGCTGCAGGACATTCTTGAGATAAGTCTTCTCGAACTCTTCTTTGGCTTCGGTCAGCGGTTTCAACTGCGCATCGGGAGCCGAGCCGATCGCGGGGAGGAGATCGGGCGTGATCATGTCGGACCGTGACATGACCACCGCCTTTTCAATCGCATTTTCCAGCTCGCGGACGTTGCCCGGCCAGAGATTCGTCACCAAGCGGTGCAAGGCCGCCGGCGTAAACCCGCGCACGTCCTTGTTCGCACGCTTGGCGCTGGTCACCAGAAATTGCTGCGCCAAGAGCGGAATATCTTCCCGTCGGTCGCGTAGCGGCGGAATGAACAGCGGCACGACCGAAATGCGGTAATACAGGTCGTTCCGGAACGTGCCGCTCTTGACCGCTTCGTCCAGATCCCGGTTCGTGGCCGCGATGATGCGCACGTCCACTTTCGTCGCGTGCTCGGCGCCGACTTCGCGGACTTCCCGCTCCTGCACGGCTCTCAGCAGCTTCACTTGCATCGAAAGCGGCATTTCGCCGATCTCATCCAAAAACAGCGTCCCGCCGTGCGCGCTCTGGAACAAGCCCTTCTTCGGGCCGTGCGCGCTCGTGAAGGCGCCCCGTACGTGCCCGAACAGCTCGGACTCGAACAAAGTTTCGGGAATGGCCGCGCAGTTCAAGGCGACGAAGGGACCTTTGCCCCGACGGCTGTTCGCATGAATGACGCGGGCGAACACCTCTTTTCCGGTCCCGGTTTCACCGAAGAGGAGAATCGTGGCGTCGGAATCGGCGACCTGGACCACCTGCTGGAGCAACCGCTGCATCGACGGACTGCGCGCGACGACGTTCTCCATACCGTACAATTCATTGACGAGGGACTTCAGCCGCTGGATCTCCCGGCTCATCCGTTGCGGCGACAACCCCTCCTCAATCTTCGCCTTCAATTCTTTGTCGTCGAACGGCTTGGTGAGGTACCCGAACGCGCCGCGTTGCACGGCTTCAACCGCATTCGGGATGCTGCCGTGGGCGGTCAGGATGATCACTGGAAGCCCGGGGTGGATCCGAAGCAGTTCCTCCGTGACATCGAGGCCGTCCTCGCCGCCCAGCCGAAGGTCCGTGATGGCCAGATCGAACCGATTGACCTTTGCCGCGCTCACCGCGTCCCGGCCGGTGGTGCAGGCGGTGACGGCAAATCCCATCGCCTGAAGCCGCATCTTGAGGAGTTGCAGCAATCCTTCTTCGTCGTCCACTACGAGAATGTGCTCTTGTTCCATGGCGTCCCTTTATTGAGGTGTCGGAGGTTCCGGGATCGGCGCGACCGTCGACGGGGGACGAATCGGCTTAATCTTTTCCCTGGTTTCCTGATCGATGCGTTTGAGGGCCTCGAGTTGGCTGTACAGCTCGTCGATTTTCTTTTCCCGTTCCGCCAACTGCTTTTGCAGCGCCTGCACGGTGCCGCTTTCGGCCGGCGGCTTCGGGGCTTCTTTCTTGCCGATTAACGCGTCGGCCTTGCGATCCCGCTCGGCCAGATCGCGCTGTAACTGCTCGAGGATCTGGGCGTCGGCGTCTCTCGTCGCGCGCAATTGTTGGATGACCAATTCCCGGTCAAGCAAGTCCCGCACCAGCCGATCGGATGCCTGCGCGAGGGCGATCTGTCCGTCCGACACGGCCGGAGCCGCCATGACCGAGGTTGCCCAGGAGCGCTCGGTCGGGGCCGGATATTGCTGGAGCAATTGGAGCCACAGCTTACTCGTCGACGCGAGCTGACTGCGGGGGGCCGTGGCGATGACTTTCTCAAAATTTCGGACCGCCGCATCGCGGCTCTCATACAAGCCCAGCAGCGCCCGCGTGAAATACGCGTGATCGCAGGAGCTGTGTTCGGCGCATTTGGCGATGACGGCATCCTGTTTCTTCGCGAGCGCGTGCATGGCTTTCGCGTCGGCTCCTTCAAGGGTGAAATAGGGCTGGGATGGCGAAGGTTCCGGTGCCAAAGAGGCGCACCCGGAAAAGATCAGACCTAGCGCCGCGCCAATGACACACGAAGACCATGCGCCGAAGCTCATGCTGGAGAGCCCTTTTTGGTGAGGCGTAGGATAAACCGTACAGTCGTTCCCTTCTTCACTTCGCTCTCGATCCAAATTCTTCCTCCGTGAGCTTCCACGATTTTCTTCGCAAGTGCGAGCCCCAGACCGCTGCCGGGAAGTCCTTGCTTGGACTTCGTCCGCCCTTGGTAAAACCGCTCGAAGATATGCGGAAGATCCTCCGGCGGGATGCCGGGCCCGACGTCTGACACCGAGACTTCCAGGATCCCGGCCTTCATGTCGGGGCGCATGAGGACCTTGACGATGCCGCCCTCCGGACTGAACTTCAAAGCATTTGATAGCAGATTGTCGAGCACCTGCTCAATACGGATCGAGTCTGCTTTCACCCACACGCGCTGCGCGGGAGATTCGACCACCAGCTGCACGTGCTTGGCGTCGGCCAGCAGACGAATCTTGTTGACCGACATCTCGGTGATGCGCTTCAGATC
>DASTSI010000298.1:0-7797 GCA_035760745.1 Nitrospira sp. | reverse complement strand
CGTACTTGATCTCCGGGAAAATCAGCTGCTCTTTGAGCCCCAAGGTGTAGTTTCCTCGGCCGTCGAACGCCTTCGGCGAGACCCCGCGAAAATCGCGGATGCGCGGAAGCGCCAAGGTGACCAACCGATCCAAGAATTCGTACATGCGGCGGCTTCGCAGTGTCACCTTGGTGCCGATCGGCATCCCTTGTCTCAGCTTGAATCCCGCGATCGCTTTTTTGGCCCTGGTGATAATCGGCTTCTGTCCCGTGATCGTGCCCAACTCTTGCGCGGCGCTTTCCAAAAGCTTGACGTTCTGCGTCGCCTCGCTCATCCCGACGTTCAAGACGATCCGCTCGAGCTTCGGCACCTGCATCACGTTCTTGTACCCGAACTCCTTCATCAACGCCGGCACAACGCGTTCCCGGTATACATCACGCAACCGCGGGTTGAATTTCGACTCTTCGCTGCCGTCGTCCAATGCCTGGGGCGCCTTGGCGGCTTCTTTCTTCGCCGGTCGGCCGGCCGGCTTTCCGGCTTTCCCCTTCTTGCTGTCCTTCTCGTCCGCCATACGATCGTCCTTGTTCTCTCACAGACGCGGGACCATTCCGGTCTGCTCTACTGTTGACCCTCGTCTCGTTCGCACCCGCTAGTCGATGGACTCCTTCGATTTTTTGCTGATCCGGACCCTCCGGCCGTCGGATTCTGTTCGGACTCCGAGGCGCGTGGGCTTGTGCGTCACGGGACAGAGGTACATCACGTTGGAAATCGCGATGGGCGCCTCTCGCTCCAGGATCCCGCCCTGTTTGACCTTCTGGTTCGGTTTGGTGTGCCGCTTGATGATATTCAGCTTTTCCACCAGAACCTTGCCGGCCGTCCGATCCACCGAGAGCACCTTGCCCGATTTGCCTCGATCGCGACCGGCGATCACGACGACCGTATCGCCCTTCCGAATTCGTGTATTTTGCAGCGCGTGCACAGGATCTCCTACGTCACCATCCCGGGTTAGAGAACTTCCGGGGCCAGAGAGATGATTTTCATGAACTTCTTCCAGCGAAGCTCTCGGGCGACCGGCCCGAAGATTCTGGTTCCCACTGGTTCCCCGTCCTTGTTGATCAGGACGCAGGCATTCCGATCGAACTTGATGTACGAGCCGTCTTCGCGTCGGACTTCCTTCGTCGTCCGTACGATGACCGCGCGGCTCACGTCGCCTTTCTTTACGGTGGCCTGCGGTATGGCTTCTTTTACCGCGACGACGATCACGTCGCCGAGCGAGGCGTACCGGCGCTTGGATCCTCCCAGGACATGGAAACACATGGCCTGCTTCGCCCCGGAGTTATCGGCCACGTCCATGTATGTGTAGTTCTGAATCATGATGCGTCTATCCCTTGCGAAGCAGGCCCGTCCCCGCTAGTCCGCCCGTCCTTTTTGCAGCACTTCCACAACGCGGAAATGCTTTTCCTTGCTCAGAGGTCTGGTTTCGATCATTCGCACACGGTCCCCGATATTGCAGGCGTTCTGCTCGTCGTGCGCCTTGAGCTTGGTCATGCGACGCATGACTTTCCGATAGATGGGGTGCACGACCGACCGCTCGACCGCCACGACCACCGTCTTGTTCATCTTGTTGCTGATCACCCGGCCGACCCATTCACGTCGCTTTGTCTGCTCTGCCATGCCGTTCGCCTTTCCCTACGCCTTCTTGCGTTCCGCCGCTTCCGCTTCCCGCTGAAGCGTCTTTGCCCGCGCGATCGCCCGCTTGGTCTTTCGAATTTGCATGGGATTTTCCAGCCGTCCCGTGCCGAGCTGAAAACGAAGGTTGAAGAGCTGCTGCGCGAGCTCGTTGGCTTTCTCTGCCAACTCGGGAGCGCTCAATTGCCGGAGTTCCTTCAAGTCCATACTAAAACTCTCCCCGCGCCACGCACTTGGTCGCGATCGGCAGTTTGTGCGACGCCAGTCGGAACGCTTCATTGGCGATCTCCGGCGTCACGCCTCCCATTTCGTAGAGAATGCGTCCCGGCTTCACCACTGCGACCCAATATTCGGGGTTGCCCTTGCCCTTGCCCATTCGGGTCTCGGCCGGCTTCTTGGTGATCGGCTTGTCGGGAAAGATTCTGGTCCAAACCTGGCCGCCGCGCTTGACATACCGCGTGATCGCGATGCGAGCCGCCTCGATCTGCCGGCTCGTCACCCAGCCGGGCTCCAGCGCCTTCAAGCCGAATTCTCCCAGCGTCACCTGCCCGCCGCGGTAGGCCTTCCCCCGCATGCGGCCCTTCATCATTTTTCTGAATTTGACTTTTTTCGGTGCGAGCACAATGTCCTCTTTTATCCAAGCCGGCGTTCGAATGCCGCCTCGGGCTTCAGCGGCTGCACGGGCAACAATTCACCTTTGTAGATCCACGTTTTGACCCCGATTTGTCCCATCGTCGTATGCGCCTCGGCAAAGCCGTAATCGACATCGGCGCGGAGCGTGTGAAGAGGAACCCGGCCCTCTCGATACCATTCAGTCCGGGCGATTTCCGCCCCGCCGAGCCGGCCCGCGATCATAATCTTGATCCCCTGCGCGCCGAGCCGCAGCGCGGATTGGACGCTCCGCTTCATGGCCCGGCGGAACGCGACCCGCTTTTCCAACTGCGTCGCGACGTTCTCGCTGACCAGCTGGGCATCGAGCTCCGGCTTCTTGATCTCCTTGACCGTGATGTAGACCTGACCGCCGTACTCCTTCTCCAGTTCGGCCTTGAGCTTGTCGACCTCCGCTCCCTTCCGTCCGATGATGATCCCAGGACGCGCTGTGTGGATGATCACGCGCGTCTGATCGCCCGAACGCTCGATCTCGACCTTGGCCACCCCGGCGTGGAACAGCTTCTGCTTCACGATCCTGCGGATCTTGATGTCCTGATGCAGCAGCTTTGCGTAATCCTTGCTCGCGTACCAGCGGGAACTCCAGGTGTAGTTGTACCCGAGCCGATAGCCTACTGGATGTGTTTTTTGACCCATATACTCAGTGCCTCAGTTCTCCGCGGCCGATGCGACGCGGTTTACGGTTTGCCGGCTACGCCTCGCGCCTCCACGACCACTGTGATGTGACTGGTGCGCTTCTGGATGGCATTCGCCCGTCCCATGGACCTGGCGCGGAAACGCTTATAAATCGGGCCCCCGTCCACGTAGGCCTTGGACACGCGCATCGTGTCGCTGTCCCCCAATTCCTTCTGCTCGGCATTGGCCACCGCACTTCGGAGGACCTTTTCGATGACCCGTGCGGCGTACCGGGGAAGGTGCTTTAGCATGGCCAGCGCCATGGGCACCTGTTGCCCGCGGATCATATCCACGACGGGACGGGCCTTGCGCGGGGCCACCCGAACGAATCTCAACACTGCTCTCGCTTCGGCCATCGTCTTCCCCATCCTTCGTGCATCGTCAACCGAGCGATAGAGCGGCGTTCCCGCCCCCCACGATTCACGATCACGTTCCCGGTCTTACTTCAGCGCGACCGCTTTTTCCGTCTTCGCCTGTCCGTGACCCTTGAAGAATCTCGTCGGCGCAAACTCCCCCAGCTTGTGCCCCACCATGTTCTCCGTCACGAAGACGGGGATGAACTTCTTCCCGTTGTGGACGGCGAACGTATGGCCGATCATGTCGGGCACGACGGTTGAGCGGCGCGACCACGTCTTGATGATCTTGCGGTCTTTGGTCTGATTCATCTGCTCCACCTTCTTGAGCAGATGATCGTCGACGAACGGTCCCTTCGTCACCGATCTAGGCATTGCGCACCCCTGACTTGCGGCGAGCGATGATGTACTTGTCGGTCGCCTTGTTGTTGCGCGTCTTGTATCCCTTCGTCGGCAGGCCCCAAGGGGACACCGGATGCGGATTTCCCTGTCCGGACTTGCCTTCGCCTCCGCCATGCGGATGATCGACGGGATTCATCACGACACCCCGCACATGCGGACGGCGGCCCAGCCACCGCGAGCGGCCGGCCTTGCCGACGCTGATGTTCTCGTGATCCAGATTCCCCACTTGTCCGACCGTCGCCATGCAGGACGCCAGGACGCGCCGCATTTCCCCGGACTTCAACCGAACTTGGACATAGTCGCCGTCCCGCCCCATGACCTGCGCGAACCCGCCGGCGCTTCTGATCAACTGGCCGCCCTTCCCGGGTTTCAACTCGATATTGTGAATCGTCGTCCCGAGCGGCATGTTCGCCAACGGCAGCGCATTACCGGTCCTCACTTCGGCCTCCGCACCGGATTGTACGGTGTCGCCGACGCGCAACCCGGCTGGCGCAAGAATGTATCGCTTTTCGCCGTCCCTATAGTTCAGCAACGCGATCCGTGCGGAACGGTTCGGATCGTATTCAAGCGCGGTCACGGTAGCGGGAACCCCGAGCTTGTCGCGTCGGAAGTCGATCTTGCGATAGAGGCGCCGGTGACCGGCCCCGCGGAATCGAACCGTCGTTCGTCCGTCGTTGTTGCGGCCCCCGGTCCGTAGATGGAAGGAGGTCAACGACTTCTCGGGCCGTTTGTTGGTCAATTCGTCCGTGGTCACCACGGACATCCCGCGACGCCCCGAAGTGGTCGGCTTATAGGCTTTCAGTCCCATGTTGCACGTCCTATCGCTATGCGCTTTCGTACAGCTCGAGCTTTTCGCCCTGCTTCAATTTCACAAACGCCTTCTTCCAATCGGAGCGCTTCCCCGAGAATCTGCCGAGCCGCTTGACCTTCCCCTGCACGTTCAGCACGTTGACCCGCTCGACCTTGACTTTCAACAGCGTTTCCACGGCTTGCTTGATCTGCAACCGGTTCGCCTCGGGGTGCACGAGGAACCCGACAGTGTTCGTGTTCTCCCGCATCGCGGTGACTTTTTCCGTCAGCAAGGGCTGAATCAGCACAGTATGGAGATCCAATTTCATGCCCAGACCTCCTTCACACGGGCTAATTCCCGCTCCGGAATGACGATCGTCTTCGCTCGAACGATCTCGTAGACATTCAAGCGATCGGGCGTCAGCACGTTGACGTTCGAAAGGTTGCGTGCGGCCTGAACCAGTCCGCCCTGTCCCTCTCCGGCCACGATCAGCACTCGGGCGCTATCGCCCAGCTGGCCGAGCGTCTTCGCCAGCAGCTTGGTCTTCGCCTGTTCCAGCGAGAGATCCGAGACGACGACGACCTGTCCCCCGGCGACCTTCGACGACAGTGCGCTTTGCAACGCGGCCCGATACTTCTTCTTCGGCATGGGGAAGGCGTAACTCCTTGGTTTCGGCCCGAAGACCGAACCGCCGTGGCGCCACACGGGGGAACGAACCGACCCTGCCCGCGCCCTACCCGTGTGCTTCTGCTTCCACGGTTTCTTGCCCGATCCCCTCACTTCACCGCGCCGGAGCGTCGACGCCGTCCCCTGTCGCTCGCAGGCCTGCTGCATCACGACGGCCTCATGCACCAGCGAGGGGTGAAGCCGGCATCCAAAGACCTCGGCGGGCAGCTCAACCGATCCGACTTTCCGCCTGTTCAAATCGATGACATCAACCGTCGGCATGCCCTATCCCTTCTTCGACTTCCTGACCACGACCAGGCCATTCGCCGCCCCGGGCACGGAGCCGCGCACGAACAACAGATTTTCGTCCGGCCGCGAGTCGATGACCTTCAGGCGTTGCGCCGTCACACGCTCCGCACCCATGTGGCCGGGCAGGGTTTTTCCCTTCCACACCCGGGAAGGAAACGAACTGGCGCCGATCGAGCCGGGGGCGCGGTGGAACATCGAACCATGAGACTCGGGGCCGCCGGAATAATGGTGTCGTTTGACCACGCCTTGGTAGCCTTTTCCCTTCGACACGCCGATGACATCCACCCAGTCGCCCTTTTTGAAGATATCCACCTTAATTGTCTGACCGACCGCTACGTCGTCAGTCTTCTTGAACTCCTTCAGCGTGCGGCTGGCCGGAATTTGGTTCTTCTTCAGATGCCCGAACTCGGCTTTCGACAGCTTCCGGTCCTTGACCTCGCCGTACGCGACCTGGACCGCCTCATAGCCGTCGCGATCTTTGGTTTTCAGGGCGACGACACGGCAAGGGCCCGCCTCGATCACCGTCACGGGGATCAATTGGCTCTCATCGAAGACCTGCGTCATGCCCAATTTCTTACCAACCAGTCCGTTCGTCATATGGATGTCCAGCTTCGCATGCCCAGTCCCGAGTGCCGGGACCGGGGAGTCCAGAAATTCAGCGCTCCAAACTGAAAACTCACAACTTGATTTCCACGTCCACGCCCGCGGCCAGATTCAACTTCATCAGCGAATCCATGGTCTCTGGAGTCGGCTCCATGATGTCCATCAAGCGCTTATGCGTGCGGATTTCGAACTGCTCCCGCGACTTTTTGTCTGCGTGAGTCGCCCGCTGCACCGTGAACTTTTCAATCCTGGTGGGCAGGGGAATCGGACCTACGATCTTCGCTCCGCTTCGCCGCACTGTTTCGACAATTTCCGCGACCGATTGATCCAGCACCCGATAATCGAAGCCGCGCAACCTGATTCGTATCCGCTGATCGACCTTCACCTCTAGGCCTCGTGATCCGTGAAACGTGATGACTGATCCGTCATCTCCGAATCACTCTTGACGACCGTTTACGCCAAAATTTCCGTGACGACGCCGGAGCCGACCGTCTTGCCGCCCTCGCGGATCGCAAACCGCAACCCCTGATCCATCGCGATCGGGCTGATGAGCTCGGCCGTGACGCTCACGTTGTCTCCCGGCATCACCATCTCCACCCCCGGATTGAGCTGCACCACCCCCGTCACGTCCGTCGTCCGGAAGTAGAACTGCGGCCGGTACCCATTGAAGAACGGCGTGTGCCGCCCGCCCTCTTCCTTCGTCAACACATACACCTCGGCCTTGAACTTCGTATGCGGCGTGATCGTCTTGGGCTTGGCCAACACCATCCCCCGCTCCACTTCTTCCTTCTTCGTCCCCCGCAACAGCACGCCGATGTTGTCCCCCGCCTGGCCCTCGTCGAGCACCTTGCGGAACATCTCCACCCCCGTCACCACCGTGCTCTGCGTCGGCCGCAGGCCCACGATCTCGATTTCGTCGCCCACTTTCACGATCCCCCGCTCGCACCGCCCCGTCACCACCGTCCCCCGGCCGCTGATCGTGAAGACGTCCTCGATCGGCATCAAAAACGGCTTGTCGATCGGCCGCTGCGGCGTCGGGATATACGTGTCGACCGCCTCCAGGAGCTTCATGATCGCCGGCACGCCCAGCGGGCCCTGATCGCCCTCCATCGCCTTCAACGCACTCCCCTGAATGATCGGCGTCTTGTCGCCCGGAAAGTCGTACTTGCTCAACAGCTCCCGCACTTCCAACTCGACCAAGTCCAACAACTCCTTGTCGTCCACCTTGTCCGCCTTGTTCAGGAACACGACGATGTAGGGCACCCCCACCTGCCGCGCCAGCAGAATATGCTCCCGCGTCTGCGGCATCGGCCCATCGGCGGCGCTCACCACCAAAATCGCCCCGTCCATCTGCGCGGCCCCGGTGATCATGTTCTTCACGTAGTCCGCGTGGCCCGGACAATCCACGTGCGCATAGTGCCGCTTGTCCGTCTCGTACTCCACGTGGCTGATCGCGATCGTCATGATCTTCGTCGCGTCCCGACGCCCCTGACTCTCGCTCGCCTTCGCCACTTCGTCGTAGCTCACAAACTTCGCCATGCCCTTGTCCGCGCACACCTTCGTCAACGCCGCCGTCAACGTCGTCTTCCCGTGGTCCACGTGCCCGATCGTCCCGATATTCACGTGCGGCTTCTTCCGCTCAAATTTCGCCTTCGCCATACA
>DASTSI010000297.1:0-5486 GCA_035760745.1 Nitrospira sp. | reverse complement strand
GACCATCCACGGCGGTGTCTCCTCGACCATCTCCGGGAATCTTCTCGCCGTGCTGCTCGCCGGAAGTCCGGGGAATACTGCGCCCCGGCGGACGAGAACCGCCTGGAAGGCATAGTGAGACTCGCGGCCGGACGCCGGGGGCGCCACGCGGGGAATGCGTCGGCGCAAGGTCGCGCATTCGGCGAGATTGATCGCCTCGCCGACGGCCAATTGCGAGAGCCGCTGATAGACATCGCCAAAGACGTCAGCGATGGTCGCAGACGTGAACGGCAGATCGACGGGACGATAGCGTTCATCCTCGAGCAGTTGCGCAAGAAGCTCCCAGAACACTTGGCTATCCACGGCGCCGAGCATGCCGATCTGTCCGCGCCGGGACAAGAGGTCGAGCAACGCGAGGGGACCCCGAATCTCGAATTTCCACGGCGGGAATAGCAGCGCACGCCCGCCGTGCTGGACCTCGAGCGCCGGTTCTCCAGAATACTCGATCTGGCGAAAGGCGCCTTTGGTTCGGGTCAGTTCCCGGGCAATCGTGTCCTGACTCAGGCGTGACGGCTCGTAGGCAAAGGTCGGCGTCGCCGGCGCCCAGCAGGACGCGATCGTATACCACGGCGCCAATTTTCCGGAACGATCCAAGCGGTCAAGCGCGAACATGTCTTGATCGCCAAAGAACTGGAACGAGAGATCTGGGCGAGACCGTAGGAGCTCCAACCGGCGTGCATCCGGATGCAGGGGACCGCCGAGCCGAGATCGCGGGTTGAGCCGATCGATGCAATGAAGCACGAGCGTTCGGCCCCGCTCTCGAATGGGGACGGCATACAGGTCGGCCACTTCACTGGCAAAGGACAGATCCCCCGCACCGAGATCGAGCAGAGACGGCCCATCGACGGACAGCAACACGTCGAAGGGATTTGCCTGATCCCGGACCAGGGCATGGACCAGCGCCGGCTCCAACGGCGACGGCGGCCAACGGACGTGCTGTCGCTCGCCGAGGTCGAACCAGACGCACAAGGCCCGAACGGCTTTCGTGGGCGGGAGGCCGGTCAATTCTTTTAAGCGAGGGCCTGGCAAATCGTGAATCCGCTCCGCCTGTCCGTGGTTGAGCGCGATGAGAATGGATTCGCGCACGACGGGTTGAAGCTCCACGCGCTGGACTTCCTCCACCAGCCGCTTCAGGGTCGCCGGCAGTTGCCCCGCGCCCACCAGCCGCCGTGAGGCTTCCCATTCTTGATCGCGTTCTTGAAGGAGCTTGGTGACCTGCGAGCGGAAGTCTGCGAGGAGTTGAGCGTGGGAATTCATGAACCTGATGGCCGCTTATGCGAACGCTTCTCCGGATGCAAGTGAACGGCCGGCAGCATAACGGGCAGCCCTCCGAGCGTCAAGCTTCGCGGTTGCCCCGGACCCGAACCTGTGTTAGGGAAGACGCTGATGCGACGACGATGTTCTTTCAAGAGTTGGGCAGCCGCAATCTGTCACTATGGCCTGGGACTGGCCCTGGTACTCGCCGCGGGCTGCGCAAGCGCCGTCCCTCCGCCACCGCCGTCACAAGCGACCGGCGCGGCGGCGAAGTTTCACGAAGGGCAAATCGTCGAGACATCGGGTGGGCACAGCGTTTCCCCCGATCAACTTTTCGTCGCCTTGCAAGGACAGGACGTGGTGTACCTCGGAGAAGAACATCACAACCGTTTTCACATTGATTCAGCCCTGCTTGTGCTGGAGCGGTTAGTCGCCGCGGGTCGGCACCCCGTGCTCGCGATGGAGATGTTCGGGTGGGACAATCAGCCGGCGCTCGATCGGTATGTCAGCTCGGAGGATCTCACACGCGAGGAGTTTCTCAACCAAATTCACTGGCCGCAGTCCTGGGGAGGGCCGTTCGAGGATTATGAGCCCTTGGTGCGTTTCGCAAAAGAGCACCGGCTCCGACTCGTCGCGCTCAATCCCCCCAAGGCCGTCGTCCGTGCGGTGGCAACACGAGGACTGGACCAGGCACGTCGGGGTGCGGAGATGACCCGGTGGGGCCTCGAAGACGAGACCATCGTCGACGATCCGGCCTATCGCGAAAAGATCCTCCAACAGTTGCGAGCCTGTCACGACGGGGGGTCCGAGGCGATGTATCGAACGATGTACGAGGCTTCGATGGTTCGGGACGAGGGGATGGCGAAGGTCATCGCGGCGGAACTTCAACGGATTGGAGCCTCCGGCGACCCGTCCGCCGGCCCCGTGGTGAGCTATACGGGCGGAGGACATGTACAGTTTCATCTACCCGTCCCGAAGCGGGTGGCTCGCCGGATCGGAGCAGTCCGCCAGGCGACCATTTACATGACATCATATGCACCGGACCGAATGGATGACATCCAGAGCATGATTTCGGAGCGCATCGCGGATTATCTCTGGCTCACCTCAGTCAGCGCTCACGGCCTCCCTCGTCGCTGCCGTTAGAACCTGGGACGGTGCCGAACCGTCCAATCCTTGACACAAATTCCATGCCACTGCACACTAGGGGTCGTCATTGGCCCTGCGCATTGCACCGCCTGGAATATTTTGCATGCGAAACAAGATTCCCTGCTCGGCCGAACGGCTCAGCCTTCTCGACCCTCCCATGATCCAAAGCGTCGTCGATCGCAATGCCTTCCACATCGGAAACCAGTACCTCTCAGAAAACCGAGTGCGGATCGTTGAAGCGGACGACTCTCAGATTTCCTCTGCCGTCATCGGCAATTCCGGTCTCTACGAGCAAACGATCAGGCTCAAAGACGGACATTTAGTGTCCCGGTGCAGCTGTTCATTGCCGGAAGAACCCATGTGCCGGCACTGCATCGCCGTACTGTTGGAATATCATCGCTGGGCGCAACCAAAGTCCGCCAATAAGCGAACGAAACCAACTTCCCCCGCACAAGCCAATCCGGTGCCCGGTGAACAGCGCAACCCTGGAGAGGCGTCTCCACCGAGCAGCGGGCCCGACCTCAAGCTCAGTGAGGTGATGGCGTTCATCGAATGGCTACAAGTCGCGACGAAAGCGATCGAGCGCGGCCAACTTGTTCCCGAAGCCTCACGGCTCACCGGGGAAGTGGGATCATGGGCACACATGATCCGGGACCTTGATATCCGCCGAAGGCACACGGAAGAACTGCAGTTGACGCTCAAAGCTCAACAGAAAGACCGAGAGGCTCATGTTGCGAGAGTGAGTCAAGAGCTTCAAGCCTCCATGGCTGAGATCAAGGCCGTTCAGAATACGAACCACCACCTAGGGCAGGAAATCGCGACCTACCGGGACATGTTGACAAAGGTAGCCGAAATCGCGACGGAAGTCGGTGGGTACGATAGTCAGCTTAAATCGATTGCCGGCGAACTGCTCTCCAAGGGCGGCCAATTGGAGAAGCTTGCGACATCTTTTAGAGAAGTGACGGCCGCGTTGAAGACCGTGACGACTCCTCCGCCCGTCTGATGCCTCGCAGATGCCGCTCGGTTGAGCGCTAAGCCGCCTCTTGCGCCACGGGAGGCGAGTCCAGTACAATGCGGCCCTCTTTTGGCCTACGCGATCCGATGGAGGAATGGCATGAGAAAAACGCTTGCGAAGTTGTACGCGGTTGCCGGCTCGACGTTTTTGGTTGGGGTTTCTCAGGCGCTCGCCAATGAACCCAAGGGCGAGGGCGCTCCCGATTACAGCGGGATCACGGCCATGTACTACGTGTTGATCGGTTTGGTCCTGGCGTACGGGGTCTACGACACCTTCCTGAAAAAGAGCTAGACCGACTTCCGCTCGCGGCACCGGTTCTCGGAGACACACCGGTGCCGCCCCCATCTCTCCGTGGTGTTCGATCTTTGCTCACCGTTCTAGCAACGGTGTCAGTTGGTCGAACAGCCTTCCGACGATCACGCGATATCCTTCCGCGGTGGGATGAATGCCGTCTGCTTGATTCAGCTGCCGGGAGCCCGCTATCCCTTCGAGGAAGAACGGAATGAGTGCGAGGCGATATTTTCGAGCCAGTTCCGGATAAATGGCTTCGAAGGCTTTGGTGTAGTCTGCTCCATAATTCGGAGGAAGCTTCATCCCGGCCAGGATTACCGTGACGGACGCCTGCTGGAGCCGCTCGATAATCTGCTCGAGATTCCGCTTGGTTTCCGCCAAGCTGAGGCCCCTCAGACCATCGTTCCCGCCGAGTTCGAGAATGACGAGGGCGGGTTTGCTGTTCAGGACCCAATCCACTCGACGTACACCACCCGCGGTCGTATCGCCGCTCACGCCGGCATTAACGACCCGATAACGAAACCCGGCAGCATCCAGTCGGCGCTGTAGAACCGCAGGGTATGCCTCGTCCGCTGAAACGCCCAGACCAGAGGTCAGGCTGTCCCCGAAGGCGACGATCCGCGGACGGTCGTTCCGGCCCGCTGTCTTCGAGGCCGTAGCCGGAGGGAAAAGCCATCCCATCGAGCAGAACAGCAATGAGACGAGGGCGAGCCGCCCGGCACGGAGTCCCAGAACATTGAACGACGTCATAAGGGTTTCAGTATAATATCATCACGATAACCACTGGGAAGACACACGATGATCGAAGTCGCCGCTGTCTCGATGCGGCTGACCGCCGGCGGACGTCTCGTCACGATTCTCGATGATGTGACGTTCGACATACCGGCGAAGCAAATGGTGGCCGTTGTCGGTCCTTCTGGAAGCGGCAAATCGACGCTCCTCGGGCTGATCGCCGGGCTGGACCAGCCGACCTCGGGCTCGATCAGATTGGACGGCGTGGACATCACGAAGCTCTCCGAGAGCGAACTGGCGCGGTACCGACGCGCCCGCATCGGATACATCTTTCAGTCCTTCCACCTCATACCCACGCTGACAGCCAAGGAGAACGTTTCGGTCCCGCTCGAATTGTCGCGATTCCCGTCAGTGGAGGATCGCGCCGCAGAGCTCTTGGACGCCGTAGGGCTCGGCGACCGGATGCATCACTATCCCGTACAACTGTCTGGAGGGGAACAGCAGCGCGTCGCCGTTGCTCGAGCCTTCGCGTGCCGCCCTTCGATCCTGCTTGCAGACGAACCGACCGGCAATCTTGATTCGGCAACCGGCGACCAGGTTCTGCGGTTGATCCTCGCCTTGCAACGCGACCAGGGGACCACGCTCGTGCTGGTCACCCACGACCCCGCCGTTGCTTCGACGATGCAGCGAGTGATCGCGCTCCGCGACGGTCGGATTGCATCGGATCAGCTTCGCGAGTCTTCATCGGATGGTCCCGAACCTCGCCGCACCTCGATTCTCGCGAACGGCCAGCGGACAGAGAATGTTTGAAGTTCGCATGGCGTGGCGCGAGACCCGAGGATCCTGGCGGCATTTTCTCTATTTCTTCGTATGCATCGCAGTCGGAGTCGGCGCATTGGTCGCGGTCTCCCTCTTCGCCGCGCATGTGAACCGTGCGGTGACTAAGGAAGCGCGGGGGCTTTTGGGCGGCGACATCGAGATCCGAAGTAGTCATCCGCTCAGCGCCGAA
>DASTSI010000296.1:0-3546 GCA_035760745.1 Nitrospira sp. | reverse complement strand
CTAATTCCCTGGCTGCTTCGGATGATTTCCCTTGGTTCAGTTCGCCCGGCACCTGGGAGAGGTCGGGCTTAGTCCCGCTCTGCTGACGCTCGGTCGACTTTTTCGTCTGGCCGGTCCCTTTTTCTCCAATGCCCGCCGGCTCACCGAACGCGAGCGTCGCGCATCCTAAGGACAGGCCGATGAATGCCAGCAGATGTGATGCGTTCTTCCTCATAGTCATCCTCCTATCATGGTCGGTTCAGTCATGGGCGTCACCTCGAGTCGATGATAGGACCTTTCGGCTGGCCGTTGTACTAGGAGTTCCCTGGGGATGCGGATTCTTCGCGGAGATGTTTGCGGCCGCCGCCGCGCAGGAGCAGGTTATGTCAGGAAAGCAGGTAATATGCAGCTAATACAATGATACGTCGCGGCGTGGACGACCAAGCGGTTCAACTCGGCGCGCGTGAATCCGGAGGCGATGCAGACCCAATTGCCGGGGCGATTCTGGGAGGTCTTACCGGAATCTCGCGTGATCCGGCCCTTGGCGCAGGGCGTGCGGGCGAGCGTGGAGCAGATCATTGATGCCGCCGTTGCCGGCCTTCGAGCACGAAGCGAAAATGCTTCACGGCATTCGCATCGGAGGACAGGTGTCGATGGAGCGGCGGCGCGGCCGGTTCTATTCCAGCCTATTGGCGTCGCGCATCCTGGTGACCTACCATCCCTCCAGCGTGCTCTGCGCGCGGGATGCATACAGACGCGAACGGCTCTTCGGCCTGCTGGTCGAAGATTTGAGGAAGACGCATCCAAGTAAAGAATCTCCGCCGTCCTCAGATTGCCAGTTCCTCCCTCCACATACGAGCCAGTCCGTAGTCTTGTAATCTCAGGGGTCAGAGGACTAGCCTGATGCCCCATGACCGGCCGTTTCTCAGCCCGTTTGTCATATCCACCCGCAGCACCTCCCGACAGGACATCGGCCCTATGATTCCGATCGCATAGTCTGGCTATTCATACTTCGAAGCTGTGCGAGAGCGAACGATTAATCGTCGCGAGAGTGACCTAAACTGTTCCGCTACGTGTTTGAGTCACTGCCTGCTACTGCGACGAAGAGCAATGAACGGCTCACTGATCAGTTGGAGGTACTATGCTGCGGCGAATCTTTGTGCTGATGCTTGAGAATCGCTCATTCGACCACCTGCTAGGATTCTCCGGGGTAGAAGGTTGGGATCCCGTTCAGAACCGTGTACGAATAATAGATGGTGCAGATGCCAAGCAGCACTTCAATTACTTCAATCCGCTTGCTGGAACTGGTGCAAAGCTCTATGTGAGATCCCCCGCCGTGGATTCCATTGCAGGACTAGAAAAAGATCCTGCGCACGAATTTAGCGATACTCTGTTAGATCTTTGTGGGCCTAACGCCGTGGTCGATTACCAAAAAGCTCAAAAATATCCAGGGATCAATAATAGCGGCTTTCTATACAAATATGGTCGCCAGGGCGGCCATGCACTGGAGCGGGTTATGGAAATCTGCGAGCCTGACCAAATACCGAATATCGTAAGCCTCGCGAGAGAATATGCGGTATGCGACCGGTGGTTCTCTTCCATGCCGGGCCCAACTTGGCCCAACCGTTTTTTTGCTCACGCAGGAACTTCTGGCGGACTCGATGACAGCCCCTCAAATTTAGAGGTCTTGGAAGCTATGAAATTCGGATTTGGATATCAATTTCCGCGAGGGACGATTTACGATGCGCTGGATCGGAAGGGGATTGACTGGGTGATTTATGAGGGAGACTCCTATCCTCAGTCCTATGCCATAAAAGGCATGAAACAACACCTCAAGAAGGGACGCTTTCGAGATTTGAAGTATTTCGAGGATGACGTCAGAAGCAAACAATTCACCAGACGATACGTCTTTATCGAGCCAAATTATGGCCGCATCACGGACAGCTTTAAAGGAGGGAATTCTCAACATCCCCTGGATTCCATCTCATCCGGAGAATGGCTCATCGGCCACATTTACAAAGCGCTCAGCCAGTCACCTCACTGGGAAGAGAGCGCCCTCATTGTCACGTACGACGAACACGGGGGTTTTTACGATCATGTGGGTCCGCCAGTCGCCGTGGGTACGGGAGACGATACGAGATATTCAAAGAACCACTTTGATTTTTCTCGATATGGTGTGCGGGTCCCGACAGTCATCGCTTCTCCGTTGATTAGAAAGCATACCGATGGGGGGAAGGACTACGGTCTCGTCGATGGCACGCTCTATGATCATACCTCGATATTGAAAACTGCCGAAGTGGTGTTCGGGCTTCCGTCTCTTACGGAGAGAGATAGCGCCGCCAATGACTTCACACACTTATTCTCGCCACATACCTTGACGCCGTTGATCCAAGCTATGCCGCGTTTTGTCAAGACGACGACTGTTCGTTTAGCGACCGGGATCCCGGTCAGCGAAGACCTCGAACATGACCGCCTCGCGCGCGCAAGAAGGACCGTAGGTGATGAGGCTAGGCTTGTCGAGGAGCAACGGAATACCGAACAGGATGTTGAAGATGGGCCTCCGCATCCCAGCGTTTTCGGCTTTCTTCTCGTGGCGTATCTTCGAGATCTCGCTCTGAACGAAGATCAGCCTCGTTTGCTAGAGGAGAGCTCAAGGCAATTGGTGCTGAGCACTCAATCTACTCGTGAGGCTGCGAGGTACCTACGACAGGTCAGGGAAAGGGTTCAGGCATACAAACTCGCGACGCAGGCACCGGGACAGATGGATGAACCTACGAGGTAGTTGGTGCGATGGCCGGAGCGGATCCTGAGCAACGGACTGATGCGGCATGCTTCGTCATCATCGTGACAGAGCCGTCGGCGAGCTTAGCCTTGTCCTTACAGGTTTTTCACATGCGCTGAAGGCCGGCCCACACGAACCTTCAGTAGGAAAGCACCTACAGTGCGGGAAGGCATCACGAGCGAGGGGCGATATTCGGCGAGTTCCCAACTAGACGGCAGCGGCGCGCGCGCCGCATCGAGGGCATGCCTTGTGCTGAGGCCCGTCTGATCTCTCTCCACGGAACGGAGAGAGCCCAAAGATCAGGAGGTGCCTCAATGCTCGCTCATACGGCACTCTGGAGGCGACTGCTCGCATTCTCGGCGGTGACGACCGCCCTGTCCGCCGGTTGGTGGTTCCAGGACGTGCATTCGCAAATCACGCCGTCGTTGCAACCCGGACAGTTCAAGGCTCACGATCCGGGCGTGCGGACGGGTCCGAGCGGAGCCGGGGGGCCGGTGTCCGGCCTCTCGGCGCAGGAACAGCGCGTCTTTGCCAATGCGCGGACCGTGTTCCAGGAAGTGCAGTCCGTCCAAGGGTCCGTCCCGGGCACCGAGGCGGGACTCGGCCCGCGCTTCAATTTGGACAGCTGCGCCGGCTGCCATGCCTTCCCTGACCTCGGCGGGAGCAGCCCCGCGGTGAATCCTCAGATCGAAGTGGCGAAGAAGCTCGGCGCGACCAACGACATCCCGTCGTTCATCACCAGAGATGGGCCGATCCGCGAAGCGCGGTTCAAATTCAACGCCGAC
>DASTSI010000295.1:0-9450 GCA_035760745.1 Nitrospira sp. | reverse complement strand
CCCGGCGCCGGCAAGAGCACGCTGGTCGACCGGCTCGTGACCGCCTACCGGTTGGAGGGCAAGAAGGTCGGCGTGCTCGCGGTCGATGTCAGCAGCACGGTCACGGGCGGCGCGCTTCTCGGGGACCGTATCCGGATGCAGGAGCACGCGCTGGATCCTTGCGTCTACATCAGAAGCATGGCGACGCGGGGCAGCCGCGGCGGCCTCGCCCGGGCCACGGACGCCGCGACCAGGGTCTTGGAAGCGGCAGGGTACGAGACGATTCTCATTGAGACCGTGGGCGTCGGTCAGAACGAGCTGGACATCCTCAGAGTGGCACCGACCGTCGTCGCAGTCGTCACCCCGGGCCTCGGTGACGAAATCCAGGCCATGAAAGCCGGGCTGCTGGAGACCGCGCACATCATCGTGGTCAACAAAGGAGATCATCCCGGCGCCGACTCGGCGTTGCGGGCGCTGCGAGACTGGCGCCCTACCGTGATCCGGACGGTGGCGGCGACCGGGGAGGGCCTGCCCGAGCTGATGACCGCGATCGCGGAACACGAGCAGCGGCGCCGCTCCGGGGCTGCGTACCACCACGGCCTCTCCCGACCGGAGGGCCTCAACTTCTGAGGAAGAGTATGCCGCACCAATGGCTCACCATTGCTCGCCACGTCGCTCGCATCACGCTGCACAACCCGCCTGCCAACGTCCTGAGCGCTTCGATGCTTCGGGAGCTGGAGCGCGTACTCAATGAGATGGAGGAGGACGAGTATATCCGCGCCGTCATCATCACGGGGTCCGGGCGCTTTTTCTGCGCGGGAGCGGACATCCACGAGCTCGCTCACTTGACCACGCCTCGCGCGGGAACCGAATTCGCGTTGCGGGGACAAGCGCTGTTCAATCACGTCGAACGGTACGACAAGCCGGTTGTGGCCGCGATCAACGGAACCTGCCTCGGCGGAGGCCTCGAATTGGCTTTGGCCTGCCACATCAGAATCGCCGCGGCCGGAGTCTCGCTCGGACTGCCGGAGATCAAGCTGGGCCTGATTCCCGGCTTCGGCGGCACGCAACGGCTCCCGCGGGTCGTCGGCGTGTCGAAGGCCGCGGAAATGATCCTGACCGGCGAGAGTCTGTCGGCGGAAGAGGCGGTCGCAGTCGGGTTGGTGAGCCGCGTGGTTCCCCAGCCGGACCTGTTGGGGCAGGCGGAAGCCATTGCGGCGACGATCACGGCGCGCGGCCCGGCGGCGCTCGAAGCGGCGCTGCACGCGGTCAGAGGAGGCCTCGACATTCCGCTCTCGGAAGGGCTCGAGCGGGAAGCCGAGCTCTTCGGCCGGCTTTGCGCCATGCCGGAGAAACAGGAAGCCGTTCGGGCCTTTCTGGACAAGCGCCAAACGAAAGCCGCCGAGCGATGACGTCCTTGATGGAGACAACGATGATCGCCGACCGTCTCGCTCGCTATGCCCGGACCCTCTGCTATGATGACCTGCCCCTGGCCGTCGTCCACGAGGTGAAACGACGCGTGCTCGACAGCCTCGGCTGCGCGCTCGGCGCCTGGAACGCGCCGCCCTGCCGGTTTGCCGCCCAGGTCGCAAAGACCGTGAGCATGAGGGACGGGGCCACGCTCTGGGGCACGGCACACAAGACGCTCCCCGATCTCGCGGCGTTTGCGAACGGCGCCTTGGTCCGGTACCTGGACTTCAACGACACCTATCTGGCCAAGGAGCCTGCGCATCCGTCCGACAATATCCCGGCCATCCTGGCGGCCGGAGAGAGCGTGCACGCGTCGGGCAAGCGGGTCATCCAGGCCGTGGCCCTCGCCTATGAGGTGCAGTGCCGATTGTGCGACGCCGCCGCCCTCCGGCCGCGCGGATGGGATCACGTGACCTACGGCCCGTTCTCCTCGGCACTCGCCGCCGCGAAAGTCATGAAGCTGTCCGAGGCGCACACGATCCAGGCCGTGAACTTGGCCGGCGTCGCGAACATCGCGCTCAGGCAAACCCGGGTGGGGGATCTGTCGATGTGGAAAGCCTGCGCCTTCTCGAACGCGGCCCGAAACGGGCTGTTCGCCGCCATGCTCGCTCAGCGAGGCATGACGGGGCCGTCTCCCATTTTCGAGGGCGAGAAAGGGTTCATGAAGCTGGTCTCAGGGCCGCTCGAGCTGCCGCCATTCGCGGCGGAGCGGGGACCGGCGGGGCGCCGGGACGGCAACGAGTCCGCTCGGTTCAAAATTCTGGACACCTATATCAAACGTTACCCGGTCGAGTATCACGCCCAGACCGCGGTGGACGCCGCGCTCGCGCTCCGCCGCGCGCTGATCGAAGCGGAAGGCGTTCAGGCTGTTCAACGGCTGAGCGACATCGAAATCGGAAGCTACGACGTGGCCATCGAAATCATCGGACGCGACCCGGAAAAATGGCAGCCCGCGACGAGGGAAACCGCCGATCACAGCTTCCCCTATTGCGTGGCCATTGCGCTGCTGGACGGCCGAGTCACGCTGCAGTCGTTCGCACCCAAGAGGATCCAAGATCCCGCCGTTCGGGAGGTCATGAAGAAAATTCGCGTCGTGCGGGAGCCGGAGTTCACCGACCGCTACCCCGAAGCCATGCCGACAAGGGTCACCGCGAAGAGCGAGGGAGGGAAGCTCTACACCGAGCAGGTCGATATCCCGCTCGGTCATCCGGCCAATCCGCTGTCGGACCGCGATCTGGAGCTCAAGGCCAGGCGCCTGGGCGCCGGACGGTTGGACCGCGCCAGGATGGATCGGCTCATTCGGTTGGTGTGGAGGCTCGATCACGTGACAGACGTCGGTGACTTGCTCCGCCTCCTGCGGATGGATCAGCGAGCCTGAGCTGGCATGGCAGGCTGCGCGAGGGTCGGCCCATGAACCATGAGGGACAGACGAAAGCAGCCCGCTTGCGGGATGTGCTGAGCCGGAAAACGATCGCAATTCCGGGCGCGTTCAATACGCTGACCGCGCTGCAAATCGAGCGGGCCGGCTACGAGGCCCTGTACGTCTCGGGAGCCGCCCTCTCGGCCTGCCGGGGTCTCCCCGACATCGGACTGCTGACGCTCTCCGAAATGACGGTGGAGGCGGGACGGATCGCCAACGCCGTCTCGATCCCGACGATCGTGGATGCCGATACCGGGTATGGGGGCCCGGCCTCGGTCGCCGCGGCGGTGCGGGCCTTTGAAAAGGCCGGGCTCGCCGGCATGCAGCTCGAAGACCAGCAGACGGACAAGAAATGTGGCCATCTTTCGGGGAAACGTCTGGTGCCCGCTTCCGAGATGGCGGCCAAGCTCAAGGCGGCCGTCCGTGCCAAGCGGCATTCGAATTTTCTGATCGTCGCACGCACCGATGCGCGCGGCGTCGAAGGCCTCGACGCGGCGATCCGCCGCGCGGCCCTCTATGTGGAGGCCGGAGCCGACGCGCTCTTCCCGGAGGCATTGCAATCCGCCGAGGAGTTTCGAACCTTCCGCCAGGAAATCCAGAAGGCGGGAATCGCCGTGCCGTTGATCGCCAACATGACGGAGTTCGGCAAGACGCCCCTCCTGAGCGTGGCTGAATTTGCGGCGCTCGGCTATCGCGGCGTGTTGTTTCCCGTCACCGCCTTGCGAGCCGCGCTGCGGGCGATTCAGGAGTTGCTCGCCGAGGTCAAGTTGTTCGGCACACAGCGCGACTGGCTCCATCACATGATGACGCGGCAAGAGCTGTACGACCTGCTGGGATACAGGCCGGATCGAGAACCGGAGGAGGCAAAGCGCGATGAACACCGCCATGAGCGAGTATCGGGCAACCGAAGCGCCTAACGATCCCTCGTACAGTCCGGGCCTCGAAGGGGTGATTGCGGGGGAATCCGCCCTCTGTCTTGTGGATGAAGGCGAGGCAGGGCTCCTCTACCGGGGCTACCCGGTCGGCGATCTGGCCGAGCAGGGCAGCTTCGACGAGGTGGCGCATCTTCTCCTGTTCGGACATTTGCCGAACCGGAAAGAACTCGACGAGTTCCGGGCGCGACTCGCCGAACAGTGCGCGCTGCCGGCATCCGCCGAAGCCCTTCTGGCATCGGTCCCCCACACGTCGCATCCCATGGACCTGTTGAGGACGGGGATCTCGCTCCTGGGACTCGCCGATCCCGACGCCGGAGATCAGTCGCCTGACGGCAATCTCCGGAAATCCATCCGCCTGCTGGCGCAGATTCCACTCCTCGTTTCAACCGCTCATCGTCTCATGACCGGCAAGGCTCCGGCCCGGCCGCTGCCCGATCGGAGCTTTGCCGAGCGTCTGCTGTGCCTGCTCACCGACCGAGCCGGCGGCGATCAGGCCCGCGCCATGGCCCGCGTGCTCGATGTGTCCCTCACGCTCTACGCCGAGCACGAGTTCAACGCGTCGACCTTCGCGGCGCGCGTGACAGCCTCCACGATGACGGACCTCCATTCGGCCGTGACCGCGGCCGTGGGGGCGCTCAAGGGGCCGCTCCACGGCGGAGCGAACGAAGCGGTGGCGCAGATGTTCCTCGAGATCGAAACGCCGCGGGCGGCGGAGCAGTGGCTGCGAGAGGCGCTGCGGAACAAACGCCGGATCATGGGCTTCGGCCACCGCGTGCTGAAGAAAGGCGACTCCCGCTCGGCCATCATTCAACGGCACGCCGATGCGCTCAGCCGGATCTGCGGCGATCGCCGGTGGTACGACATTGCGACCACCGTCGAACGCGTCATGCTGGACGAAAAGGGACTCCACCCCAACCTGGACTTCTACACGGCGGTCGCCTACCTCCTCATGGCCATTCCACGCGAACTCTACACGCCGGTGTTCGTCTGCTCGCGGATCACCGGATGGTGCGCACACATCATCGAGCAACAGCAGCACAACAGGCTGATGCGGCCGCGGGCTCGCTACACGGGGCCTCCGAGGAGGGAGTATGTCTCCCTTGATCGCCGTTCCTGAGCACATCGCCCAAGCGCGGATGGTCGAAGGCCTTCGCCCGGAGTTTCCGTGGCGCTCGTTCGCGGACTTCTTCAAATCCCGGGTCTATGACCGCACGCTGGCCAACCGGCCGTTCCTGACGTATTGCGACGACGACCGGCACCTCCGCTACACCTACACCTACGCCGAATTCGGGACGGTGGTGCAGCAGGCCGCGGCATTCCTGCATACCGGCCTCGGGCTCTGTCCCGGGGAGCGCCTGGCCACGATCTTGTTCAATCATGACGTCACCGTCGTCCTGTATTTCGCGGCATGGCTATCCGGGCTGACCGTCGTGCCCATCAACGCCGAAGAGGATACGGAGAAGAAGCGCTTCATTCTGGATCATTCAGGCGCATCGGCCGTCTGTTGCTGGGATGCCTATGCCGACGAGGTGAGAGACCTCCAGCCGAAGCTGCCGGCCTTGCGGCATGTCATCGCGGTGAACGATCACGGCTTCGTGGACGGCACGAACACCGTGGCGAGAGGCGAGGCCCATCCGGCGGCGTCCGGCCAGGCGGCGCCCGCCCCGGGCCTCGATGGTGAAGCGCTCATCGTCTACACCTCCGGGACGACGGGCCCGCCCAAGGGCGTCGTGCTCACGGCGGAGAATCTCCTGACCGACGCCGACGCGATCGCCGACTGGCACGGATTCGGGCCCCGTGACCGGCTGATGTGCGTCCTTCCCATCCATCACGTGAACGGCACGGTGGTCACGCTCGTCACGCCGTTCTACTGCAAGGGCGCCGTCGTCCTGAATCGGCGATTCAAGAGCGGCACCTTTTGGCGGCGGCTGCACGACGAGCAGGTGACGGCCGTCAGCGTGGTGCCCACCTTGCTCGAATTCCTGCTCGAGGCGGACGAGGATCTCTCCCCATACCGCCTGAAGTCGTTTTCAGGGTTCCTGTGCGGAGCCGGACCTCTGCTGAAGGACACGGCGGCCCGCTTCGAAGACCGGTTCGGATTTCCCATCCGCCACGGCTACGGCTTGTCGGAAACCACCTGCTATTCCTCCTTTCTCCCGACCAGCCTGCCAGGCGGGGAGCACCGCCATTGGCTTCGGGATTTCGAGTTTCCGTCGATCGGCATCCCGCTGCGGCACAATCACATGGCGATCCTGGACGGCGAAGGCCGGGAGGTGCCGGAGACGGCGCGCGGGGAGATCTGCATCCGAGGCGGCACGGTCTGCGCCGGGTACTTCAAGCGGGATGACGCAAACGAGACCGCGTTTCGGTGGGGCTGGTTCCGCTCGGGCGACGAAGGCTTCGTCGTACGCGACGAACGGGGCAGGCCGTTCTTCTTCATCTCCGGTCGTTTGAAGGAGCTCATCATCCGCGGAGGTGTGAACATTTCCCCGCTCGAAATCGACGACGCCTTGAAAGGTCACCCGTCGGTGCAATTCGCCATGGCGGTGCCCTTCGAAAACCGCTACTACGGCGAAGAGATCGCCGTCTATGTCGTGCCGCGCCCTGGCATGGCGCCGTCGGAGAAAGCGCTCCGCGAGCATTGTCGCCGCACCCTGCCGTTTTTCAAGCAGCCGAAGGTCATCGTGTTCGGTGAGGATGTGCCCTACACCTCAACGGGAAAACCCCGACGCCTCGAGCTCAAAACCCGCCTGGCCTCCCTCCTGTCGGCGCACAGGGATCGGCAATTCACCGACGAATAAAAGTTCCGCGCAAACTCGGGCATTTGCTAGTCGCTCGCTCTTTTCGTCTCCATCATAGTGGGCAGAGGGCGTCGTCATGCACCGCGCACCGGCAAGGCGTCGCACTGTCCCCGCGAGCGGCCGCGAAGAACCGCGGTCATGACCCGACTCATGAGCCTCCGTCTGAAGCCAATCCACGAGCAGGTCATCGTCATCACCGGCGCCTCCAGCGGCATCGGACTCGTGACGGCGCGCATGGCGGTCCGGCGGGGTGCGCGGGTCCTGTTGACGGCGAGAAATCGCGAGGCGCTCCAACGGCTCACCGATGAGCTCAACGCCAACGGGTCCGACGATGCGGCGGGCCACGTCGAAGCCGACGTCGCCGACGAAGCGACCTTGCGGCGCGTCGCGGAGGAAGCCTGCGAGCGCTTCGGCTGCATCGATACCTGGGGCAATGGAGCCGACGTCTCCGTCTACGGCCGCGTGATCGACGTCTCGCTGAACGACCAACGCCGCCTGTTCGATACGAATTTTTGGGGCGTCGTCATCGGCTCCCGCCTCGCCGTCGAGCACCTTCGCAAGGACGGGGGAGCGCTGATCAACATCGGCAGCACGCTCTCCGATCGTGCAGTGCCGCTCCAGGGCGTCTACTCCGCAAGCAAGCATGCCGTCAAAGCCTACACCGATGCCCTGCGGATGGAAGTCGAGCACGACGGTCTGTCGGTCGCCGTCACGCTGATCAAGCCGTACTCGATCGATACGCCCTATGCCGAGCATGCCGCGAGCCGCAGTTCCCGCTGCCGGTGTACGCGCCGGAGGTCGTCGGCGAGGCGATACTCTACGCAGCGCAGCATCGCGTACGCGACATCTACGCGGGCGGCGGCGCCAAGCTTCTCGGCACCGTGGGAAGCATCGCCCCCCGCCTCACGGACAAAGTCATGGAGGCGCTGTTCGATATGCAGCTGAGCCCGCGGGCCGACGAGCACCCGACGGACAACAGTCTCTACGGACCGCCGACCGGCTTGAAGGAGCGCGGCGGGTGCGCGCCGTACGTGTGCGAGTCGAGCCTCTATACCCAAGCCTCGTTGCATCCGTTCCTCATGGGCGCGGCCGCAGCCCTGGCGGGTGCGACGCTGGCATCGGTGTTTCGTGCGGGAGCGAGGTCACCAAGCGACAGCCGGCAGGGTGAAAGCCGGGGTCGCCGGGAAGTGGATCGGCCAAGTAAACCAGCCGATGCGGTTCACGCGACGACCGGCACCGAAGCTCATCGTCCACGGCTCTAGGAGGTCTCATGCATCGAAGCACCATCGTGCTTGCCCTCACGCTCGGCCTGTCCTCCTTGGCCGGGATCGCGCTCATCGGCGACCGGTCCGGAGAGGCCCAGCCGACGCCCGAAGGACGGCGCCAGGCCGGCCAGCCGTCCTCGATCGAAGAGGCCAAACAAAAAGGCTTCGACGGTGTCGATTTTTTCTACGACGTCTTCGGGGCCCCGCCCGGCCAGGATCCCCAGAAAGCGTTCGAACAGGTCATGAAGAAGGACATCGCGGACAAACCGGAGGTCATGGCGGCGCAAAAACAGCTCATCGAGGACCGGTATGATCTCGGCTGCAGGACAGCCGACCACGTCACCATGACGAAGGGAAAGCCGCAGCCCATCGGGCCCGTCGTCAAGCTGGCCGCCGGCACTTCCTGGGACCAGCTCGGTCAGTTGAGTCCCGGTGAGATCAAAAAGCAGCGCGTGTTTCCGCGCGGCTTCGACCGGCTGCCGCACATGAAGCAGGCCGTGGGCGGCCAAGTGTTCCCGCAAATCCAAATCAAACAGTTTCCGCGCCTCGAGCGCTTCGACGTGGACTTCGACCTGCCCGACTGTTTTCTCCCCGAATTTCCTCCGCCGATTTTTCTGACGACGCATCCCGAGCTCGGCGACGTCTCGCAGGGCGAAGCACTGCATGCCGAGAACTTCGACCGGCTCTTTCGGGGGCTCGTCACGGCCGCGCAGCTGGACGGCTTGCGCATGCTGGTGACGCAATTTTCCCAGGAAGAATTCAACGCCACGCACGACCGCAAATCCGCCAAGCCCAGCCTGGGAGTCACGTGTCTCGACTGCCACGTCAATTTCCACACGACGGGTCAGATCCATCTCAACCCGGACACGAGGCCGCAGATGGAACGGCTGCGGCTCGACACCCCGAGCCTGCGCGGCATGCACAATCAACAGATTCACGGGTCCAAACGGTCCATTCGCTCCGTGGAGGACTTCACCGAATTCGAACAGCGCACGGCCTACTTCAACGGCGACCCGATCCGGGCAATGAAAAAAGGGATGAACTTGATCGACCGGGTGGTGGTGGCGCACATGGGCCAAATGCAGAACATGATCGATTTCCCGCCGGCGCCGAAGGTCGATCCGATGACCGGCCGGTTGGATCGGTCGCAGGCGACGCCCCTCGAGGCCCGCGGCGAGGATCTGTTCTTCGGCAAGGCGAAATGCGCGGCTTGTCACATTCCGCCTTCCTATACCGATCATCAGATGCATGACCTGCATCTCGAGCGGTTCGGCGCGACACCGGATGGTCCGATCAAGACGTTCGTGCTCCGCGGCATCAAGGACTCGCCGCCCTATTTTCACGACGGCCGGCTGCCGACGCTCGAAGATACGGTCGAATTTTTCAACGTCGTCGGAGGGCTCAAACTGGATCGGGAGGAAAAACAGGCCTTGGTGGCGTTCATGCGTGCCTTGTGAATCGGAAGTCGCCCATCGCAACAGGCCGGCGCCATGAGCACGGCCGGGACAAGGAGAGGGAAGATGACCGAGCCGACCACCGATCAATCCGTGCTCCATCGCATTCAAGAGCTGGTCGAAGAG
>DASTSI010000294.1:0-2844 GCA_035760745.1 Nitrospira sp. | reverse complement strand
GTCGGCGCTCAATGCGCTGACGCTGAGCCCGGCGCTGGCGGCGCTCCTGTTGAAGCCCAAGCAGCCGGCGCGGGGGCTGTTGGGCCGGTTCTTCCGGGGGTTCAATGCGCTGTTCGGCCGGGTGACGGAGCGTTACGTGGGGTTGTGCGGGCGGCTGATTCAGAAGGCGGGCCGGACGTTGATTGGGCTCGTGCTGCTCACGGGCCTCGCCGCGCTCCTCGGGGCGCGGCTGCCGAGCGGCTTCATTCCCTCCGAAGACCAGGGGTTTTTCTACATCAACGTGCAGCTGCCGGAAGCCGCCTCGCTTCAGCGAACCGACAAAGTCTGCCGAAAAATCGAGGCCATGCTGCACGAGGTACCGGGCGTAGCCTCGTTCACCGTCACCGTCGGCTACAGCTTTCTGAGCCAGGTGAGCACCACGTACAACGCGTATTTTTCGGTCAATCTGAAGCCGTGGGACGAGCGGCGGAGCAGTGAGGAACAGTACGAGGCGATCTTGGCCCGGGTCAATCGCGAATTGGCCAAGGTGCCGGAAGCTGAGGCGGTCGCGTTTTCTCCGCCGCCGATCCCGGGCATCGGCACGGCCGGCGGCACCACCATGATGCTCGAGGACCGGATGGGACGGGGCGGCGGATTTCTCGCCCAGCAGACGGCGAGATTCCTGGAGGCGGCCCGACAACGGCCCGAGATCGCGAGCGTGACGACGACGCTCTTGCCGGATGTCCCGCAGCTCTTCGCGCGGATCGACCATGCCAAGGCGCTCAAGCAGGGCGTGGCCCTCACGGACATCTCGCAGACGCTGCAAGTGTTCATGGGCGGTCCGTTCGTCAACTACTTCAACCGCTTCGGCCGCCAATGGCAGGTGTATCTGCTCGCGGAGGGAGAGTATCGGGCGCGGGCCGAAAACGTCGCGCAGTTCTACGTCCGAAACAAAGACGGCCAGATGGTGCCGCTCTCGACGCTCGTCTCCATTGAACCGACGACCGGTCCGGAGTTCACGATGCGGTTCAACGAATACCGGTCGGCGCAGATCAACGCCGTGCCCGCTCCCGGTTACACCAGCAGCCAGGCCATGCGGGCCCTGGAAGAGGTGTTCGGCGCCGCGATGCCGGCCGAAATGGGATTCGACTACATGGGCATGTCCTATCAGGAGCAGCTCGCCGCCGCCGGCGTCTCTCCTGCCGCGATCTTTGGGTTCTCGCTGCTCTTCGTCTTTCTGATTTTGGCTGCGCAGTACGAGAGTTGGGCGCTGCCGTTCAGCGTGCTGCTCGCGACGCCGGTGGCCGTCTTCGGGGCCTTTGCCGCGTCATGGCTGCGGGGGCTCGAGAACGACGTGTACAGCCAGATCGGGCTCGTGATGCTGATCGGATTGGGCGCGAAGAATGCGATCCTCATCGTCGAGTTCGCCAAGATGGAAACGGAGAAGGGACGGTCCATCCGCGATGCCGCGCTCGCGGGAGCCCGGCTCCGCCTCCGGCCGATTCTCATGACGGCCTTTGCCTTCATTCTCGGCGTGCTCCCGCTGGCGGTGGCGTCCGGAGCGGGAGCGCATTCCCGCGTCATCCTGGGGACGGCCGTGGTGGGCGGCATGCTGGCGGCGAGCCTGATCGCGATCTTTCTGATCCCGGTGTGCTTCTACGTCGTCGAGCGGCTGGCCAGCAGCCGCGCCGTGGCCAGCCCAAGGGCGGTGCTGTCCGATGTGCCCTTTGCGCCGGGTCCGTCACGGGGTCAGGCATGACCCGATTCTTCGTCAGGCGTCCGATCGTCGCGATGGTGATGTCGATCCTCCTTGCGCTGCTCGGCGCGGTGTCGATCGCGCGCCTCCCGGTCGCGCAGTTTCCGAACATTGCCCCTCCGGAAGTCATGCTCCAGGCGACCTACGTCGGCGCCGATGCGCTGACCGTGGAGCAGTCCGTCGCGACCCCGCTCGAGCAGCAGATGAGCGGGGTGGACCGCATGCTGTACATGTACTCGATCAACGGCAGCAACGGTCAGACGACGCTGCGCGTGGATTTCGACGTCACGACCGAGCCGAACGTCGATCAATTGCTCGCGCACATGCGCTATGCCCAGGCCGAGCCGCAGCTGCCGAAGGAGGTGCGGGGGTACGGGGTGACGATCCGGAAATCGATGGGGATGCCGCTCCTGTTGTTTTCCCTCTACTCCCCGAAGGGCACCTGGGACGCGCCGTTCCTCGCGAATTATGCCTACATCAATCTGGCGGACGTCCTGTCTCGGACGCCGGGCGTCGGGCAGGTGACGATCTTCGGAGCCGGCCAATATGCGATGCGGCTCTGGGTCCATCCGGACCGGCTGGCCAAGCTCGGCATCTCGGTCTCCGACGTGCTGAATGCGATCAAGGAGCAGAATCTCGTGGCGCCCTTGGGACAGGTCGGCGCCGAGCCTGTGCCGGAGGGCCAAGAGCTGACCTACACCGTGCGGGGGCAGGGTCGTCTGGTCACCGAGGAGGAATTCGGCGACATCATCATCCGGGCCAACAATGACGGCTCGTTGGTGCGAGTGAGAGACGTCGGCCGCGCCGAGCTGGGCGGCCAGCTCTACAACTTCGTGTCCCGGCTCAATGGGACGCCGACCGCCGCGATCGCGGTGTATCAACTGGCCGGCTCCAACGCGATCGACACGGTGAATCTCCTCAAGCGGAAGATGGAGGAGATGCGGCAGCGTTTTCCGGACGATCTGGACTATGTGGTGTCGCTGGATACGACGCTCGCGGTGACGGAGGGGCTGCACGAGATTCTGACCACGCTCTGGGAGGCGGTGCTGCTGGTCACCCTGGTCGTGTTCCTGTTCCTCCAGAGCTGGCGGGCCACGTTGATTCCGCTT
>DASTSI010000293.1:0-5686 GCA_035760745.1 Nitrospira sp. | reverse complement strand
GGCCATGAGAACCTCCTCCTTGTCGCAACCGTGTCCGGTCTAAGATACGTCCCTTTATCGGCTAACCGGTTCTCTCGAAATGAGACAGAACCATCGAGGTTTCCAATACTCCTCGTATCCGGTCTTCCAGCTTCACGACAGCCGTGACGAATGGATTCGACGCGTCCGACGTTCCGGCGGGAGCCGGCATGAATTGATCTTTGGTAAGAGTACGAATTTCCGGTACCGTATCGACCAGGACGCCCACTTGCCAGGTTCCATGCTTCAAGGCGACGGCATACCGCAAGGCGGTCTCTGTACTGAGGCCGAAGATGTGCCGGAGATCGAGCAACGGAACGACGGCACCGCGGAGGTTCGTTACGCCGACTAATCCTTGCGGCATCGCGGGGACCGGCGTAATCGATTCCACAACGAATACTTCTCGTACATGCTGCAGATCGATCGTGAATTGCTCTCCCTCCAAGGAGATGATCGCGACGCGCACCGTACCGGACGCAGTCGATCCCGCTGACGCGGTGCCGGCAGCCGATGCAACGGCTGCCGGCTGGCCTGGTCCGAGTGCGGTTGACGTCGGAGTCGACATCCGTCAGCCCAATACCCGCTTGACCGCTGCCAACAGTTCTTCTCCTTTAAAGGGCTTCACGACGTGAGCGTTCGCTCCTTGCTGCTGCCCCCAGAATTTGTCGCTCTCATTTCCTTTTGAGGTGCAGAGAATGATCGGAATGTTCTTGGTTCGTTCGTCGTTCTTCAGATCTCGGCATGCTTGAAATCCATTACGTCCAGGCATGACGACATCCATGACGATGAGGTCCGGCTTCTCGCTCACGATTTTCTCTTCGAGTTTGTCAGAGTTGGGGAAGGACACGACCGTGTGATTGGCGCCTTTCAGATACCCTTCAATCATCTGGAGTTCGGCGTACGAATCGTCAACAACTACAATCTTGCTCATCGTCTGGTCTCCTTGGTGTAAATGTGTGGCCTCTGCACTGAAACGTGGACTCTGTTACTTCAACGGAAGCACGACGCTGATCGCTCCAGCGAGCTCTCCTTCCTTCCATCCTTCCTTCTTGTTGCCCGTCACGTCACGCTCTCCTTTCGGAGCCCCATGACAATTCAGGCACGACACCCCGGCATATTCAGGATCCATCATGCGGAGAACGGGACGACCGTCTACCATCGTGTTCCGAACATACGATTGGCCTTTGGGATGGCGTGGATCGCTGAACATTCGAAGCACTTCCGCCTCGAAATCGTCCGGCCTGTTGTTGGGGTTCCGATAGTCGATCCCAGTAAGCTTTACACGCACTCCGGACTTCTTATAGAAGTGCTCTCCAGTTCTCCTGGCGAATACGGCAGGAATGAATCCTTTGAATGAGATGCCCTGCTTGTTGATGATCGGTTGGGCCTCATCGACGACTTCCTTTTCCGCCTCGACCAGCGCCAGGTAGAGACTTGCCTGAGGAACGACGTTGGGAATGCGGAGGTCGATTTTTGTCCGCTTCTTGAAGCGGTCGATCACTTGAGCGGCCATATAGTCGCCTGTAAAGCCTTTGTCCGCTTTTGTCGCATCGTTGATGTTCGCCATTTGTTCCGACACCACTCCGCGCCCGATTTTCACCAATTCGATCAAATGCTCTGCCAGTTCTGCTTCATTGGCCGCAGCAGCGGGACCCGCCCAGAGGGTCGCTGATAACGCCAGCACGCCTACGATCCGCATTTCGAAATCCCTCGAGCTCATACCGCCCCTCCTTAATTGGTTCGAAACGCCATTCGCTGACTACAGTCCTTGGTTCAGCATCGATGCAGTTTGGCCTCGCACGACAGTTCATCGCAGGCAACGACTCAAAAACAGTCGTCGGCTGCCGGGCAAATAGCAAAGATTGTGCTTATAGTGGTCGGTTTTTACTTATCCCCGGCTCGAGGCATAATCTTTATGTGCGTCAAGGCCTTAGCTTATCGTCGGTGTAAACGCTTTTTACTGGTACAGCACAGGACTGTGCGGCTTGCGACAAAATGATGCGCTTCTGGCAAAAAATGAACTCTCGCCGACCTGCCGATACTGGCCCGTTCAACAACGAGTCGTGTCGAACAAAAGTTTAGCAGACAATAAAATTTTCGCTGGATGAGCCGGAGAAATGGCGCGCGGGCGAAGGAGGCGCCCAACTTCGGGAAGGGGATGGGAGAGGATCAGTGTAGAGGTTCGCGTGTCGATCCAGGAATCGCAGTCGGAATCACACTGAGCGACTGCGGTGAGCGTCTAAGTCCTTCACGTACACAGCGAGCGACAAGCCTTCCGACCATGGATCCGACATTCGTGTGAGTACCGCTGTATTGCACTTTATATTTCCCGGCAATGCTACCCGCTACGACGACGGCATCCGTGCCGGTTCCGGTCGCGTGGCGACGACCAGACGCGTTCCGAACATCCATGTCGATCAAGGTCGCTGTCTTGCTTTCCGTGGCAACCTGCACGATCCCAACGAGTGCCGACGTTGCCAGGGTGGCATTGGTGACAAGTATGATGTTGATGGTGCCCTGTTCGCTACATCGTCGAGTTTCTCCCTTGTGTATCGCACGGTCCCCGGCTCGCACGGCGTTGTTGACCCCAACGGTACAGAAGCATTCGATCCAAATGCCGTGCGATTCTTCGCGACTTTTCACTACTCTCTTCATCGGCACGGCGGTCATCAATCCGACCACAGGAAACGAAGCCTTGACCATATGCGCTACCTTGGCCAGGTAACGTGCGGGGTCGCCCCACGTCTTCCTGAGAGGGACGTGAGCGGAGCCGTTTCCAGCAAGGATCGCCGGATTCGGCAAGACCTGGTGATTCAAGATCGAGCGGGCACGAATCAATCCGCCGCCTCGTGGCGCAGAAGACAATACCCGATGCAACGTACCGAGCTCGATCACCAGCGTATTCCGAATCGTTCGATGTTTGACGTGAAAAAGACGGTTCTTCAACGACATGCCCCTATCCTAAAATCTTCTTTAAAGCAGCAACGAGCCGATTATTCTCATTCTCGGTTCGAACGGCGAGCCGAATCGTCCGCGCATTGAGGCCGGGGAGGGAGGCACAGTCCCGGACCAACAATCCTTGCTGATAAAGCGCTTGGGGCGCGATGCAGCCTCGAGGAGAGTCGGGCAATTCGAGCAGCAGGAAATTGGCCTGACTGGGGAAGACTGTCAACCCCGGCAATGAGCGCAACAGGTTGGTCAATCGTCGCCGCTCTCGTTGAACGTAGGCTGCGCTGAGAGTTGCGTGGTGCCGATCTTGTAATGCCGCCTCCGCGGCTATTTGAGCCAGGATATTGACCGACCAGGGAGGCTGATATCGTCGCAGGCTCGCGGCCACGCGGGGTGACGACACTGTATATCCGACACGGAGACCGGGCAACGCGTAAAACTTCGTGAAGCTTCTCACGAGGATCAAGTTCCGATAACGGCGCAAACCAGGTTTCATCGATTGTCTGCGACAATATTCAACGAAGGTTTCGTCGAGAATCACCCAGATTTTCGAGCGCTCGGCGCTCCCGATGAGAGCCAGCAACTCGGCTCGGTCGCATATTTGCCCCGTCGGACTATTGGGATTACAGAGAACGACTGCGTCGAAGGGGAACGCTGCTCTGCGTGACCGAAGAAGATTCCTCGCTTTCCTCAGCGGCGGTCGATAGCCCTCACTTCTCAATGCCGACACGGTTTGCGTTCTCGTCCCGGCTCGGGTCAGGGCCTCCGCGTACTCTGAAAAAGTCGGCCCGACGATTAAGGCTGACCGTAGGGCCAACGCTCGGGGAAGGAGATGAATCAGCTCGGTCGACCCGTTTCCAATCACAAAATGGTCAGGGGAGAGTTTCCATTGAGACGAGAGGAGACTCTGCAATGACTGACAATCAGGATCAGGATAGTGACGAATAAGCCGGATGCCTTCGGCGAGGGTTCCCTTGACCTTGGGGGAAGGTCCAAGCGGATTGATGCTCGCACTGAAGTCCAGGATGGTTTTGATGGGCCTTTGAAGGTTTCGAGACGCCGCGTAGACGTTTCCGCCGTGGCCGCCACCGGTCGATTTCACCACCATCGATATCCCACGGTGATGACGATGGCCAACAGGTACGCCATGGTCATTGTCCGTTTGGCTACCTCGATATGTGCGATCGACAAGGTTTCCAAGGGGTCGCCGAGTCCCGGCATTTCATACAGTACTCCATCGTAGACGTTCAAGCCTCCCAACCGAACACCCAAGGCCCCCGCCATTGCGGCTTCAGGCCGGCCGCTATTGGGACTGGCGTGCTTGTGTCCATCCCGCCATAAAACGGTCGCACTCCGTGCTGCATAAGCCGATCCCCACCCGACGAGCGCAGCCGCCGCTACGATCAACCAGGCGGTCACGCGCGCAGGAATCCAGTTGACCAGATCATCCAGCTTGGCCGAAGCCCATCCCAAATCCCGATAGCGTGCATCTTGATGTCCGATCATGGAATCCAGGGTCGATATCGCCTTGTACGCCAAGGCGGCCGGCGCTCCTCCCAGAGCCAGGCACAGTAACGGTGCGATCACCCCGTCCGAAGCGCTTTCGGCCACGGTCTCCACCGCCGCCCTCACGATTTCGGTCTCAGGCAAATTGTCGGTATCGCGTCCGACGATCAAGCGCACCGCCTGACGCGCGTCGGCCAATGAACGAGCCTTCAAGGATTCGGATACTGCATCGACATGATCGACAAGATCCCGCCACGCCAGTGTGGTACTCGCCAATGCGATCTCGAGGGCTCGGCCCACCCATTCGTGGAGCGCTCCGCCGACTGCAATAATGGTCCATCCGGCAAGAAATGCCGCGCTTGGCAATGCCAGTGCCAATACCATTCCTCCCACGCGAAGCGCGTTCGGGGCCACTAACAGAGGTCGTGCCCGTTTTTCGAATTCTTCGATCAGAGCGCCCATCCAACGTACGGGATGCGGAGCCCACCGTGGATCGCCGATCACCGCATCGAGCGCGCACGCCAACACCAGATCGCCGGGCATCACGGGATCAGGCTCGTCAATGGGATGGAGAGAAGAAAAATAATTTCAACGACTTCATTCATCGCACCGAGGGTGTCTCCCGTCACGCCACCGAAAAGGCGCCGAAAAAACATCGCCATCAGACGGCTGACCATCGCTCCTGCGGCGAGAAGAATCGCCCCGGGGCCGAGGCCAAAGGTCGCCGCTAAAAGACAGCCGATGAGCACGGTAGACCCGATCACATGCTTCGCGGAGAGATCCGCAAGAAACGGAGCACCGAGCCCCCCTTCGGGCCTCGCATAGGAAGATCCATAGGCCCCGGCCACCATGGCCCAGCGTCCCATTGCCGGCATACACAGTAGTGCCGGGAATCGCGTCACATCGCTCATGGACAGGATCGCTGCGTATTTCAGAATGATCGACAGGAACAATCCGGCGGCTCCGATCGCGCCGATGTGCGGATCGCGCATGATCATCAATCGCTCTGCACAGGTTTTCCCGCCCGCGAGTCCGTCGATTGTGTCCGCGAGACCATCCTGATGAAGCCCCCGCGTGAGCGTGACAAGCAGGAGGATCAGCAGTCCGGCCACCACTTCAGGCGAGAGCCAGCGTTCCAAGAGCAGATCGGCCGTGGCCAGCACAGTGCCGAGCAGCATCCCCACGAAGGGATACCAGACCATTGAACCGGCCA
>DASTSI010000292.1:0-2527 GCA_035760745.1 Nitrospira sp. | reverse complement strand
AACCATGAGCAGTTGCCAGCGATGCGTGTAAGGGTTGATCGTGCACCCGCTCGCCTGGAAGCCGAGACAGGTGAGAAGAACAGGGGCAAGGAAGAGTATCCGCCGATTCATCACCGTATTCTAGCGGGAGCGGCCCGGGATGCCGCTTAGGAGGTTCCCTGGCTGTCAACCTCGCGGACGGTGCATCGTTTCTGCTGTAAGACGGTGCATGCTTTCCGCTGAATGCTGAATGAAGGAGGGCGAATGACGGGCCAAGAGTCGGCCAGCCTCGTGCGCAGCCTTGCATTCCTGTTCGCCGGCCTGGTGGCATCCTGCACCAGCCTGGTTGTCTCTCCCACGACCGCCCACTCGGCTAAGGCTCAAGGCCAGCAACCGGCGTCCGGGATGGAACAGATGGACATGGATCATGATCAGTCGGCCGGTATGATCGAGGCGATGAGACCCCATGAGCAGCACAGGGGGCCGCACATGAGGTGGACGACATTGCGACCGGCCAACCCTGCCGATGACAGGCGGGCTGAAGAGCTCGTGGAAGTTCTTCGGCGGTCAATCGCGAAATATCGAGACTACCGGGTGGCCTTGGACGAGGGCTTCGTCCTTGCGCATCCGGAGCGGAAAGCCAAACATTACCATTTCGGCAATAAACAGCGACGTCAGATCGCCAGGATCCGTTTCGACCCGGCGCTACCGACCACGTTGCTCTATAAAAAGACGGCGGACGGTTACGAATTGGAAGGCGCCATGTACACCGCGCCCAAGGGAATGACCGAAGACGAGTTGAACCAACGGATTCCCCTGAGCGTGGCCCAGTGGCATGCGCATGTCAATCTGTGCCTGGAACCGGACGACAGCGGGCGACGTATGAAGCGAAGGCAGTTTGGTTTCAAGGGCACCATAGCGACGGAGTCAGAATGTCGGCAAGCAGGGGGGAGGTTCGTGGAGCAGGCCGGCGGCTGGATGATCCATGTTTATCCGTTTGAATCCACGTCGGCGAAGATTTGGACGCACTGACTAGACGTCCGCATCCCTTCTCGGCGTGGTTCTGGCCGGGTCCGCCGAAATGTTCGGAATCGATTACGTCGGGGGATCCAACGGGCCGGCCCATTCGCCCTCAACCTTGGACATCTCGGCGGTCCAGTCAGATCCCGTCACTGAAATATGGAATTCACCGGACGTTGGATCTTGCAACACCTCGACGACTCCGAATTCCTCCACGAGACGATATCGCCCTCCGAGCAGGGGAATCCTCAGATTCCGGGCCCAGTACCATCCGGGCATCGCCGGATTTTGTTTTGTCCATACGATGTTCATTCCTCAGTAATGTAGCACGAACCGACTTCTGCAGAAACGGAAGTCGGGTTCGATGCTCACTCTCGGATGAGTTCGGGATGTCACGAGTCGAGATCCCGGCGGAACACGACAACAATATGGACGATGAAGGTCCGACGATGATCACCTGTCCGTGATGTGGATTCGTGCTGCATGCCAAGGACCGGTCCCGATCCCGCTCGGGGAGTGGTCACAGATATTGGTGGCGTTGCGTTCAACCCTCTTCGATGCACAGATGTTCGCGCGCGGCGACATTCAAATTCAGACCGACAATCACGATTCACGTCTTGATTCACGCCTTTGGAGCGTCGAGACTCGCGAAGCCGGCTGAAGATCCGGCCTCCGCTCCGAAGCTTGACAGGATCCTGTTCCGAGCCTAGCCTTTCCAGGATGGCATTGCTGACTCTCGCCACCCAGCTGAAGAGGAGGGCTTTATGAATCAGAAGCGGCGACTGCATGACGCGATCGTGGGCTTGTTCGTGACCGTCGGCGTGGCGCTGGGGCACTACGTGAACGCCCATTGGTTCCTGCTCCCGGCCGCGATCGGTATCACGCTGATGCAGAGCGGCGTAACGGGATTCTGCCCCGTGTATTTTGCGCTCGACCGGCTCCTTCCCGATGCGAGGGAAGCCGAACTATCCGGTTGCTGCGCGAAGTAGCGGCATATGCGCCGCGCGGGCCTTTGCTTGATGCTCTCGGCGTGCTTCGCGTCCGCTGCGGGTGCCGAGGAGCGGGTCACGATACGCCAACTCGAACAGTCTCACGGCTCGTATCATCTCCATTCCGTGACGATCGCGGGCATTGTGCAGGCGGTACAGCTGTCCCCACCGACCCCGAGTCCCTCAGAGCACTGCCGTGAACTCTATGGAATTGCCGAATTCACTCTCGTCGACGACACAGGGTCCCTGCCGGTTGAGATTCTCGGAACATGCAATCCCGACGAACGAACGTTGCTCCAAGACGGCGACGTCATCGAGGTGACGGCTCAGGTGCAGTTCTTTAATTTGAATGGGGGCGGGGGACCGGCTCTCCGGGCGATTGCGCAGAACATCCCTGTGTTGAAGGTCGGCGATTAGGCAAATGGGTTGAGATGAGCCCGGCCGATCGTGACTGCACCGAACAGCGTCACGGTATCAGCCCGGGAGCGTGCGGATCGTTCGGAGCACCCGGCACGCCTGGTTGCGTGACATGTGGGGGC
>DASTSI010000291.1:0-19049 GCA_035760745.1 Nitrospira sp. | reverse complement strand
CGTTCACGTAGCGCGCCTCATCACTGAGAAGATAGCGCACGGCGCCCACGACATCGTCGACGGTGCCGATGTATCCGGCGGGGATGCGCTTCGTCATTCCGGCCAATTCTTCCGGCGGTGCGCTTCCCGAGTCGATGAACCCCGGCGAAATCGCATTCACCGTAATGCCGTGCGGTGCGAGCAGCTTGGCCAGCGTCCGCGTCAGGATGAGCACGCCGGCCTTGGCGATGTAGTGCGCCGTCACGTCCGGCTGCGACAGCAGCTGATCCGCGTTCGCCATGCTGAAATTGATGATCCGGCCGGATTTGCGCGCTTTCATACCCGGGGCCACCGCCCGGGCGAGATAAAAGATCGGATGGAGATTGGCGTCGAACATTTCGTTCCAGCCTTCAACCGTCTCGTCGAAGAGATTCACGCGATGATAGGGACCCGCCCCGTTGATGAGCACGTCGATCCGGCCCCATTCCTTCTGCACCGCAGCCGCGAAGGCATGTGCCGCGGCCGGATCCGAGACATCGCAACGCTGCGCCAAGGCACGGCCGCCTCGCTGCGTGATGGCCTGCACGGTCTGCTCCGCTTCGTTCGCGCTCGTGCGATAACAGATTGCGATGCGCCACTGGCGCGCGGCGAGCTCCAGGGCAATCGCCTGGCCGATGCCCTTGGCGCCGCCGGTGATGAGGGCCACATGCGGGGTCATTGACCGCTATTATGCCGTGAAGGCAAGCGTTTGGCGAGCAATTGGAGCACGCCCGCGGTCCGAGAGGAGAATTGCCGGCTCTGGGCCGGTCGTTGTGAATCCGTCAGAGCGGCGGCAATGAGATCCCGAAGATCGTCGATGGTGTCCACGTCTCGCCACTCGGGAAGGAGCGCGGTGCGCAGTCCCAAGCGGTCGGCGATGTCCCGCGTGACGGCCAGTACCCTGTCGGTCGACCACGGCACCCCGGCAAAGAGGTCGGGGGCGGGCTTGGTGAGGCCCACGAGGTAATACCCTCCGTCGAGAGCCGGACCGAAGACCGCGTCGTGGTCCCTGAGCAACGACAGCGCGTCCCGATAATAGTCGAGCGGCACTGTCGGGACATCGGTCCCGACGAGGACGACCTTCCGGTATCCCCGTCCAAACATGGTCTCGAACGCCGCATGCATCCGCTCTCCCAGGTCTGCGCCGATTTGATCGACGAGGGACACCGCCTGTCGCGCTTCCATGATTTTAAAAAAGGGGAGGGCCGAGGAGGGGGCGCAGGCGAGATAGCGAGCGAGCGGCAGCTTGAACTTCGCCACGGCGGCGTTCGTCCGCTCCAACGCATCGAGAACGAACGAGCCCTGCAGAGTTGCGGCTTCATCGTGCGTCAGGGGCGGGCATAGCCTCGTCTTGACCTGACCGGGAATGGGCGCCTTCGCGAAGATCACGAGCGCGCTGTCGGGACGAGCAGCCGGCGGGCTGTGACGGCGGACGGGGTGGGAACTCATGCTCGACGCTTCACCGACCGGACATGTGAATAGAATCGGGAAAGCCGGTTCGGGCTGACTCCGAACCAATAGAGGCCCCGCAGGGTCCACATCAGCAGAATGGTTCTCACCGGGCCCCCGCGTTCCCACCTTCGGAAAGACGTCGTGACGCGCTCGCGCAAGGCGGCAATTCGTCCTCGCCGTTTGAGTCTCACGCTGAATTCGATGTCTTCCATCAACGGAATGTCGGCAAATCCGCCGAGTTCCTCGAACACCATTCTCCTGACGAAGAGCCCTTGATCACCGGTGGCGATGCCGGTAAGCCGGGATCGCAGGTTCATGAGACTGCTGATCACGACGCCCCACGGCGAGGCGCTGTCAAACTTGACGTCAAACCGTCCTCCGACCGTGATCCCGTCGGCCACGGCCGCTTCGATGCTCGGCTTGGCGGACGAGGGCAGATGCGTGTCGGCATGAAGGAAGAGCAGCACATCGCCTTTTGCCGCCTTGGCGCCGGCGTTGAGTTGACGGCTTCGTCCCGGCGGGCTCGAGATGAGCAGCACCGGGCCGAGGGCCGAGGGTCGAGACGCGGACGCGAACGGGGCGACGAGCGTACAGGTCCGATCGGTGCTCCCGCCGTCCACGACGATGATTTCGTCAAAGCCGAGGGATGTGGTCAGGCGGAGAGTGGATTCAATCGTCTCCTCCTCGTCGAGCGTCGGGATGATGATCGAGATGCTCACTGCATGGCGGCGTCAGGCGGGTTTTTTCGGCTCCGTGAACATGAAATACATCACGATGACGATCGTCACCCAAAACACGACCTGCTTGTGCCAGAACAGCACTTCGCCGTAGTGGAAGAACCCCAGTGCCAGGCCGATGGCGCCGGTCATGACCCCGTACCTCAGCATCGCGTTCTCGATGGCCGCGTTGGCCCAGACGGCCAGCCCGCCGAAATAAATGAGAAGCGGCACGACGTTGATCTCGAACCCGCCGCTGATGGACAGGAACACGTTCAAGAAACCGATGAACATGAGCGCCGTCCCGACCATGAGGCCGACCACGTGCAACTGAGTGTCGGCCGTGCCGTCTTGGTCGTCACGCTCATGGCTCCGGGGTCGGGGCGGCGGATTGTCCGAGGGGGGCTGCGGGAGATCTGTAGGAGCCATGGTCTGATTCCCTTACGTTTACTCGTCATGCGTCACGTGGGCCGGGTCGGCGCTGTCCGCGATATGCCGCCGCTTCATGACGGTGAGTCTCTATGTTTTGAAATGTTTGCTCAGCGTCAGTGCCTGGCGTTGATAGGAGCTGCCCATGCCGGCGCCGTACAAGCGGCTCGGCACGTCCAACATCCTGTCATAGACGACCTTGAAGAAGGTTTGACCGTCATGAATCAGAAAGGGAACATCGTGCGGCCGCACCTCCAACACGACCTGTGTCCCCGCCAGTTCTCCCTCCACGCCGTAACCAAAGCCGGGATCGAAAAACCCGGCATAGTGCGTGCGCAACTCGCCGCAGGCCGCCTCATAGGCGACCATTTCAGCCGCGTAGTCCGGTGGAACGCAAATCCGCTCTTTGGACGCGAGGATGTAAAACTCTTCCGGCTCGAGGAGCAGGCTGTCTTGACGATGGCGATGGAGCGGCTCCCAGAAATCCGCGGCCGCATAGTACCCGATTTTCGAAAGGTCGATGACATGGCTGTTCTTCTTGGCCCGGTACCCGATGACCGTGGAACTCGGCCTCTCTTCGCCTTTCAGGTCGATGCGGAGAAACAAGCCTCTGTCGGTGCGGAACTCTTTCGCGCTGAGCGGTCTCCGCTTCGCGACGTTGTGGTACAGCAAGGGGTCCTGGCGGTGCAGAGTGCGCAAGGAGGCATCCGACGCCGTGACGTCGCCCCGCACGAATCTGATCTGATTCAGGGATTGACCCGTCTTCACCTTGATCGCAAACGACCGAGGAACGACTTCAAGGAACAAGGGCCCGGAATAGCCGGCCCGGACCTCGTCAAAGGCGGCGTTGAGGTCGGTCACGATCCGCGTGAAAATGTCCAGGCGGCCGGTGGTGCTCTTCGGGTTGGCTCTCGCCTTGAGGGTCTTGGGCAATTTCAAGGATTCGAGCAGGGGCACAAGATAGACGTGGCCCTTCTCCAATATGGCGCCGGCCGTCAGGTCCATCTCGTACATCACCAGGTCCGATTGATAGAAGTCCAGGACGCTGAGGCGACTGGAAATGGCGGAGAGCTCGGGCAGGAAGCTGCTGATGAGCCGATAGGCCTTTTCCCCGAGGCGGAGATCCAGACTGGCCGGCTGGATCTGCCGCTCTTCGATCGGCACCGGTGCGGTGATCACGCCGCCGGTGATGAGGCGGACAATGGACTGATAGGGCAGGATGCCGCCCTGGACGCGAAGTCTCGTCATGGGTCGTCCAAATCTCCGCCGCAGCTGTTGCCCCACGCGGCGTATCCGTCCCTGTCCGGGTAACTCTCGCCGCAGGAAGCGAAAGCATCGTCGGTCCCATACGAACTGCGCACCCCTGCCATGGGAAGCTCCCGTCGGCCGCGTGCCCCATTGAACGACGTGCTCCGACCCGCGTCCAAGGAGCCCTTCGGCTGCGGATAGTGAAACGTCTTGTGCTCATAGTTTCGCAGCACCGCTCCGTCCTCGTCCAAATGCACGACATAATCGTCGGGCAACAGCGGAACCTTCCCGCCCCCGCCCGGCGCATCGATGACGAAATGGGGCACCGCCATTCCGCTGGTATGCCCCTGCAGCGATTTGATGATCTCCAGACCGGTTTCGACGGCTGTGCGGAAATGATTCGTGCCCTTGGTCAAATCTGCCTGATACAGATAATAGGGCTTCACCCGGGCCAACAGGAGCTGATGCACCAAACGTTTCATCGTGTCGGGGTCGTCATTGACGCCCTTCAACAGCACGGTCTGCGCGCCCAGCGGCACGCCGGCGTCGGCCAGCATCCCGCAGGCCGCTTTGACGGCCGGCGTGAGCTCGTCGGGGTGATTAAAATGAAGATTCATGTAGATCGGATGGTACTTCTTCACAATGTCGCACAGCTTCGGCGTGATCCGCTCGGGCAAGGTGCCGGGGACGCGCGATCCCACGCGAATGAGCTCCAGATGCGGGATGGTCCGCAACGCCTTGAGAATGCGTTCCAGCAAGTGATCGGGCAAGAGCAGGGGATCGCCGCCCGAGAGGATGACGTCCCGCACTTCCGTGTGGGCTCGCAGGTACGAGATCGCCCGGTCCAGCTCGCCTTTCTTCAGGAATCCCGGCTTGCCGACCAACCGCTTTCTGGTGCAGAAGCGGCAGTAGATCGGGCATTGATTCGTGACCATGAGCAGGACGCGGTCGGGGTACCGGTGGACGAGGTGCGGGACAGGGCTCATGAGATCTTCTTCCAGCGGGTCGTCTTCGGCCTCGATGTCCGCCATCTCCGCCGAGTCAGGGACGACCTGCTTCCAGATCGCGTCGCCTTTCTCCTTGATCGTGCTCAGGACCGTGGGTGTAATCCGCATCGGATACGAGCCGACGACGGCTTCAAGCTCCTTTTCATCGAGCCCGAAGCGCTCTGCGAGATCCTTGGGCTTCACGATGCTCGTCGCGAGTATCCGTCTCCATTCGTCCATGAATGCTCCTCAGGATACAGACGTCCCTACAAGCGGGACGAGGACCCGTTCCTCTCCTTGTCTCGTGTCTCCCGGTTCTCGGGGGGGTGACCGTAGCGGTCGTCCAGGTGGGCGAGGATCTCGTAGGTCTCCGTGAGGACGAGATCGCCGTCTTTCAGCACCGGCACGTAATATTGGCCCGAGACCTCGAACACCTGCTTTCGCAGCGGGCGGATATCGGGAACAGTCACGTCCTCGTACGGCACCTGCAGGGCATCCAGCTTGCGCCGGACTAGCTCGCATTCGGGGCACCATTTGACGTGGTAGAGGATGACGGCCATGTCAGGATTCTTCCATCGTCATTCGTCGATTGAATACCGGTTTCTTCTCGGCTATCGAATGATGGTCGAGCACCGGGCGATCATTCGGCTTGCAGTGTCGCGCAAGGTACCATGACGGCGTCTTTCATCCCGTGGATCACTTTCTTGTCGGCGGGACAAACCGTCGCCAGAATACCAGCCAATTCCACCTTTTCGCCAGCCACGAAATAATATGGTGAGAGCCTGGCCCGGCCGTCCATCGCGGTCAAGTTCCCGGTCTCGGGATCGAAGTACTCGAGGTGGTATTGGCGTCCCTTGTGGAATTCCTGGAGCACATACGGGGTCCGCGAAAAGGCCTTCAAGGCGTTGTCGATCGCGGCCGCCCATTCGGCTTGCGGAAGATCATGCCCGACTGACACACCCCGGCTGCCCCATGCGAGCTCAGAAAATCCCGAGGGCTTAATCACGAAATGCCGTTCCTTCTGCGTGACGTGGCTCAAGGCATGCCAGCCGCCGACCGCGCGGTTGCCGACCGTCAGCCCTGGGATGATCGCGCTGGGTGGAATCGGCGCGGGGTCGAGAATCCACGTCCGCGGCATGATGGATGTCAATTGAAGAAAAGTCTCCGGGCCCAGCTCGCGCTCCCAGTAGGGGGCGAGGATCGGATGGTGCAGCAACGCGAAGGCCGATTTTTCTTCCAATGCCGGTTTGTAGGGAGGCGTCACGCTCACCCACGCCTTCTTCGCCGCGTACTGCATGAGCTCGGATTTCGGGATGTTGGGGAGATCGAAAAGCTCAAAGAATCGATACATCACGCTGATGGGGCGTTCCCCGTCGTTTATCCTCAGCCGAAGGCCCTCTTCGGTAAAGATCACGTCGCGCGGCTCGACGCAATAGGTCTCGACACCGCGTGCCCGGAGTTCGGTCGCCATCCAGCTCATTTCCGAGCGATAGTCTCTGGCTTCTTCGGACACCACGATGGCGATCGCGCCCGGGCGGTCATTGCGATGTGATTCCAACATGGCGGCGAATCCCTGCACCATGCCTTCGGGTCCTCCGACCAGCCCGAGGTTCTGCGGGTGGCGTTCCGATCGCTGAGCGTCGAGATCCGCATAGATGCGGCTCAGCGCGGCCGTCAACCCGATGCCGCCGGGGACGGAATCCAGCTCGGTGATCACCATGCCGTCGGCCGTCGGAATTACGTCGGGCCTGATCACCGCGGGAAGCAGGTCCCGAAACCGTTTCATACGGCTATACGTCACGAGGCTTTCCGGTTTTCCTCGGTCAAGATATTCTGAGACCCACGCAGGTTGCAGCCCCTTGTAGCTGTCTTGGTACAACCGATTCAACGCGCGATAGAAAGAAAAGAGCTGAGGACCGAGACGTCGGAAGAAGGACAGTTGTTCCGCCGAGAGGAGGAACGGATGGGCTCCGATGCGCCAAGACTTCCGTGCGGTGCCTGTATCATCCGAGGATCGGCCCGCGGGTTCTCCGCGCGGGTCGAGGAGTCCTCGTGCTACCAGGGCATCCCGAATGGCGGAGCAACGGCGAAGAAGGTCGGCGGTAGCCAAATGAGAGACAGGGCCGATTGGTGATGACCGAAAAGAAACGCTAAGGTGATGGTAGCATGCGCTCTAGGAACCTACAAGGGGAGCGGGAGGCAGAGGGGACGGTGCCGCCGGCGCCGCCATCCGCACGCAGTTCTTGCCCGCTCTTTTTGCGGCGTACACGGCCGTGTCAGCCGCCACGACGAGGTCCGTCGGATTGTCGGCATGGATCGGAAACGAGGCGACGCCGACGCTGCAGGTCAGGGAAAACGGCGGGGTGGAGAGAGCCGAAAGTTCCGGCAGCATGGTCAACGTCGTCACGCGGTGACGAAGACGTTCCGCCGCGCTCAATGCGCCGTCCATCGACGTATCGGGAAGGATGAGCGCGAATTCCTCGCCTCCGTACCGGGCCGCAAAATCGCTGGCGCGCGCGATGCCCCGTCCCGGCCCTTGCTGGCTGTCGAGCAGCCAGCCGATCTCGCGAAGCACTTGATCGCCCGTGGTATGGCCGTAGACGTCGTTGATCTGTTTGAAATTGTCCAGATCGATGAACAGCAGGGAGAGCGGACGCATCGTTCTCAGGGCGAGTGCGCAGAGATGCACCAAGGTCTGTTGGAAGTGCGAGTGGTTGTAAAGGCCTGTCAGGCTATCGCGCACCGATTGGTCCTTGAGCAACTGGTTCGCCTGGATCAAATCCCGGTTGGTGTCGGACAGTTTCGTGACGAGCCGCTCGGTTTCCTGCTGCTGGCGTTTGAGTGAGGTGATGTCGGTGATCGTCTCGATGACATGGACCTCCCCGGTGGTGGCGCGGATTTTGGCCCACTGGACCAACAGGTGCTGATCGTTCGGCATGGGCACTTCGCTGGAGGTTGGATGACCGGTTTCCACGGTCTCCGGCATTTTGCAGAACGCGCAGGGTGTGGCGCAGCCCGCGATCCTGTCGTGGCACGTCGCGTTGGAAATGTCGCCGAATGTGGCTTGCGAAGTATCGTTTTGAAACACGACCTTGTGCGACCCCGGATCAATGACCGTGATGATCAGGGGTTGCGAATTGAGAAGGGCTTGAGGATCGTATTGCGGGTGGTGCGATGTCTCGCTCATGTCACGCGGTTGAAGCAGAGCCTTTCGATGAGTATCCCAACGGACCGAAGAACGGTCAAGCAATAGCCGGTTTTACCGAGCGAAACTGGTTTGGAAAACGACATCCTGTTAGGCTCTCCTAAGGAATGGTGCTAGAATGAGCCGCAAATCGCGGGACAAATCGATGACCACCCTCGTCATGCCGACGGCCGGAATCCGGCCGGAGGCTCAGCCGTTTCCGCAAATTGTTCCGAGTGCCGCGTGCTTGCGGTGCGACGTCTGCTGCCGATTCCCGGACCCCGACAGTCCGTTGCGTCCCTATTTCATGCCTGAAGAGATCGACCGAGCGATGACGCACGGGCTGGAGCGTCAATGGTTTCCGTCTCCGCGCGGCTGCCAAGTCTTGCTGAGCCCGGATGAGCACATGCCGGGGTACCATTGTCCGGCCTTCGATTCCGGGACGGGCCGATGCCGGATCTACGAGGAACGCCCGCTCGACTGCCGACTGTATCCGCTGGCACTGATGTGGAATGACCGACACGATCAGGTGGTGCTGGGATGGGACACCAAGTGTCCGTTCATGGGCGACCAGCTGCCGGCTGCCATCCAACAGCATTGCAACCGGGTGATGGAACTCATTGTCCGTCCCGATGTGGTCGAGGCGATCGTCCGTCATCCTCGTCTCATCGGCCGCTTCCAGCCCGACGTGGTCATCCTGCGGAACCTTGCTCACGTCACTCACGCGTTGTCCCGGCGATGGGGCGACCGGCCCGTGCACCGGTTCGAGCTGGACAACCTGCCTCGCCTGAGCGACGCCTTGGGCCGATCCGGACAGGTTCATCCTCGATCGCTCTCCGCCTATTCCCCTCCCTACCATTACATGTGCAGCACGCTGCTCGCCTACTGGTGGACCGAATTGGACGGGGTTTTGTATCTTTTTGCCGAGTCCCCGGACGGCTGGTTCATGCCGTTGGCGCCGTTGACCGATGCGGTGAGCGAGGACGTCGTCGCTCGGGGCTTCTCGCTCCTGCGCGAGCGAAACGGCCGCTCGGCCGTGAGCCGCATGGAAAACGTCCCGGCCAGCTTGGCCTCGAAGGCCCGGACGTGGGGCTACCGCGCCACGCCGCAAGGCGGAGAGTACCTATATCAGGCCGACGAATTGGCCCGCCTCGCTGGAAATCGCTTCAAATCACAGCGCGCGCTCTGTAATCGGGTCGAGCGTCTCACAGGCGTCGTCGTTGCGCCGTATGACGAGCGTGATCGAGAGGCCTGCCGCCGCCTCATGCAGGTCTGGAGACGGCAGAAACAGGATGGCGGGCTCGATGCGTACGGGCGGTGGCTGCTCGAGGACGCCGTCTCCTTTCACGAGGTGGTCTTCTCTCATCCCGAACGATTGGGCCTCGGCGGGACGGTCGTCAAGATCGACGGGGTCGTTCGCGGCTACACCTTCGGCTACTGGCTCACCGACAAGACCTGGTGCGTGCTCCTCGAAGTGGCGGACCGGACGGTCTCAGGTCTGGCGCAGTACCTCTTCAGAGAGACGTGCCGCGCCGCCGTATCCCGAGGCGCGGAGTTCATCAACACGATGGACGATGCCGGCCTGGCAGCGCTGCGCCGTTCGAAGGAGGTGTACCACCCGATCGAGAGGATCGAGAACTACATCCTCTCGGAAGTACCCACTTCATGACGACCGCGGGTTTCCAGACCTCCCCGGCCTCACAGCGCTACCGCTGGCTGCCCTATTTGATCATTCTCATGGCCCTGATGGCGGTCGGGGTGGCGGTGTTCGTCCTTCAGAGCGTCGAACGGCGTTTGGTGGCCGCGGCGGGTGAAGAACTGACCGTGGCCGCGGCCGAAGTATCGGACAAACTCGACCGACTCCTCTTCGAACGGCGAGGAGACGCGGTCATGCTAGCCCGGGCCTTCTCCCTCCGGTCATTCGATTCGTCCTATTTCAACAGTTACCTCGGATGGATGAAGACGAACTATGCACCGGTTTACCTGTGGCTAGGCGTCACGGATGGGCAGGGGACGATGGTCGCGGCGACGGAACCCCGCCTGCTAGGCAAAGACTTTAGCCAGTCTTCGTGGTTCAAACAGGTCCGCCAATCCAAAAAAATGCTCATCCAGGATGTGGCGGCTCACGACGCAGACAACGGCATCGAAACGGTCGCCTTCACCGCCCCGGTCTTGGATTCGGAGGGAACATTTCTCGGGGTGGTGACGACTCGAGTGGCGATCCCCGTTTTGGAAGACGTCACCACCCGCACGGTCCGTTCGTTGGAGGAACGGCACGAGTTCACCGGCCCGGTGTCGTACCAAATGCTCACCAAGGACGGCGCGATTTTCGCCGATTCGGATCTGTGGCGAAAGAGTCCGATGAGCGCGCAACCAGGCCTGCGGATTTCCGCCGCGGTCGAGCGATCGGGCGAGCCGGGATTCCTCGAAGAAGATTATCGGGGCGTGGCGGTCGTCACCGGATACGCGCAGACCAAAGGCTATGGCGAGTTTCTCGGGCTCGGCTGGCATGTCATCGTCCGGATGGATCGGGACCGGATCCTTGAGCCAATCCGGTCCATTCTGTGGAAAGTCGGGCTGGCCGGCGCCGTCGTCTGGCTGCCGATGCTGTCATTGCTGCTGTGGGCCACCTCGAAGCTGCGCGCGGAATATCAACAGGCACAGCAGGAAAGTGCGTGGGCGCGAGCGGCCGAGGCGGCGCTTCTCCAGAGTCAGGAACGAAACCGGGCGATCGTGGATACGGCGCTCGACGGCCTCATCACGATCGATTCGAGCGGCGTGGTGACCGACTGGAATGGCCAAGCGACCGCCATCTTCGGGTGGCCGCGCGAGGAAGCGCTCGGCCGCCGCCTCGCCGAATTGGTCGTCCCTCCGCGCGATCGGGCGGCGCATGAAGAGGGGCTGCGGCGGTTTTTACGCAGCGGAGAGAGTCATATTCTGAACCGCAGGATCGAGGTGCTTGCGCTTCACCGCTCGGGCCGCGAGTTTCCGGTCGAGTTGGCCATTGCTCCCGTCCGGATCGGGGATACGTTTTTCTTCAGCGCGTTCGCCCGGGATATCACCGAACGGCGGGACGCGGAGACCAAATTGCGCGAAAGCGAGGCGCGATACCGGTCGGTGGTCAACGCGCTCGATGAAGGGGTGGTCGTCATCGACGACCAAGGCGTCCTGCGGACGGGCAATGCGAGCGCCGAGCGGATTCTGGGAAGACCGATGGCCGAGCTGGCGAAGCGGTCCCTGCACGACTCGTCGTGGAATGCGATCTACGAGGACGGGACGCCGTTTCCTCCCGAAGCCTATCCCGCGTCGGTGACGCTCAACACGGGGGAGTCCTGTTCGGGCGTCGTCATGGGCTTGTACAAGCCCGACGGCGATCTACGATGGCTCGAGGTCAACTCGCGACCGCTGCGGGTCAAAGGCCAGGCGGCCCCTTCCGCCGTCGTCGTGTCCTTCTCGGACATCACCAGCCGCAAGCGGGCCGAAGAGCGTCTGACGGCGCAATATTCCGTGACACGCGTCTTGGCCGAGTCCCGCACGCTCGAGGAAGCCGTCCCGAAGATCATACAGGCCGTCGGCCAGATCTTGGAATGGGACTGCGGCGTGTTTTGGCGCGTCGACAAAGCCGCCGGCGTCCTTCGGTGCATCGATCAGTGGCAGGGACCGTCGATCGACATCGAGCCGTTCTCGAAGGCCACCTGGCAGTGCAGGCTGAAACGCCAAGAAGGGCTGCCGGGCCGGATCTGGGACTCGGGCAAGCCCGCTTGGGTCGTCGACGTTGCCTCGGACCAGAGCTTCGTGCGCGGCCAGCAGGCTCGCGAAGTGGGATTGCACGGCGCCTTCGGCTTTGCCGTGAAGATCGCGGGCGAGGTGGAGGGCGTCATCGAGCTTTTCAGCCGCCACGTGCGCATGCCCGATGACGAGTTGCTGAAGATGATCGATGACCTCGCGCTCAAAATCGGCCAATTGGGAGAACGGGCCAGGACGGAAGAAGCATTGCGGCAGACCGAAGCGCAACTGCAGCAATCGCAAAAGATGGAAGCGGTCGGACGGTTGGCCGGAGGGGTGGCGCACGACTTCAATAATCTACTGACGGTCATTCGCGGCTACAGCGAATTATTGCTCGCCCGTTTTCAGCCCGGCGATCCGATGAGAAAGGACATGGAAGAGGTGAAGAAGGCGGCGGACCGGGCCTCCGGCCTCACCCGGCAGCTCTTGGCTTTCAGCCGCCGCCAGTTCATTGCGCCCAAAGTCGTCGATCTGAACGCGCTGGTCGTCAACATGGACGGCATGCTTCGCCGCCTCATCGGCGAGGACATCATCGAGCTGTGCGCGGAGCTGGCCCCGAACCTCGGTGCAATCCAAGCCGATCCGGGGCAGATCGAGCAGGTCATCATGAATCTGGCCGTCAATGCCCGGGACGCCATGCCGAAGGGCGGGCGCTTGACGATCGAAACCCTCAACGTCACCGTTCAGCGCACAGCCCAACCCGAGATGATCGGCTTGGAGCCGGGCCCCTACGTCATGCTCGCGGTCCGGGACACGGGACATGGGATGGACGCCGAAACACGGTCACATCTGTTCGAGCCGTTCTTCACCACGAAGGAGAAAGGGAAAGGCACCGGATTGGGTCTTTCGACGGTCTACGGCATCGTCAAGCAGAGTAAGGGAAGCATCACGGTCGACAGCGCGCCGGGTCAAGGGACGACGTTTCGGATTTATTTTCCGTTGGTCGACACCGACGCATCCGCGGGAAACGGTGCGATCGGCGATTCCGCACCCGAGCATGGGCGGGAAACGATTCTGCTCGTTGAGGACGAACCGGCCGTTCGCGGACTCGTCCACGAGACACTGAGGCTGCATGGCTACACCGTGCTCGAGGCGCGGCACGGCATCGAAGCGTTGATGACGGTGGCGCGCCACACGGGGCCGATCCATCTCCTGCTGACCGACGTCGTCATGCCGCAGATGAGCGGACCCGAAGTGGCGGAAAAGCTTCGTGCGCTCCGTCCCAAAACCAAGGTGTTGTACATGTCGGGATATCCGGATCATCCCGTATTCGAGCGGGACGGCGTTTCTCGCGAAGCGTCTTTCCTTCCGAAGCCGTTCACGCCGCACGTTTTGGCCAAGAAGGTGCGGGAGGTGCTGGACGGCCTCAAAGCCGGTGCGCGCTTCCCTTGATCTTCTGCCTTCGTTCCGTTTATCGTGACGACCGTTGAACAGGGAACCGGCATGACGCACAGCGCCCGCGAACAGGACATCGGTCAGTACCGCATCGCTCAGGAACCCTACTATGCCGATGTGCGGGGCGAAGTCGACCTGTTCACCACGGCGGCGAACAACCGGATGCCCGTCATGCTCAAAGGGCCGACCGGGTGCGGGAAAACGCGCTTTGTCCAGTACATGGCCTATCGCCTCGGCCGCCCGCTGATCACCGTGGCCTGCCATGAAGATCTCACGGCATCCGATCTGGTCGGGCGGTATCTTCTCAAGGGCCAGGATACGGTGTGGATCGACGGGCCCCTGACCTTGGGCGTCAAACATGGCGCGATCGTCTACCTGGACGAAGTGGTGGAAGCCCGGAAGGATACGACCGTCATCATTCATCCGTTGAGCGACGACCGGCGCCTGTTGCCGATTGAAAAGAAAGGTCAGATCCTCGAGGCCGCGGACGAATTTCTGCTCGTGATCTCCTACAATCCCGGCTATCAAAGCGTCTTGAAGGACCTGAAGCAGAGCACGAAACAGCGCTTCATGGCGATCGAGTTCGACTATCCGTCTCCGGATATCGAGACCGTCGTCGTCCAACGGGAGTCGGGGATCAGCGCGGACATCGCCGGCTCGCTCGTCAAGCTCGCCGGAAAAGTGCGGAACCTCAAGCACCACGGCTTGGAAGAGGGAGTGAGCACCAGGCTCCTGATCTATGCCGGTACGCTGATCAAGGACGGAGTGGCGGTCGAGCGAGCCTGCGACGTTGCCATCGCGAGGCCGATTACCGATGATCCGGACATGCAGCGAAGCATCTTGGAACTTGCCAAAGCGATCTTCTAGCAACTGGCGAGAGGCTTGCTTCCCACGCGGTTCGGGTGCCGGGTTTCCTCTCCCCACATCACACGATTTGCAGAGCATGATGACGCCACCGATCGTGTGCGACAGTCAGGACGGCGCCCTGCTGACGGTTCACGTGCAGCCCAACTGCCCTCGAACGCAGTGCGTCGGACGATACGGAGACGCCCTGAAGATCCGCGTCGCGGCACCTCCCGTTGACGGTGCCGCCAACGACGAGTTGATCCGTTTTCTCGCCCGTGAATTCTCCGTTCCTGCTTCAGGGATTCATATCGAATTCGGAACTTCGGGACGTCGTAAATGCGTGCTCCTGAAAGGCGTCGGAGCGCGGCACATCGAAGCCTACTTGGCCAAGAATGGGTGGTGACATGGTGAGAACCCTGGTGCTGCTCGTCGGCGGCCTCTCCGTGTTTGCCGCCTGCTCGAGTGCCAAGCCGGTGCTGTATCCGAACGCCCATCTACAGTCGGTCGGTCGGGAGACGGCCGAAGAAGACATCGATGATTGCCGGCAACGGGCGGAGTCGGCGGGTGCGGAGGCCGGAGCGGGAAGATCGGGCCAGGTGGCCAAAAGCACGGGGGTCGGGGCCGGCGTCGGCGCGGCCAGCGGAGCCGTCGGCGGCGCCATCTCGGGTGCCGCAGGGCAGGGCTCACTGATTGGCGCGGCGAGCGGCGCGGTATGGGGACTTCTCATGGGACTGTTCACATCCGGCTCGCAGCCGAGTCAGGCGTACACGAACTTCGTCACTCGCTGTTTGCAGGAAAAAGGATACGAGGTCACGGGATGGCAGTAAGGTGAGGCCGTCACGCGCGTCCTTCGGCGAAAGGCGAGTGTACACATCCGGTATCGGCGGAAACGAGCTCCGATATCTGCTGTGGTGCAAGCGCATAGTGGCGCTGTGGGTCCTGGCGACTTTTGCCGCCTGTGCCGGACCAACCCCGCTGCTGCGCTCAAACGCCAAGCTGCAGCTCGAGGGACGCGAGGCCGCAGCAAGCGAGGTCGCCGCGTGCCAGCGGAAGGCCGAGCAGGCCGGGCTCAAACCGGGCACGGGGGACAGGAGCGCCAATGTCGCGGCCGGAGCTGGTTTGGGATTGGTCGGCGGAGCCGCGGTCGGTGCGGCGAGCGGGATCGCCGGCGGTCCGACGGGCATTGCGATCGGCGCGGCGGTCGGCGGCGCCATCGGATTGGCGATTGGTTCGGTCGGCGGGGCCTATCGTCCGCTCGAGCCCGATCCTCCCTATGCGGATGCCGTCGTCCGGTGCCTTATTGAAAAGGGCTATGATGTGACGGGGTGGGAATAATCCGGCAGCCGCGCAAGGGTCGTGGTCCGCGGGCCGACCTCGGCTCAATTCACGATGCCGATTTCTGCTCGAGCCTGACCGGGTCTTGCTTCGCGGTCTTGTTCCTGAGCGCGCGCCCCTTGTCCGGAGTCGGGTCGGTCACGAGCCCATAGACCTCGCGCCCTTCGTGGCCTTCCGGCAAATACTCGGTAATCGGCAGACCGTCTTCCCGGACAAATAGCAGGCAGTGGCAGTATTTGTAGATCTGCATTTCGTCACAGGCGCAGATCCACCGGCGTTGTTTCGCTTCGGCCTGTTTGTCCTTGTAGAAATTGCAGGGACAAAGAGGTTTTCCCAGCTCATCCACGTGCATGGCGAGCCCGTTGACCACGGCTTCGGTCACGGCGGGGTTCGGATGCATGGTGGTCCCGCTCTTCTCCGCGAAGCCTTTGACGTACTTCCACATCTTCTTCAGCGTGTCTTGCTTGGGTTCCTGCATCATGACTCCTTGACGTAAACCCACCGACCAGACAGGCGGGAACACCTGCCTGCAAATCCGAATTTCGGGCGGCCGCGTTGAGCGGCGCGTAGTTTACAAGCGTGTGACCGTCCTTTACAATCCGAACCTTTCGAGTGGATTGCCTTGACCATGGCGGATCAGCCGGGAACCCTCGTCGTCGTGCGTCTCGCCGCGCAGCTCGGTGAAGCTGACGCTGCCGTGCTGTCCTCCCGGATCTGCGCATCCGGTATCGATCCTGCCGCCGTGGTATTCTTGCTCGACGAATTGCGGGACCTATCCTCGAGGGCGGTGGATGCGGCGATTGCCACATTGCCTGAGCTGGACAGGAGGGGCGTGCTCGAGCAAACCGTCCCGTGGTTGGACCTGGCCGTGGCATTGGCCCATTCGTCCGGTGCCGTCGCCCTCAAGTACTTCAAGGACAGTCCTCTCGTCCTGGGGTTGATCGCGTCGCCCGACCTTCGGGGTGAAGTCCTCCGTCTGGGGCTTGAGTTGGCCGAACACGATGCGAATGTGGCGCTGGAGTACGTCCGGCATGCCCCGCAGATTGTGTCTGTCCTCGACCCTCGCGCGATGGACGCCTGGCTGGACATCGGCCTCGACGTCACCAGGACGAACGCAGTAGTCGGGTTGGAGTACATTCGACAAATTCCAAATCTCGTCCCGGTGCTGCCGATCGACGCAGTCAGGAGCTGGCTCGACCTCGGCATCACGCTCATCACTCCGAATGCCTTGGGCAAGCCTGATTACATCGCGACCATTGAATTTCTGCGGACCGGCCCGACGCTTCTGGCTGAAATCGAGGGAATGGCGCTCCGGTCGAAGGTCCTGGCCCTTGTCTGTCTCCTCGTAGAGCAGTCCAAGGACGCGGGGTTGTCGTGGTTTGCCGAAGCTCCGCGTCTGTTGCGAGCCATGCCGTCCGCGGAATGGCGGATGAAGGTCCTGCAGTACGGTCTTTTGCTGGGCGAGCGCGATGCAGCGGCCTGCCTCTCGTATTTGCGGCGTTGTCCGGAACTGCTGGCGTTGATCGGAGAGGGACCGCAGGGGGCGACCAAGTTTGAGCGGTGGTTTCAGGCCGGCATGGAAGTCTTGGCCTATAGCATCGAGGGCGCAAGGGCGTATTTTTCCGTCGCGTCACACACAGCCCTGCTCTCGGTGGAGGAAGCGCTGAGCGGCGTGCCTCTCCGTCAGGTTTCGCGTCGCATCAAATTGTTCGTCGAGGGCTTGTGCGGCGCCGACGTTTCGATTGCGCCGTTGCCCGAATCCTATACCGATGGGACGGTGAGCGCCACCGTCAGCGCCGATGGTCGGACCATGGCCCTCCCGGCCGTCATCCGTCGCTATCCCCACGCCGAAGACAATGAACGCCTGTATCTCGTCATGGCGGCGCACGAAGCGGGGCATTGGGAATTCGGCACGTACCGACTCGCGATCGACCGGCTCTCCGACATGGTTTCCTCGGTGCGGGAGCGCTATGGCAAGCCTGAAACCGAGCCTCTCGACTCGCTGGCGTCGCTGTTCCGTCTGTATCCCCATCCGCGGCTGGTGCAAGATCTCTGGACGCTGCTCGAAGATGCGCGGGTCGAATTTCTGCTCCAGCAGGAATATCCGGGCCTTCGATCGGATCTGGCCCGGCTGGCGGCCGAAGCCTTAAGACCTCGTGATCCGGCCCAGGGACTCACGGCAAAAGAACTGATCGTCGATTGCCTTCTTCGCCTGACCGTGGGTCGGTCGGAACAAGCGATTCCAGATTCGGTTCGAGAGGAAGTCGCAGTCCTCTGGGATCTCTGCCGGCCGGTGTTCCAGCAGACGGCGACTGCCGAGGACGCGGTTCGTTGCGCCCACCGCGTCTATGTCACGATGGAGGAGCTGCTCGCGCCCAAAGCGGAAATGCTCACGACGAAGGAGCCCGATACGGACCCTGAGGAGCGGCAAGCGGCACCGGAAGCTTCTGTCACGACTGGAGAGGACTACCGGCCCGTGAGCAGTTGGGGCCCGCATCGCGGAGTCATGAACCCGGCATGGATTGGGCACGAAGGTATGGAGCAGGAAGCACCGGAGGGAGAACAAGAGCCGGCCTCTCGCACGGCGAGGGATAAGGACGGCAGCATCGAGGGATCCGGTCCGGCGTCAGGCGCACGACAGTCGGAGCAATCCGCTTCGCACGACCTCCCGACCGGGGGGCGGTCCCTGCCCTCCCTCGTCGAGGAACTCATGGCGATCAACGTCGATCAGACCCCGCTCAAGTCCCGAAGTGCAGAGGCCGAGCGGGCCGTCCTCTACCCGGAATGGGACGATACGATCCGCGACTACCGCACTCACTGGTGTCGAGTCGTGGAGCGGCGAGGCGAAAGCGGGTCGGATGAACCTGTCTCCGCCACATTGACAAGGCATCGCAGCGCCATCCGGCTGTTGCGTCGCTTTTTTGAAAGCCTCCGCCCGCCGTCTTTCCGCCGAGTGCCGGGCCAAATCGACGGAGACGAGCTGGACATGGAAGCGTTGGTGCGCCACGCCACCGATCTGCGGGCCGGCTTGGAGAGCGACGAGCGCCTCTACGTCAGGCGCGAGAAAAAAGAGCGGGACGTCGCGGCGGCCGTGCTCGTCGACGTCAGCGGTTCGACGAGCAGGCAGATCGAGAGCGGGCGGCGCGTGCTCGACGTCGAGCAGGAGAGCTTGGTCCTGCTGTGCGAAGCGCTGGAGGCGGTCGGCGATCAATACGCGCTCTACGCGTATTCCGGCGAGGGGCGGGACGCGGTGGACTTTCTCGTCGTGAAGGAGTTCGAGGAACGGCTCGGACGTGCGACGGCTCACCGGTTGGGCGGTCTGGCGCCTCGCAGGCAGAATCGCGATGGCGCGGCCATCCGCCATGCCACGGCGAAGCTCCTGCGTCGGGATGTCAAGACCCGCCTCCTCGTGCTCCTGAGCGACGGCCGTCCCCTCGACGATGAATACAAGGACGAGTATGCGCTGGCGGACACCAAAGTGGCGCTGGAAGAGGCGCGCCGGCGAGGCGTTCATCCCTTCTGCGTCACCGTTGACCGGGAAGCGGACGCCTATCTTCGCCGCATGTACGGCGACGTGCGGTACACGGTCATCGATCGGGTCGAGGCGTTGCCCGCTCGGTTGCCTCGCCTCTACCGCCGGTTGACGACGTAAAC
>DASTSI010000290.1:0-5972 GCA_035760745.1 Nitrospira sp. | reverse complement strand
AAATGGCCAGCCGGTCGTCGTTTGCTCAAATCGTGGGGCAAAGCGAGGCGATGCAAAAGGTGTTCGATGTCGTTCGGAAGGTCGCCGATGCGAAGAGCAACGTGCTCATCTGCGGCGAAAGCGGAACCGGAAAGGAATTGGTCGCACGGGCGATCCATTATAACAGCGCCCGCAGCGCGATGCCCTTTGTCGCCGTCAATTGCAGCGCGGTGCCCGAAACGCTGCTCGAGAGCGAGTTGTTCGGCCATATGAAAGGTTCGTTCACCGGGGCGGTGGCCAACAAAGTCGGTCTCTTCGAAGTGGCCAATGGGGGGACGATTTTTCTCGACGAGATCGGTGACACCACGCCTGCAATACAGGTCAAGCTGTTGCGGGTCATTCAGGAGCGCGAGTTTCGCCGGGTCGGCGGCAATCAGGACATCAAAGTCGATGTGCGAATTATTGCGGCCACGAATCGGGAGTTGGAAAAAGCGGTGGCCGAGGGGGCGTTTCGGGAAGATCTCTACTATCGTCTGGACGTGATCCCCATCCGCCTGCCGCCCCTTCGGCTTCGCACGGGCGATATCCCGCTGCTCGTCAAACATTTTCTGGAGAAATTCGGGCAGGAGAGCGGCAAGCCGATCCCGACGCTGACCCAGGAGGCGATGCACGTTCTGCTGGCACATGAATGGCGCGGGAACGTGAGAGAATTGGAAAACTTGCTCGAGCGAGTGGTCGCCTTCTCCACCGGCGCTCCGGTAACCGATGCCGATGTGCGGGGATGGCTGCACCATGCCCTGGCGCCAGCGTCATCTGCCGGCATCCCCACCGATCTTCCCGAGGATGGCCTGGATCTGGAAGGCCTCATCAACGGCATCGAGAAGGATCTTTTGGTGAAGGCGCTGGAACGGTCTCGATGGGTCAAGAAGAAAGCCGCGAGGTTGCTGCGGCTCAACACCCGATCCTTCCGATATCGACTGGAGAAGTATGCTATAAAAGGAGGTCGTGATTAATCCCCCTTCCGGACCCGCCGAACCTTTTCCGTTTCGACAGGTCACGGTTTTCGCCCCGGCCAAAATCAATCTCATCCTCCGTGTCCTGGACCGTCGCGCCGACGGGTATCACAATCTCTGGTCCATCATGCACACCGTGGGGCTCGAAGACGAGATCCAGATACAGCCTCGTCATGGCGATGGCGAGATCCATTTGAACTGCGACTCGGCCGATCTTGCCGACGAGCACAGCAACCTGGTTTACCGTGCCGCGCAGGCAGTCCTCGAGCAATCCAGTGTCCGCATCGGGCTCGACATTTCGTTGAGGAAGAAGATCCCCATGGGCGCAGGATTGGGAGGTGGAAGCAGCGACGCGGCGGCGACGATTGTCGGGCTCAACCGTCTCTTGCATCTGGGATGGTCCTCCCGCCGGATGGCTGAAGTTGGACAGCGGCTGGGCAGCGATGTCCCGTTTTTTCTGTTTGCCCCTGCGGCTGTGGTATCCGGGAGAGGAGAGGCGGTGCACCCTATCGGCATGGACGGCACTCAATGGGCGGCCCTCGTGAACCCTGGGTTCGGGGTTGAAACGAGTTGGGCCTATCGGGAGCTGGCAACGACCAGGGCCTCGGTCCGTCCCCTGACGGCGGCACAAAGTGCATTGCCCGGGCGACCAAGAGTGGCTTGGCAGGAAGTGGTTTCGGCTGCGGAGAATGACTTCGAGCCGCCGGTCTTCGCAAAGCACCCGATCCTGCAAGCGATCAAGAGGACCCTGACAGAAGCGGGCGCCCAGGTCGCTCTCTTGTCCGGCAGCGGAGCGACCGTGTTCGGGCTCTTCTCGAGCGAGAACCAGGCGCGGGAGGCTGCCGCACAGTTCTCCGGCGAGAAGTGCTTCAAAACGTTTGTCGTTTCAACCTGTTCCGCCCCGCTCGCGCTGCAATTATCGGCAACAGGGGCTTCCCCTCTCGGTTGACAATTCCCGCCGGTTTCCGATAAGGTACTCACCTCTAGTTGGCTGCCTCAACAGCGCGAGAAGAGCGAGGTCGGCGCATTCGAGTGTACGCCCGCCGTCGACACGAACCACACGCATCAAGGCTTCGCAACCGTATCCAAAGGCCGAGTGAGGGGAATCCATGAGCAGAGAACTGATGATTTTCTCTGGCAATGCGAACCCGGCTCTCGCCCACGAGATCTGCGCCTATCTCGGGATTAGGCTTGGGGACGCCACGGTATCCTCCTTCAGCGACGGCGAGATTCGGGTTCGTATCGAGCAGAACGTGCGCGGCGCGGATGTTTTCGTCGTGCAATCCTCCTGCGATCCCGTGAACGATTCCCTCATGGAATTGCTGATCATGATCGACGCCCTCAAGCGGTCGTCCGCAAATCGTATCACGGCCGTGATTCCCTACTTCGGGTACGCCAGACAGGATCGCAAGGACCAGCCCCGAGTGCCGATCTCGGCAAAGCTGGTGGCGGACCTCATCAGCACGGCGGGAACCGATCGAGTGCTGACCATGGATTTGCACGCAGGGCAAATACAAGGCTTCTTCAACGTCCCGGTTGATCACCTGTACGCCCTCCCCGTGTTGTTGGACTACATTACCAAGAAGAAGGTCAGCGATCTCGTCATCGTCTCGCCCGATGCGGGCGGCGTGGAGCGGGCACGGGCGTTCGCGAAACGGCTGCAAGCCAACCTGGCTATCATTGATAAGCGCCGCGAAGGGCCCAATCAGACTCAGATCATGAACATCATCGGGGACGTGCAGGGAAAAAGCGCCTTGCTGCTGGACGACATGATTGATACGGCGGGAACCATTGTCCAGGGTGCGCAAGCTTGCGCGGACAAAGGCGCCAGGGAAGTGTGGACGGCCTGTACGCACCCGGTGTTGTCCGGCCCGGCGCTTGATCGGCTCCGGCAATCCTGCCTCACACAAGTGATCGTGACCAATACCATCCCGCTGAGGGGGAAAGACCAAGTCTGTACCAAGTTGCACCAATTGTCAGTTGCCCCGTTGTTGGGCGAAGCGATCCGGCGCATCCATGAAGATGAGTCGGTAAGCTCCTTGTTCGCTTGACGGGGCACTCGATCAGCCGCAGAGAGACGGAGGAGGACCATGAAATTTGAATTAACAGTCGCGGTACGAGAAAAGTCGGGAAAAGGCGCCGCGCGTCAGCTGCGCCGTGAACACAAAGTCCCGGCGGTGCTCTACGGTCAGGGTGAGTGTCTGTTACTGACCATCGAGCCGGAACCGCTGATCAAAATTTTGAAGTCGCAGGCCGGAAGCACCGCCTTGATCTCGCTCAGCATTACTGGCGCCAAATCGAAGCCCAAGCGGACGGCGCTGCTGCGCGATTTCCAAGTTGATCCAGTCGAAGGCCATGTTCTTCATGCGGACCTGTTCGAAATCTCAATGGAGAAACCGATCCGGGTCAAAGTGCCGGTGCATGTGATCGGCGGAACGCCGGCCGGAGTGAAGGAAGGCGGGATTCTTCATTACAATATGCGAGAGTTGCACGTGGAATGCTTACCCGCCGCGCTGCCCGATTTCATCGAAGTCGATGCCTCTCCACTTGGCATCGGCCAAGGCGTCCATTTGAAAGATATCCCCAAGCGGGAAGGCGTGCGCTATTTGGACGACCCTGAACAGATGGTAGTCAGCGTCGCCGTGCCGATGTCCGATGCGAAACTGGAAGCCCTTTTGACCAGCCAGGCGGTCGGACCGGAAGCCGGGAAGGAACCTGAAGTCGCGGTAAAGGGCAAGGCGGCCATCGAGGGCGCTGAAGGTTCGGCGCCCGCTGCCGGGGCCGCTGCGCCGGCCGCCGGAGCCGAGGCCAAGGCGGGAGAAAAGAAAGAAGGCGCTGCGGCAGCCGCTGCTCCGAAGGCCGAGAAGAAAGAAGCCGAGAAGAAGAAATAACGTTGCGTCTCATCGTCGGGCTGGGGAACCCCGGCTCCTCCTACGCCAAGACCCGTCATAACGCCGGCATGTGGGTTCTTGAGCGGGCCGCCGCTCGCTGGGGCATTGAGCTCACCAAACGGGGAACCGCTCGCCGGGGGAGAGGGAGGCTGGGGTCTCAACTGCTGGAACTCGCCGGCACTCTCGATTTCATGAACCTGACAGGCCCGCCGCTCAAGGGCCTCCTCCGCGAGCTCAAGCTCACCGCTGCGGATCTCGTTCTGATCCATGATGATCTAGACCTCGAGCCCGGACGGCTACGGATCAAGCTTGCCGGTGGTCATGGTGGACACAACGGGATCAAGTCAGTCGTCGAGGCATTGGGCACGCCCGAGTTCATCCGGCTCAAGATTGGGATCGGCCGGCCCCCGCGCGGCGTGGATTCAGCTGAGTACGTGCTGGAGGAAATGACGAAAGCAGAGCTCGAGGTGATTGAGCCTTGCCTGGAGCATGCCGTCGATGCGTTGGAATGCCTTCTCCACCGTGGCCCGGTCGCGGCCATGAACGAGTTCAATGTTCGGGAGAAGGGAAACGAAGAAGGACTGACGGCCGAAGGTTGAACCGCGGGTGCTCGGCACTCGCGACTCGGCTCGGCGATCTCACGAGATGGGCCTTTGTTGCGGCATGATCGGCTTGCCGAACGTCGGCAAGACGACGGTGTTCAATGCGCTGACCGGCGGCGGCGCGCTGGCGGCGAACTATCCTTTCGCCACGGTCGATCCGAACACGGGTATCGCGCTCGTCCCCGATCCGCGCCTCAAAATACTGACCGAGCTGTTCGCGTCCCAAAAGACAACCTACAGTACGCTCGAGGTCCGCGATATTGCCGGCCTCGTGGAGGGAGCGAGCAAGGGAGAGGGCTTGGGGAACCAATTCCTGGGCCACATCCGCGAAGTCGATGCACTGCTCCATGTCGTCCGATGTTTTGAAGGAACGGATGTCATTCATGTGAGCGGTGCGATCGATCCCATCCGCGATATCGGCGTGATCGAAACGGAGCTCATGCTTGCCGATCTGGAAGCGCTGGACCGGCGAAAACAGAAGACCGAAAAAAAAGTCAGGGCCGGCGACAAGAAAGCGGCGTCCGAGCTCGAGTTCCTCACTCGATTGGTCGGCCTGCTCGATAAAGGAGAATGGCTCGGAAACCTTTCCTATACTCCGGAGGAACGCGCGTTGCTCTCGGAATGCCAGTTGCTCTCCGCCAAACCCGTCCTCTTCGTCGCCAACGTGTCGGAGGCTGCCGGGGATGACGAAACAGCGGTAAGGAGCGTCCGGGAATTTGCCGAGAAGCGTGGTGCGCGCGTTGTCACGATCTGTGGTCAGTTGGAGGCGGAGCTGTCTGCGTTGCCGGAGAGCGAACGAGCGGATTTTCTCCAAGGAATGGGCCTTGCCGAATCAGGCCTGGTCCGCTTGACGCGGGAAGCCTATTCGCTGCTCAACCTGATCACGTTTTTCACCGCCGGCGAGACCGAGTCCCGTGCCTGGCCTATTCCCAGGGGCACCAAGGCCCCGCAAGCGGCGGGCAAAATTCACTCGGATATGGAACGGGGGTTCATCAGGGCAGAGGTGTATCACTATGATGACCTGTTGGCCTGTGGGTCGGAAGCCAAAGTGAAAGAGAAGGGGTTGTTCCGTTTAGAGGGCAAGGAGTACATCATCAAAGAAGGCGACATTATCTATTTTCGTTTCAACGTCTAGAGATTCTTGAAGAAGTCCAGGAACCCGGCTCGTCTCACTCCGTAATTTCCTCATCACGCAACATACCACTATTGTTGGACTTGAGAATCATTCAATCCTGCGATAACCTTCCCGCAGCCATTACGTAAGACAAAAGCAACAATACTCAGGGTGGAGCCTCGCGGGCCGGTTTCTCGGAAGGATAAGCAGTTTATGCCTCTAGTGCGGACAACCAGAGCCAGCCAATTCCGGAAGCTGCTGTGTTCACCGGAGCTCGAATTTATCTGCGAAGCCCACAACGGCATCAGTGCTCGGATTGTCGAGGAGGCGGGCTTCCGGGGCATCTGGGCCAGCGGCTTGGCGATTTCCGCCC
>DASTSI010000289.1:0-17773 GCA_035760745.1 Nitrospira sp. | reverse complement strand
CGGCTGCCGCACCCACGGCTCCGGCGGGCGACCGCTAGAAGTCTCCCTCCTTTATATAGCAATGGCTCCAGAGGATGACCTGCAACAGGACCGATTTGATCCAGGCCTGGTGCATGGCGTCCACCTGGGCCTCGCTGTGGCCCTTCTTTTCCAAGAACGGCCTGAGCGTGGCGGTGACGGGATACAGGAGCGCCGGCAGATAGCGGTACGGAATGTGGGGAACCGCAGCGACCTTGTCGGTCTTGTTCTTGCCCGTGCGATGGTGCCTGCGGCCGATCTCGAACTGGTAGTCCAGCCACACCTGATCATAGTGACCGGCGGCCGTATCGAGAATCCATTGCGCGAACCGCTTTCTCACCGCGGCGAGATAGGTCGGATCGGGCTGACCGTCCGCGACCTTGGTGAAGACGCGAAGCAGATGCGGGTTGGACGCCACGAATCCGTACCACACGTCGAGGATCGCCTCGACCTGGTCCTCGACGACCGGCCGGGATTGCTGCAACGCCCGCACATCGTGCTCGGAAAACAACAGCGTCTGCTTCAACAAGTCGAGCTCGTCGAGGGAAATCGGCGCGCGCGGGACGGCCGCCGTGCCGTAGATGTACCCTGGAATCGCCGTACTGCTCATGGTGCCCCTCCTTCTGTGATGATCGTTCCCGATGCGATGCGCATCGGACCTTACACCATAGACATCAGGACAATCGGGCCGCCAATTCTTTGTGTCTACACTTGGTATAGATTGTCCCTATGGCGGCTCTCCGCGGCAGAGCGCGCGCCGCGTCAGCGACAGCCCCGGCCTGAGCCGGCAATGTATTTGATCCTGGGGCGATGGCGTACGGAAATTTGCTATAGTCCTGCCCATGACGGCTTCCGAACAGCCTGGTGCGTCCGCCAGGGATCGACGCGAATACTATCGCATCACCGTTACGCTGCCGATTCGCATTCAGCGCGAGTTGGACGAGACCGAGGCCCCCTTCGTAGAGAAGCCGGTCAACCTGAGCGGAGGCGGCCTGGGCGTGACAATCGCCGAGGCCTATCAGGTCAACGACATCCTCGCCGTCGCGTTGCGCCTCCCCGAGCACAGCCTCTTCACCGCCTTTGCCGAAGTCGTGCGGATCGAGCCGATTCCGTATCCCGGCACGACGTATCGTCTGCACGCCCGCTTCGTACGCATGGCGGTAAAGGACCGGGAGATCCTGATCAGCCACATCACGCGGCTCCAGCGCGACCATCTCCAAAATCACTACTCCGCCTGATCGGTCCCCGGCGGAGCCGACCACGCACGACTCGTTCAGCGTCAGGCCGAAGGCTTTAACAGCCAAGGAGCGGGAGCTTCCGGACGTAGATAGAAGAAGAGACAGGAACAACAGAGGACAAGACCGACGATCGGAAACATCGGGGCCAAGAGCATGGACAGGCCGAAAATCGCCAGCGTGCAAAGCGATCGTATGTGCATGCGCCGCCGCTCCGAGGTCGAGACGTCCCGGGTGGTATTCCGCGACAAGATTTCGACAATGAGCCAGAAGTACGTCAAATTGACCAGCCAGAACACGGCGGCATAGGAGGAGACGGCGGGACCGGCAAGATTGGTGTCCGCCATCCAGCTCGTGGTGAACGGCACGAGCGACACCGCGAACAGGTGCGCAAAATTCACCCATATCAACCGCGGCGTGGCAGCGTGAGCATGGTGCAGCAAATGATGATGGTTCACCCACACGACTGCGGTGAACCAGAAGCTGAGCGTATAGCTCGTGGCCGTGGGCCAGAGAGGCAGTAGCGCCGAGAATTGCGGCTCTGCCGGTGCCTTCAGCTCCAGGACCATGATCGTGATGATCACGGCAAAGAAGGCGTCAGAGAAGGCACTGACTCTTTCGGGGCCGGGCCGGCTGTCCACCATTGATGTCCTCTGCTTGAAGAACCATCTAACGTCATGATGAGCGGCACCCCTGGTGGCAACTGGGAGAATTGATAGGGATGCCTGCGTGATCCTTGAACGATCGCCGGCGGGTTCCGGGCGGTTTGTGCCTCTTCCCTGCCGGTGGTATCCTGCGCTCTCTTCGTCGGAAGACCTATCCCTGCCATTGGGAGCCTTACGATGGACGCGTCCGAGCTGCTGAAACTCCCGCTCTTTGCCGGCCTGTCCCCCGACGAACGAACCTGCCTCGACCGCGGTGACGTCATCTCGGTGCCCGCGGGGACCGTCATTGCCCGCGAAGGCGAGCCCGTGCACTATTTCTACGTGATCCTGTCAGGCGAGATTCGCGTGAGCAAGAATTACGACGGCCAGGAGGTCGTGATGGCCGTCCACGGGGCCGGCAAATTTTTTGGGGAGGTGCCCCTGCTCCTCGACATGCCGTATTTCATCGAAGGCCAAACGCGAACGGATTGCCGGCTCTTGCGATATTCCAAAGACCAATTCTGGTCCCTGATGGGCGGCTGCCCGTCGGTGGCCCGGGAAGTGTTACGAACCATGGCAACGAGGCTCCGCGGCCTGGAGGGGTTCTCGCAGCAACGCGAAAAGCTGGTCTCGCTGGGGACCATGGCCGCCGGCCTCGCCCATGAATTGAACAATCCGGCCGCGGCCGCCCGGCGGGCCGCGGCGGACTTGCTGACGGTCGCCACTGGATTCCCCGGCCTCGCCTGCCGCCTCAATCAACAAGACCTGTCGACGGAGCAAGCCGAAGCCATCGCCCAGATCCAACGGGACATCGCCTCCCGTCCGCGTCCCGCAGTGCCGTTGGATCCGCTCACGCGGAGCGACCGGGAAGAAGAGGTGCTTGGGTGGTTGGACTCTCGCGGAGTCGCCGATTCGTGGAAGCTGGCCGGCGTGCTGGTCGGTGCGGGGCTCGATCGAGCCTGGCTCGACGGAATCGGCAAGCAGTTCCCTGACGAGGCGATCGGCGCCGTGCTCCGCTGGATCTCGGGGACGCTGTCACTCCAGGATCTGACGGAACAGATCGAGCGGAGCACCAGCCGGATCGCGGAGCTGGTGAACGCGGTGAAGGCCTATTCGTACGAAGGCCGCGCGTCGCTTCAGGACATCGACATCCACGAAGGGCTCGAGAGTACGGTGACGATGCTCTCTCACAAGCTCAAGACCGTCACGCTGGTGCGCGACTATGATCGGTCACTGCCGCGGATTCCGGCACAGGGCAACGAGCTCAACCAGGTGTGGACGAACCTCATCGACAACGCGATCGACGCGGTGAACGGACAGGGCGAGGTGCGCATTTGCACGCGACGCGAGGATCACCAGGTCCTGGTCGAGATCCATGACAACGGACCGGGGATCCCGCAAGACGTGCGGCCGCACCTCTTCGAGCCCTTCTTCACCACCAAGGGCGTGGGCAAGGGGACCGGACTCGGGTTGATCATCAGCTACCGGCTCGTCGCCGATCGCCACAAAGGCGAGATCGAATTCGAATCCGAACCGGGACACACGGTGTTCCTCGTCCGCTTGCCGATGACGCGCAGCGGATCCGCGCCCTCCCCGGAACCGGACAGGCCGTCCAACGAATAGGAGTCCGGTGAAGCCTTTCCTGATCACGGTCGATGACGATCCCGAGGTCTCGCGCGCGGTCGAGCGGGACCTCCGCCGCAAATATGGGGAGCAGCACCGCGTCCTGCGGGCGGAATCGGGACCCGAGGCGCTCGCCTCGCTCGAGCAGCTCAAACTGCGGAACGAATCGGTCGCGCTGTTCCTGGCGGATCAGCGGATGCCTCAGATGACCGGCGTGGAGTTCCTTTCGCGCGCCATCGAATTCTATCCCGAAGCCAAGCGCGCGTTGCTGACCGCCTATGCCGACACGGATGCCGCCATCCGCGCGATCAACGACGCGCAGGTCGATTACTACCTCATGAAGCCCTGGCACCCGCCGCAAGAGCGCTTGTATCCCATCATCGACGATCTCTTGGATGACTGGCACGCCACATTCAAGGCGCCCTTTCAAGGCATTCGCGTGGTGGGCCACCGTTGGTCGCCCCACACGCATCAGATCAAGGAGTTCCTCGGCCGGAACCAGGTTCCCTATCAGTGGCTGGACATCGAGAAGGACGGTGCGGCGGCGACATTGCTCCAGTCCGCCCATGCCCCCCCGGAGCAATTGCCGGTGGTCGTGTTTCCGGACGGCGCCTCGCTGGTCCAGCCCACGACGCTCCGGTTGGCGGAGAAAATCGGGTTCCGGATGAAAGCCGAGCAGCCTTTCTACGATCTCATCGTGATCGGAGCCGGTCCGTCGGGCTTGGCCGCGGCCGTGTACGGCGGATCCGAAGGCCTCAAGACCGTCTTGATCGAACGGCAAGCGCCGGGCGGGCAGGCCGGCATGAGCTCCCGCATTGAAAACTATCTCGGGTTCCCCGCGGGTCTGAGCGGCCAGGACCTGGCCCGGCGCGCGTTGACGCAAGCGCAGCGCTTCGACGTCGAACTGTTGAACCCGCAGGAGGCCGTGGGCTTGCGCGCCGCGGGCCCGGCACGGGTCGTGACGCTCGCGGACGGGAGCGAGCTCAGCGGCAAGACGGTCCTCATCACCACCGGCGTCTCCTATCGAATCCTCGACGTCCCGGGAGTCGCGCAGCTGACCGGCGCCGGCGTCTATTATGGAGCCGGCATGGCGGAAGCGGCCGCCGCCAAAGGCGAAGAGGTCTATATCGTGGGCGGCGCGAATTCCGCCGGCCAGGCCGCTGTCTATTTTGCGCGGCATGCGCGCCAGGTGACCCTCCTCGTGCGCGGCGAATCGCTGACGGCGACGATGTCATACTATTTGATCGAACGGCTCAAGCAGACGCCGAACATTGTGGTGGAGACCAATGTCGAAGTGGCCGAGTGCTGCGGGTCGTCACGCCTGGAATCGGTCGTCCTCCGACACACCAAGACGACCCAGTGCCGTACAGTGCCGGCTCAGTCGCTCTTCATCCTCATCGGCGCCCTCCCCCATACCGACTGGCTCGGGGACAGCGTGCTGCGCGACGATCATGGGTTCATCTTGTCCGGGCCGGACCTGGTGCACGACGGCTGTTTGCCGCCTGCCTGGCCGCTCACGAGGGCGCCGTACCTGTTCGAGACCAGCGTGCCCGGCGTGTTCGTCGCGGGGGACGCGCGCCACGGCTCGATCAAACGGGTGGCGTCGGGAGTCGGAGAAGGCACGATCGCTGAAAAAATGATCGAGCGCTACTTGGACGAAGTCTAATGGCCAAGCGACCCTCGCCTGAGCCCGACCTGGTGATCACGGCGCGCGACCACGCGCAGGGACCTGCGACGGCTCCGGTCACGCTCGTGGAATACGGGGACTTTGAATGTCCCTATTCGCGCGACGCCGTCCGGACCGTCAAGGCCTTGCAGCGTGAGTTCGGTCCCGACCTGCGCTTCGTGTTCCGCCATTTCCCTCTCACCAAACATCCCCATGCGCTGCTCGCCTCCGAGGCGGCCGAATCGGCCGCCGCCCAAGGCAAGTTTTGGCCGATGTATGACCTGTTGTTTGCCAATCAATGGGAACTGGAATACGACGATCTCCTCCGCTATGCGGGCCACCTGGGCCTCGACCGCACGGTGTTTGCGGAGGATCTCGAGATGCATCGCCATCTCGACCGCATCCGGGCCGACGTCGCGAGCGGCCGCCGGCACGGCGTGAGCGGGACGCCGACCTTCTTCGTCAACGGCCTTCGCCAGCACGGCGACGACGACTGGCCCGCCTTATCGGCGGCGATCCGCAGGGCGCTGAGCGCCTGACCCAGGCCGGTGTCCCGGGCCTGGTCGCGCGTCGCACCACCCTGCCCGATTCTTCGAAATCTCCCCGCATCACCCGCCGAAGCAGGCCCGACGTCAGTCCGAAGGAGGCCGTCCCCATCGCCGTCCCTGTGGCGTTCGCGTTCTCTCCGTCACGATTTACTTCAGTCCACCGACAATCGTCCGAAACTCGTCCTCCGTGAACGCCTTGACCGTCTGTGTGCGAAGATTGCCTTGCGAACCCAGCCACAACATGTGCGCCGCAAGCGTTGCATCGTTCGGGACCTCGACGACGGCGAGCATGTCGAACGGACCCGTGGTGAGATAGAAGGCTTTGATCTCCCCACCCATCTCCTTCAGCTTCTGTTTTCCCAGGTCGAGCCGTTTCGCCGAGTCTTTGACGTTTCGAATGCCCTGATCGGTCCACTGCGACTGAATGAGGTACGTCGGCATGGGACACCTCCTTGGTGAAGGGAGCTCGACAACCCTGACGGGAACTTTTTGAATGCGATGGAGCCGTGGCGCCACCCGCATCAACATCGGCTTTCGGCTTTCTCATTCGCTCCTCCGACCCGCGGTATGGCACGTCGTGCAGGACGCCATCTGTCCCGGACGATGAGCGCCACCGCCCTTTGCCATCAAGCGGAGAACGACTTCGTTGTTCAATACCATCGGACGCCGGCCGAAGACCGGTTCGAATTCATGACACGTGAGGCAGGAACTCGTCCCTGTCCCGAGAAAGATCCAGTCTCCGTGGGGATTCGCGGCCGTCAGGCTCCCGAGCTTTCCGCGATGCTCGGTATGGCAGGCCAGACAGCTCTGCTCTCGCCGCAGAAGATCCGCATGGAATGCTGCGGTCCATGGCCCGGCCTCCGCGGCAAACCGCGGTTCCGAGTGGCACAGCACGCACTGGGCGGTCATGGGTCCCCGAAAGGGCGTATGGCAGCTCGAGCAGCCGGCGACAGCGGCGTGATATCGGCTGACGGCGCCGGGGGCCCAAAGCGTTTCAGGATCACGCAGCGATTCCCAGGCCACCCAGAGAACGAGCACGGCCGTCGCCACGGATACGAGAGGGACCACCGTGCGAGGCAACGGTAGGTCGTGCATCGGTCAGAATCCGCCGAAGTACAGCGCTCCCATCACATGCATCACCGTGAAGGCCAAAAACATGAGCGTCACCGGCGCGTGAACCGATTGCCATAACCGGAACGCCTCCTCTTGCGCCGCCATGCGGCGCAGGTGTGACTCGATGTCCTCATCCGACAGCCCTTCATCATGCAGTTGTCGCCGCCTCGCGTTCAAGGTCCGCACCGCCACGTAATGGACTCCCTGTCCGATGATGCCACTCACGACGACAAAAGCCATTGAGGCCAATGCAAACAAGGGCACCAGCGCGTGCAGGTGAGCGCCGGAATGGAGGAGGATCACCAACGGACCCATCACGCCGGCCACCATGTGCACGCGAAACCAGTCTCGGGGCCATCGCCGGTTGCGGTTCAGGCGCTTCTTGACCGGATAGACGAACACGAGGAGCGTGAGGCCCAAGCCGAGCCATCCCAACAGATGTCCCTGCCGCGTGTGCGCGAACGGCGACGGCTTGCCGACGCTGAGCCACGACTCGAACATCCAGGCTGACAGGACCGCCGCCATGATGGAAAGCACCAGCATCGCCAAGCGGCGGATCGCAGGAGTCATCTCAGTATTTCTCCACTCCCTTGCTTCCCCCCGCGTGGCAGCGCAGACAATCGGCAAACCGGCCGGGACCATGAACGCCTTTCGCTTTGTCGCGCAGTTTGCGGACCAGGTCATTGTCCAGCGGCTGCGGGAGGAGGGCGCCGCTCTTCCCGATCCCATGGCAATCGCTGCATGCGCGAGCCCCGGTCGCTCGGAAGATCAGGTCGCTGTGCGGATTCGACGCAGGATCGCCGGCCGCCGCCCGCGCGATCATACCCTGCACAGCGGCAAAGATCGTGACGGCCATGAGCGGTCCAAGCAGCACAGTCGAGCGTGTCCATGCTCGTCGTTGAGCGGCCATGTCATCCCTCCGTGAATCGGACTCACCGGTCTCTTCGGCGCCGCCAGGATACGCCGCCATGACGCGCAAATCGATACTGTTTTTGTTCCCGAAGCCGGCAGGTTCACGGAGCGGCTAGGACCGCGTCGTTGAGGGGATGTCCAAGGCGAGCATGAAGACCGCGGTGAACCCATCCGGCGCGGGCGACGGCACGAGCATCAATCGATCGCCGCCGCGCCTAAAGATCCTATCGTCGGCGTTCCGCACGCGCCGCGGGCCTTGCGCCGCATAGGGCGGCCCCGCATGGACCTGGTCCGTGAGCGGGTCCGGAAAGTACATCTGCCAGGTGAAGGCGTACCCGCGCCGCTCCGTCGGATGCGTCCTGACTTTGCCGTGAATGTGGACGGTGCGCCCGGGATACCACCCGGGATAAATCGTGAGAAACCTCACTCGGCCTTGTGCATCGGTCAACTGGTAGCCGCGCAAGAATTTCTGGCCGAGCGTGGTGAAGTAGGGATCGTCGACGTCCGAATACCGTCCCAGTGCGTCGCAATGCCAGATATCGACCTGGGCCCCCTCGATCGGCTGACAGCCTTCCGGACTGAGTCTGGAGACCACCACGGCGAGATGCAGCGGGGTACCGGACTTCACCCGGCCATCGCTGGGATCGGATCGTAGGTCGGACCGCTCCAACCGCTCATCGACGAAGTAGGGGCCTTCCGTCTGCTCCGGCCTGATCACGCACGAATGGTCCTGCGCCCAGGCCTTGGACCAATGGAGGAGGGCGGACGCCGTCCACCAGGCGGCGCTGCCGGCGAGCAGGCCGATCACTTCACGGCGGGATCGAATCATGGTCGGAGTCCTGGCGTGGGCCGATCGAGGTGAACGAAGTACAGCGGGCTTCAGTTCCCGCCGTCACGCGGCCGCGTCACCAGACCGGTATGGTCGTCCCTCGTCTGCTTCAACATCGCTTCGATCCTCGCGTCCGCGTAGGCCCCGTAGGCATCAACCAGCAATCCTTTCGTTCCGTCGCGAGCTTCCAACGCATACAGGACCGACGCATCGTCAGGGTCGGACATGCCTTCGAACCGATGATGTTCGACGATCGTGAGGTCGGCACTTCCGAATGAATGGCCGTCGGCCGTGATGCGCCCGGTGTCCTCGTCGAGCTTGAAATCGGCGGTGAATCCCTTGCGCCGCAACCCCTCGACGGCCTCGGCCATCGTGGAATAGGGTGATGTGGTCATCGTGCCTCCCGATGCGCCATGAGACCACCAGTATGCCGCCTGGTCTCCGCTCCGGACACGCGACGATCGACCAGTCCTTCCTCTGATGGACCCTGGGAGGAACGGATCCCCCGCATGTCGCGCGATCATCGAGGTTTATGGGGTCGTCCGAGACCTCCGTTCGCAATAGCTCTTGAGCGCGCGGTACATGGCCTGATGGACCGTCAGCTCTTTCCCGGCCCTCGGGCTTGCCGCGAGCTCGGCATCGAGCATGGCGCGTGCCTGGTCGGAGGATAAGCCGGGCACGCAGGCATGGATCCAGCCCAAGTCGTTCCCCTGCCGTTCATGGGAAAAGGCCAGCTCCAAGCCGTCGATGACGCCGACCGCATAGGCCTGCTGCTCGCCCTTGCTCAACCCTCGCCACTCGTTCCCGCTCAAAAAACTCTTGGGCATGGCGGCGGGATCCATCTCGATTTGAGCCGCGACGGCCGCCGCACTCAGGCTCCCAAGCACCAGCCAGAGGCCGATCATGATTCGCCCCATCCCTCCTTCTCCTTCCGCTCGAGATGACACTCGAGACGTTCCTTATCGCTTTCGCCGGCGCTTCTCGCTCCGGCGTCGTCCCGCCTCCTCGGATTGGGCCTGATCGAGCAAGGCTTGAATCGATCGAAGATCGCCCTCCAGGGCCATCACTTCGGCTGACAGGAACCGAGAGGCTACCGGATTCCGCTTCGATTGGGCGATGAGGCGCACGAGCAGGGCCACTCGTTCTTTCAGCATGCGAATCGACACCGCCAAACCCGTCTCCAAATTCGCCCTCCGGCGTGCCAGCAGGTCAAGAGTCGGCCCGATATCGCGAAGACAGAGACAGAACGTGACGGCCAGGTCCTTCATGGCACTGGCCGGCATTTGAGGAAATTCGGCTTCTTGCGGGTCTTGCACGATGGTCAGACCGCCGGCCTCGTGCACCGCCTTGAGCCCCTTGGTCCCATCGTTCAACAGGCCGGTGAGAATGACGCCGATGACCCGATCCCGGTATGCCTCCGCAGCCGAGGCGAACAAGGTATCGATGGTCGTCGCTCGAGCGCTTCCTCGCTGGTACGGCACCTGATGGAGCTGTCGCCCGTTGAGCGAGACCGCCGTCCCAGGCGCGGCGACGTACAGGACACCGGATCGCAGCCAGTCACCCGGCAGGATTTTCGCGACCGGCATGCGAGTGGATTCCTGCACCCAATCGGCAAACGCGAATGCCGATACCGACGAATCCGTCGGCGGCAAGTGTTGCATGATGATCACGGCGGCAGGAATGTCGATCGAGAGTTCTCTGACCACTTCCCTCAGGGCTTTGTGCCCTCCGGCTGACGCGCCGATCACGATGAGATTGTCGAGAGGAGTCTCGGTCGGCCGGCCGGTGTGTTCCGGGCCTTCGCCGTGGCGCCTCAGTCGCTCCTCGACGTTGGTGACGGCTGGACGTAGGACTGGATGGGCCACCGGCACCTCGTCGGGCAAGGCTGCGTCAACCGTCCGAGATTCGTTCGGGGCGAGCCTGGCGCTCTGTGGAGTATGCCTGAGACAGACGGCGAAAATCGAGGAGAGGAAACCGGCCGGGGTGACGAGCGAACGCCCGGTGATTGATCGGCCGCTCGTCACTCCCGTCGAATCTCTTTCACCGTTTTCCCTGCGGAGGCGTGGCGGCGGTCAGGCTTCTTTCATGGCGTGAGCCCGGTGCGTGACCGCTCCGCCCGCCCGTATCGCCGCCGCCACGAGCAGGGTTTCCGCCATCTCGGGATCGGAAACCCCGACCTCCCGCGCCTTCGCCCTGTGCCCTTCGATGCAGCAAGGGCATTGCGCGGTCAAAGCAATGGCGGCGGCCAAGAGTTCCTTGTCCTTTCTCGGAATGGCGACCCCTGGTGTCGCGCGGTGAGATTGCTTGCCGGTTCATCGTTTGATCCCGATGACTTCCAGATATTCGCCGAAGACGGTCGTACAGTCCGCCCCGCCTCGATTGTGCGCCGACCACAGTGCTTCCAGCTCCCGGCGGAGCTGTTCCCGACTCGCGGGATCCAGCGAGGCAAAGGCCTGGTTGGCAGGCCCGTAGTAGAGGCGGAACGATTCCACGACCTCCGACGGTGGAAAGGGATAGCTGAGCGTGTAGTGGCGCCGGGTCAATCGGAGCTCGCACAAGCCGTCACCCAGCCGGTCCCGCACCGTCGCCTCGTCTCCCCACAGCAAGGGTGAGGGCATGCCGGACGGCGCGATAAAGCTCGAGATCACCCGGAACATCTGCCCGACGAAACCCTGCGCGGTCCAGTTTGCCATGGCGATCGTGCCTCCCGGCGTACAGACCCGCAAGAGCTCTTTCGCAACCAAATCCGGCCGGGGCGCGAACATCGCCCCGATGACGCTGACCACCGCATCGAAACTCTCCTCTTCGAAGGGCAGCGCTTCTGCATCGGCCTCCTCGAACCGGGCCGTCAGTCCTTCGGCCTCAGCACGCGCCCGCGCCCGCTCGATCCAATTCGCGGCAATGTCGACGCCCGTCACGATGAGTCGGTCCTTGGCGGCCATGAGCGCCAACTGGCCCGACCCGCAGCCCACGTCGAGCAGCCGACAGCCGGGAGCCAGATTGAGACGTTCGTAAAACTCCCGTGCCCCGGTTTCGAGATACCGCGAAAATCGATCATAGTCGCCCGCCATCCAGATTTGCCGAAGCCGGGCTTTCAGCCCGCCCGCTTCGCCTATCGCCGTATTGCCGCTCATGAGAGCCTCCTTTCTCGATCCGTTAAGAAAGCCATGTCCCCGCCGTGCATGCCTCAACATGGACGACACTATAAGCAGAATCGGGCATCATGGCCTTATCCGGGCGTCTGGCTCTCTTGACAGGAGGCGTGCTACGCTGCGCCACTTGGCCGGCCGTCCCACTCACTTTGCCGTCGTTCGTGGCGCGAGGGCCGCATGGACGTGTTGTCCGAGGTGCTCAAAGCCGTCAAGCTGGACGGCGCCGTGTTCTTCAACGGCGAATTCTCCGCTCCTTGGTGTGTCAAAGAACCAGATTCCTCCACCATGGCCTCGTATCTGCGTGCCCGGTCCAAGCATGTCATCATTTTTCATCTGATCTGGGAAGGGCGGGCTTATGCCCGGATGGATGACGACGGCCGGCCCATGAACCTGACGGCCGGCGACATCGTGATCTTTCCTCAGGGGGACGCCCACTTGCTGGGCAACGGAACTCCGGTCACGCCGGTCGACAGCGCGAAGGAGATCGAGCAGGTCGTGGCGGAGGGGCGCGTGCTCTCGCAATTTGGCGGAGGCGGAGAGCTGACCAAATTGGTCTGCGGGTATCTGACCTGCGACGAGCACCTCAGTCGCGTATTCCTGGCCGGGCTGCCGCCGATCATCAAGATCAACATTCGGGACAATGGATCGGGCCGATGGCTGGAAGAGACCTTGCGCTTTTCCGTCGAGCACGCCGAAGCCGCCGGGCCCGGTGGCGCCGCCGTGATGGCAAAACTGTCCGAGGTGCTGTTCATCGAAACGCTCCGTCGGTACGTCGCACTGCTGCCGCCCCACCAGAGAGGATGGCTCGCAGGCGTCCGGGATCCCGAAGTGGGAAAAGCTTTGGCGCTGCTGCATCGCCGCCCTGCCGAGCCCTGGACCGTCGCCTCGCTGGCGGAGGCGGTCGGCACCTCCCGCTCGGTCTTGGCCGAACGGTTCCGATGTTATCTGGCTGAAACCCCGATGGCCTACCTCACACGCTGGCGCCTTCAACTCGGGGCGCAGATGCTCGCCTCGACGAACCGCAGCGTCATGGAAATCGCCGCCGACGTGGGATATGAATCGGAACCTTCGTTCAATCGCGCGTTCAAACGGGAATTCGGCCTTCCCCCGGCACGGTTCCGGACGAAGTCGAGGACGGACGGCATCTCTCCCGCAGGTCCATCCGCAAGAACCGGTCGGCACAATCAGCTCAGTCGAGCTTGATCACAAAGAGGAACGTCATGTCGGAACACGCAGTCGGCCTGGAATGGAAGAGAGAATCAGCGGACTTTACTTTCGAGTCCTACAACCGGGACCATCTGTTGATCTTCGGAGGCGGAATCACCGTGCCGGCATCGTCCGCTCCGCAGTATCGCGGAAACCCGGCCCGAGTCAATCCTGAAGAGGGCCTGGTGGCCGCCCTCTCGAGCTGTCACATGCTGACCTTCCTCGCCGTGGCAGCGAAGCAACGCCTGATCGTGGACCAGTATCAGGACCATGCCGTCGGATTCTTGGAGATGAACGAGAACGGGCGGCTCGCCGTGTCGCGCGTCATCTTGCGGCCTCGGGTGACCTTCGGCGGGCCCACTGTTCCCACTGACACCCAGCTCGCCGAGTTGCACCAACGAGCCCACCGCGCCTGCTTCATCGCGAACTCGGTGAAGACACAGGTCACGATCGAACCGGCGTCGTGAACTGGTTGCGAACGGCGATATAAGCCGAAACCGGCGCCGGTCTCCCGTTGACGCGTACCGCGTCCGGTCAATCCTGTAAGATCACCGCGAGGTGGCGGACTTTTCCACGAGACCCCGAACGATGAAGACCGAGCTCGATCCAGGACACGAGTGGGCCGGATACGAGCGGGTCATTGTCTTCGACGGCCTGTGCAATTGGTGCAATGCCTGGGTGAGCTTCGCGATGCGTCGCGATCCCGGGAGAAAATTGAAGTTCGGCACGCTGCAGTCGGAAAAAGGACAACGAGCGCTAAATGAGCTCGAGCTCTCGAGCGAGGAGTTCGAGACCTTCCTCCTGCTCGAGCGCGGCCGCGTCTTCACCAAATCCACGGCAGCCCTCAGGGTTGCCTGCCAGTTGACGGGTTTGTGGCCGGTCTTCTCACTCCTCCTCGCCGTGCCGCGTCCGATTCGCGACGCGCTGTACGACGTGGTGGCCCGGCATCGGTACAGATGGATGGGCAAAGCGGACGTCTGCCGCGTGCCGGCGCCGGAGGACCGAGGCCGTTTCGTCTGATCCAGGAGGCGATCAGTGCTTTCGTGCGGGCCGCTGCTTCGAGGTGCGCCTCTTCCCGATTTTCCTGAGCGCGCTGCCTTTGTGCACCGCCACATGATCGGTCTTGTCGCTCTTGATCACGTACCGGGGCTCGTCCTTCGATGCCCGCACCGTATAGCCCCTGAACTTAACGGGAGCGGTCAGCTTTTTGGTAATCGTCCCCCTGGCTCGACCGGCCTCAGAATTCCAGCTGACATGGTCGCCGACGTGAAATTCACGTCTCATCGGCTCTCCCGGTAGTCTTGGCAATCTCGCCACGCGGCATGCTGAACGGCTGGGCATAGTCCCAGCGTGTTCAGAAGATGCCGACTTGTTATCGTAGGAAGCGGAGGGGTTCGAAAACGATGGACATTCTCTCGCACGGGCTCTGGGGCGCCGTGACATTCGGCCGAAAAAGCCGCTCCAGCTTCTGGCTGGCCTTCGCGATCGGGCTGGCTCCAGATCTCTTCTCGTTCGGCATTCTCTATGTGGCCGCCATGCTAGGCCTGGACCAGAAGCCCGACTTCAGCCATGGCATGCCCCCGGAGTCTTCAATCCCGCCGTATGTTCACCAGCTCTACCACGTCACGCACAGCCTGATCGTGTTCCTCCTCGTGTTTCTCCTGCTCTGGTGGTATCTGGGACGGCCTGTGCGGGAGCTCGGAGCCTGGGCGCTTCATGTGCTGGTCGACGTGCCGACCCATTCGCACGCGTTTTTTCCGACGCCCGTCTTCTGGCCCCTGCTCGACTGGACCTTTGACGGATGGCAATGGATGACCCCTGAGATTCTGATCCCCGACATCGTACTCCTCGTGCTGGCGTATGCCTGGTATCTCTCGCGGCCATTCTGCCAAGGCGCGAGAAACGCCCGGTCCTCTGGCTAAGGACTAGCGCCCTCGCGTAGAGACGCGCCTCTTGCCGGGCTTGGTCGAATAGGCTAACGCCCGTCGCTCCGCGGGCGTATACAGGCGTACATGATATTCCTCGCTCAATTTCAGCCTGGCTGCGGCACACCCCCTAGCCGCAGCCTGCAACAGAACCCGACGTGCTTCTAATTCCGGATCCGGCGCAAACGACGCCATACCATCCTCCTCTTCATGTCCAACGAGCGGGGCCGTTGCCCCTATGCCGTCCCGTGCGGAACGGTGAGCGGATTGGTCACCAGCAGTCTTCGGGAGACGGCTCGCGCCGGCTGCCTTCCGACGTGGGCATAGGGTCTGGCGGATTCGAGCAACCGCTCATAGACCTCAAGATAGTCGCGGACCATGCGCTCCACGGTGAAGCGCGCCTCGAATGCCTCTCGGCAGCGGCGCCGATCCAGGAGCGGCAGCCGGTCGATCGCCGCGACCATGCTGTCCAGGTCATCACACACGAACCCGCTGACGCCGTCTTCGATAATTTCGGGAATCGAGCCTCTCCGGTACGCCAATACGGGCGTCCCGCAGGCGAGCGCTTCGATGAGCACGATCCCGAACGGTTCGGGCCAATCGTACGTGCAGAGAACGGCGGTCGCCTCCCCGAGAAAATCGGCTTTCTCTTCGTCGTTGATCTCCCCCAAGTACTCGATGAGAGGGTGAGCCAGAAGCGGCTCGATCTGGCATTCGTAATATTCACGATCGACCGGATCGACTTTGGCCGCGATGCGGAGCGGCATCCCGACACGCTTGGCGACTTCGATGGCGTGATCGGGCCGCTTTTCCGGACAGATGCGTCCGAGGTACGCAAGATAGGAGCCGCGACCTGGCCGGAAGGGATACAACTCGGGCAACCCATGATGGACTGTGGTCTGCCAGTTGGCGTACGGAAGCGGGGTGCGTTGCGCATCCGAGATCGACACGACCGGCATCTCCGCATATTCCCGGAAGATCGGCACCAATTCGGGAAGATCCAACCGACCGTGCAACGTCGTCACGACCGGCGTGGGGCACCGGCGGGCCAGCGGAAAGCTCAAATAGTCCAAATGGGAATGGATGATGTCGAACTCTTCCGCGTCCAGTCCGAGAGCCTGCTCCTGCATCAGGAGCAACGGCGCATCACGATTGACGATGCCGGTGTTGAGCCGAAGCGCGTGGGGACAGGCGGCCCGGAGGCGGGCGCTGGTCCGAGAATCTCCGCTCGCAAAGAGCGTGACGTCATGGCCCTGGCGGACCAGCTCTTCCGTGAGATACGAGACGATTCGTTCAGTTCCGCCGTAGAGTTTGGGAGGGACGCTTTCCCAGAGAGGAGCGATTTGCGCGATTCGCATCCGACGTATCCTTTCGTAGTCGCAAACTGCGATCAGTGGTGAGGTTCATCGCCGCGACATCTTCGCGACGCAGAACGTGGATTGCACCTGCCGTGCCGTCGAACGATACCCCCATGCTCCCGTTTCATCGTGAGTTTTTCCCCGGCCTAGTGTTTTTGCTAGGGGCCCGTCCCTTCACTGTGTAGGGGAAATAACACGAGCCGAGTCGGCCGCCGGAACACGCACTGAGGCGTCTTCAATCGGCGTTGATTCATGACGAACGTGGGAGTAGTGACGTCGGTACGTGCTGAGAGAGAAGGAGAGGATAGTCGCGCAGTCCACCAGACGGACGAGGACCGCCGCTGAATCGTCTTACCGAACAGGCAAGAGCCGAACGGATGACTTACGGCCGTTCGGCCCGGTGAAGGTTTTGAATCCTGGCTTCGATGTCCCGCGCCTGGTCGATTCGACCCGTTTCTCGTAATAGCCGTGCATGCGCTTCCAACACGTGAGCAACCCGAGGATGCCGGGGTCCGTAGACCCGCTCGCGGATCGTTTCGGCGCGCAGGAACAAGCGTTCGCTCTCCTCATATCGTCCGGCATCGAGAGACACGAGTCCAAGCGCAAACGCCGGCGTGGCAACCGAGGGATGCTGGGCTCCGAGCAGGTCTTCGTACATCGAGAGGGCGCGACGTAGTCTCTCCGTCGCCTCATCGGTTCGCCCGGCAACGCGCGACACGCGAGCCAGATGCTCGAGCGTGAGCGCGACCGCCGGGTGCAGCGCGCCGAACAGCCGCTCTCGGTCTGCCAACGCCCGCAGCAGCATCCGTTCAGCCTGCTCCGTCCTCCCCACCCTTAAGTACGCGAGACCGAGGTAATCGGCATACGCGGCCGGCGCAGCCCCTCCTGCCCCACTGCCCTCCTCCGCAAGGCCCAGCGCCCGTTCGGCCAACGCGACCACCGCGGCATCGTCTCCGGCCTGCTCGCGATCGACCATCTCGTAGGTCAACGCCAGGATGTCCTGGGCTTCCCCGCGCGCCGGGAGCGCAAGGCCGCCGGCCAGCGCGAGGGCGGCAACCAATGTTCGCCACGTGATCACGACTGAGTCGAGCGGATGACTGCAGGCGACAGGCGAGTGATGCGCGGGCATGGAGGTACTGTATCGGACAGCGCCGGGAAAGACGAAAGTAATTCCAAGATGTTGCGGAAGATCGCGTCCGGTTTTCCAGGGCGTCAACGCGACGCGAGAAAACGCCTTGACTCGAGCTCCTCCCCTGCCTAACTTAGGGACGGTTCTGCAGAGCGCGATCCCGGTCACACCACCGCTCATGACATGTCATCGAAAGGGAGACGCTGCATGCGCTTTATCAAGGTGAAGGATGAAGAACGGCCCGGTGAAGTCGCGATCAATCTGGATCTCGTCCGCGAAGCTCACTTCGGAGGAGGTCTGCTGCACCTGTATTTCGAGCGGAGCTCGTCTGCGCAGGACGACATGACGTTTACCGGAGAGAACGCCCTCAAGATCTGGGCGGCCATGGGGTGAGCCAATGTCTGGGATGCGATCG
>DASTSI010000288.1:0-9607 GCA_035760745.1 Nitrospira sp. | reverse complement strand
TGGGGCTTTCCCGGAGCATGGGATGCTTCTCGATCGCCTTGGCGGCGAGATCGGGATTATTGAGCCGAGCGACCTTGTTCTCAGCCCATTCAAGCGTTTTGCGGATCGGGCTCTTGGGCGCGCTGATGTAGTCGGTGAGCTGCCGGCCGGGTCCCATCGGCTCAACTTCGCCGGGAATGGTCGGAGGTTCGGGACGCTGACCGAACCGCCAATTGGGCATCGGGCCACCCTGCTCAAGCGCCGGCGTCGTCGGAAGGGACATGTCTTCCGGCGGGGCGGTACGCGGGTTGGCGAACTCGAAATCGGGCGTGGGACCGCCCTGCGGGAGGGCACGTGTATTCGATGGGGCTTCGGCGCGGGCTGCGCGATCGACCTCGCGCGTGGCGCCCATCGCGGACAGGTGCTCGGGAAGGCTCCTGGTCGCCTTTGTCGCGCCCGCGGCCTTGACGATATCGCCGGCCTTGCCGAGGGGATCAAGCTGCAAACTGAATACGGCGTCGGCGGAGCCAGAAAGCAAATGGAACCAAAAGCCGCGCTGATAGTCTTGGACCTCATTCGGGTCCATGATGTCGCTCGATCCGGTGAGAATGAGCGCCTGTCCGGGGCTACGATGATGCGCGATCGTCCATGCCTTTTTCCACGTGTCCGGGTCGAACATAATCGTGAACCCGTTGCGGCCCTGCTGCTGTCGCCAAATCTTGGAATCCGCGAGCGACCCGGCGGTGATCAGCGTGGACAGGGGACGACTCACTCCGGCGGAATACAACTCCTGGTTTTTCTGCATCGCCCATGCGATGCCGTCGCCCACCGGACCGAGCACCCGTTTCGTGCCGCCGAAGAAATTCGACAGTCCGGCTAGCATTTTGTTCCACTCGTCACCGCTGGACTCCAGGTCTGCGGTGGCGAGATCATAAGTGGCGCCTAGGGCATGCTTGGCGAATCCCCCAAGACCCCACGCGGCCCGCTTGAGCTGGCCAATCCAGCCGGACCCCCACACGCTAGGCCAGGATGCCTTTCAGCCGGCGCACCATGGCGCGCATGCTCGGGGTGGCTCCGGGCAGGTTGCTCACGTACTCCAAAACGGGAAGGTACTGTGCAAGCTGAGCGGCGTCCTGCTGCCTGACCTGATCCTCATACGGCACCAGCCCTAGAGACTCCAGCCCAGGCCCAGGCCCAAGCGGTGAGCCGGCGGTGACCGGCTCATCCGGGTTGGTCGTCGGGGCGTTGAGCGGGATCACATCGACCGGCGGGCGCTGGGCGCCGCCTGCATTCGGGGACGGCTGCGGTACGTCGTTGGCCGCCATCGGGGCGGCCTGCTCCAGGCTGCGGAACTGAACGCCGTCGCCGTAGGACTGCGAGGGGATATCGCGAATTTTTTGCGTCGGACCGCCGTCCGTGCGTCGGCTGAGCCGTCCCGGCCCGCTCACCGGAGCGGGCTTGCTCGGCGTCCTGTATCCGCCATATCCGTTAGCCACGGTACAGCGGTCCCCCTAGCGCCTCGCTCCGCTCACGCTCGCGCAGACGCCGATACTTGAGGTCCATTCCCAGGGCCATGACCATGTTCTCGCATAGCTCGCTGACAGCGGTGGCCATGGACTGACCGCAGCCGAAAAGCGCGATCGGCACATAGGTCCAGCGCCAGCGCTCGGCCGGGACCTCAATGACCTCGCCGTCATGTTCGTCGGTCATTCAGTGCGCGCCGCGACCGGAGCCGCGGGTGCCCTTTCCAGGCTTGGTCATGCTGGTGTTCATCTGAGTGGACTTGGCCGCCGGCCGGGCGGCGGTGTTCTTCGGCTTGCCGCCCTGCGGGCGGGGCGCCTGAGCATAAACCGGCCCTTTGCCGCCCTGTCTGGGCGGCTTGGACGTGGGCGGCTTCTTCATTTTCCGAGATCGAGCCATATGCAATGTATTCCTTACGCGGGTAGTGATCTCTTCACGTTAACGTTAGTCGTCGGGCCGCCGCCGGAATTCAGCCCAGCCAGCATCGTCATCAGATCCGGCGCCCCGCCGGGACCCATCTGCGCCTGGCCGGGGGCCACCCCAACAGGGAGGCCACTGGCGCGCAGACCGGGCGGCGGAAAATTGGGTCCCCCTCCGGGAGACATCTCACCGGGACCGCCGGGACCGGGACTCGAACCGGGGGTCAATCCAGGAGGGGGAGTCGGGGCGAAACTCTCGCTGATGACGTCTTCAAGAGCCTTGCCTCGCTGACGTCCTTTGATGATCTGCGTGATACGCATCAACGGCTCAGACGGGTCCATACCCTGTTGTGCAAGCACCGGGATGGACTGAGCGTAGGCGGCAACGGACTGCACCAGGGCATCACGCAATTCTTCAATTTCAATGCGCTGTTCCTCTTGGGTCACATCCACGCCGAATGGAAATTGCCGCCTCACCATATCCTTGGACACCAGACGGCCGCCGAGTAGTTGAAGGAGAAAGACCAGCGATCGGTTCGGGTCCAGCCCCATCGCGAATCCGTACGTGACGTCGATGGAATGGTCTCCGGCGATATCTCGCGACGGCTTCCACTGAATCTCATACGGTACACCCTGCGAGTTCCCCTTGATGCCGCGTTCGACGTCGGGCCAATAGGTCTCATCGAGCTTGAACGCCATGCGCATGGCGTTCGTGAACGTCTCGACGAAAACGTCTTGTGTCGCCTTGATCTGCGAATCGAACCCCGCGCCGAGTTCTTGCACCGCGTTTCCGGTGACGATGGAACTCGCCGGGCTCTGCCCGGTGCGCACGCCCGGATAGCGGGCGCCTACACGTAGTTCCTGGTCAAGCAGCTGACCTTCGGCGAAAGCACCCTGAGGCAGCTCGGTGGCGACCTTACGAATTTTCTCCGGCGAGTTAGACCGCAGGGTCGCATGAGGACCGAACTCAAGGGTCTGCACGTCCAGCGGAAGCGCCAACGGCGCCTCAACACTGAGTTCCGCGGCTTCCATCGCGAGCATCGCGAAACGATGCCGCGCGAGCTGCACCCACAGCACATCGTCATAGGCGCCATGCATGTCGTCGTCCACGCCCGGCCGGCGGGCGACCGACATGGGACACTCCCCTAGCCGCTGCTCGGCCTGAGACAGCACCAGGTTCGCCCGCTCCGGAACGAACAAAATCGTCTGATCGGCGTCCCGGTACAGTACGACCTCAAGCATTCCGTTGGTGTCATACCCGGAGGACGGCCCGGCGAGGTAGCGCGCATATTCAGGCCATTCGGCGCACAGTTCGGAGATGCGCTTCTTCACGCGCCGCGTGAAGGAAATGCATCGTCCCCAGCGGTCGAACTCCGGATACGCGCCAAGCGGGCTTTCGATCGTGAGCCGCGGGCACTTCGCGTCATAGTCTGGCTCAACGAGGATCGGCATAAAGCCGAACGAGCCATACCAGTCCGCGCCCCGATACATCTGCGTCTGAAGCCTGGAATGCTGAATGTAGTAGGCCGCACCCTTGGTGCGCTTGTCCGCGCGCTTGCGCGCGGCATCGGACACCATGTTGGTGGCGGAGCAATTGAAGGCCGGCAACGGAGCGAGGGTTTCCGCGGTGTCACGCGCGGCGATATCGATGAAGTTGGCGATTACCGGCTTTGGGTAATCCGAGCTGAACATGTCCGGGAAAGCCTTCTCGACTTCGCCGGATCGGACCGCCAGAATATCGGCGTGCCGCTGGTCGCGGGTATGCGCAGCCTGCTTCAGGGCATCGACCTTGCACCGGATGTCGTGAACGCTCAGCATTAGGCGGCAACCTCATCCGCAACGAAGCAACCGCACGTGCCCCAATCCGTCGAGTCGACGTCTGCCTTACCGCATTCGATGCGGCGGCGGAACTGTCGAAGCGTCAACGGCGTGGTCTTCCCTCCCCGGCGGTCACGCAAAATCGCAACGTCTTTGCCGAGGGCTGCGCGGCTCTCCTCTTCCTCTGCTTCCCACTCGCGGTAGCGCTCGGGGTTCTTCTCAAGGAGGAGTGCCCACTGCGCTTGACCGCCACGGACACAATCACCGCCGCAATTCGCGTGCGCGAATCCTTGCGCATAAAGTCGCGGCGGCTCGATGCCGCGCGCTCGGAACGAATCTAGAATCTGCTCTTTCATGAGGTGGGGCGGGTCCATCAGCGGAGCCTCAATTGTGTAGGGCTGCCACTGTGGCCGGGCGGCCTTGATTCGGTGTTCTTCGGTCCAGTCGTACCCGAGGTAGATGATGCACTCGGCGGGGTCATAGTGCTGATCGATGTAGCGGCGGAGTAGCTCACGCTTGAGGACGCGGCTGCACACCGCCATGCGGTTGTTTGGTACACAGCGGGCATCTCGCCCCACCTGCATGGGGGTGCGGCCATCCGTCAGGACGACCCACTCACAGCCGAGACGTTCGATCACCTCACGGCCGAAGCGCCAATTGTCCTCATCCTCAACGCGGGTGTCTGCGCTGAGTGCCACGACGGCATCGGGGCCGTACTGGTCTACGACGCGCCAAGCGACCTCCGCAGAGCCGGCACCCGTCGAGAACTGGACAAGATGTTTCATGCGGCTAGCGCCACGCAGGAACTACACAGCGGCCCGGCCTTAGACCGGGTCTTGTCCCTGTACGCACCCCAGCCCCATTGACAACGGGCCTGGCCTGCGGCGGCAACCTTCCTTTCAAGTTCATGGATGTGTTCCGCCACCTCGGGGAACCAAAAAGCGATCTCTTCCAGCTCGCCGGGCTTGGCGAACGCACCGCACAGGCATTCACCACTCATGTGGATCAGGTCCGCGACCTCGTTGCGAGGGACGTCGGCGAGGCTGCGGTAGGTGTTTAGGTCGAGTGCGGTCCAGTTCGCCAGCGGTGACACCCATACGACGGAGCCCTCACGCTCCACGGTCGGAATGTCCTGGCGGCGGCGCGACTCGTCGCGCCTACGGCCGGCCAGGAACACCACACGCTCGCGGCGGGGATTGGAGACAAGCTGTCGGCGCACGTTCCGCAGCGCCCGTTCCTTGAGCCTCTGGTACATTTTCCAGTGGTGCGCCGGGCCGGGGAAACCCTGATCCATGATCAGCTCTTCATACGTGTTTCCCGGCGGGGGAGACTCCTCTATCAGAGGCAATTCCCACGCCTTGCAGATATCCCGTACGAATTCACGAGTCTGCTCGATCCCGATCCCGGTATTGATGTGCGCCGCGTAGTTGGCGTGCCGCCTGAACAAATGCGCCAGTACCGTGCTGTCATTCCCGCCGGAAAAAAGGATCACCACGGCCGCGAGGTCGCGGCCATCGGCGAGCACATGGTTTTCGATCGCGTCGGTGACGATGGTGTACGAGCTGTCGATCAGCTCACGGACGCGTTCAACGCGTTCCGGCGTCAGCACGAGCACCCACACGAGCAGCCCACCGCATAGCAGGGGCGATGAGCCGGGACATCGGCGAGGAGCGCCCGCAGGCACGGGCGGCACGAGGTGAAGCCCCGGATGTCGAGTGCATCCATCTGGCGGCGCTGATAAAGAATGTGGTCCTCAATATGGCTCAGCCATTCGACCCTTCGTCCGGCTGCGGCCCGCGAGGGCGCGACCATTCGCCACTCACACAGCGGGCAGGTAGCTATACCCACGCTCAAGCGCCTCTTTCCTCTGCATGTACTCATTCAGGTCAACGACGATCTGTCGCCGCTGCGCGTACCGGGGGACGAATTTGCTCGCCTTGACGCGGTGCGGGGCCATGGTTCGTTGTTCGAGCACTTCGCGTACCGCGATCTCGCCGAACCACAAAGCCATGGGGAGATCCTGTTTGAGATCTTTGGCCTTTATTCCCGGTGACCAGGTGATCAGTTGCTCTACGAGAGCCTTCGTTCCCTCATTGTTGTGAGTGGAGGGCAATTCGATTAGTTCCTGGTCGAACAGCGGGGCGAGGCTCGCCACGCCGAAATCTGGATCGAGTTTGTTGCTTCCGGTGTAGTGCTCGCGCATCGTGACACCGCGGGACGCGAGATACGATCGGATCTCCTCGTCGCGGGTGAGGAAGAGTTGAAAAGCGTTCTTTTCCACGACCCAGCATTGAGGGCGGTATTTCTCTGTCCAGCCGAAGATCACATCTCGAATGCGTTGCGGCGTCGGCGCCGCCATCTTCATGCCCTCAAGCACATAGCGTTTTTGGTCCCGCAGGTCCACCGCGTAGGCGATGACACCCGTGTCGCCGGCCATGGCCGGGTCCATACTGCACACGACATACATGCCGTCCATGCCCTCGGGGCGATGATATTTGTTGCCCTTCTGGAGCGGGCCGCACGTTCTATTGCCGTTGACGCAGGCGCGGACCTTCGCAGGGTCGAAAATCGTGGCCTCGGAGACGTCGGCCTGCATATAGACCATGGCCCACGTCTTGGGGTCCAAGAGCCCACGGCGGCGGTACAAATGCTTACCGGACCAACGGGGATATAGCCCGTCTTCGTCGGGCTCCTCATCCACGCCGGGCCACGGGTGGTCCGACCTAGGCCAGAGCGTCACCCAATCCTCGGGGTCATCCGCGAATTCCAGAATCGCCGGCTGGGCCAGATACGACCACGGGCTATGCCCGTCCGGGTATCGATCCGGATTCCGCAGCTCTCGATAGAGGTCCATGGCGTCAACGCGGGTGCCCGCGATGATCAATTTCCCGCCCGGCCCAAGCCGCGTCAAAACCTCCTGCTGAATCCAACGGATCTGATTCTCGAACTGATGGGCGTTCCCCAGAACCACGCAGTCATCGAGAATGATCAGCGTTGCGCGGGCGCCATAGATCTGACCGCCGATGCCGATGGCTTGAATGGTAGGGTCTTTCTCCGGCGAATCCCGCAGATCCCCGCCGATGTAGATATAATCGTCGCGCCACGCGTCCGCGGACTGCTTGTAGCCGCCCGGCGGCCCGAACGCGAGTTGCAGATCTCCATACCGCGGATGCGTCAAGCGCTGCTTGATCGCGTAGAGAAATTCTTTTGCCCGCTTCTGCGTTTCAGAAACGATCAGAATCCGCTCGGCGGGGTCCTGACAGATCCGGTACGTCGGATAGTCCACGCTGAGCGTGATCGACTTGGAATGCTCTGGCGGGCAGTTGATGAGGATGAAATTCTTGTCACCCGGCTCATATTTGATCGCCGGATGCAGGTCCCGCGGCGTGCGCCCCTCAATCAGGTCGATCCATTGATGCTGATGCGTGAACGTTCTCATCCCGAGATAGCGCTCGCGGAACTCCGCGAACTCCCCGGCGTTAAGCTCCCGCTTTTTGCCGACCTCGATATTTCGCAGCTCGCGCACCAGATCGACACGGCGTCGGAAATCCGGGTCATTCTTGCGCCAGTACTCATACGTTTTGGTCGTCCGGCCCACCAGGGTCATGGCGTCCTTGACCGTCCGGCCGGCGGCGATCAGATCGGGGACGCGCTTCTTCGCGTCCTCGATGCTCATTCGCCGGGGCTGGCGGGGTTGACGAGGCGTGACGAACCCTCCTACGGTCTAACGCTCATGGATGAGTGGTGGCACATCGCAAACTTGGTCGAGCTGCGGAAACAGGGCATCGAGATCCGCCCCATCCGGGGCGGAGTTCACGTCAAAGACCTGCCGGACGGGCGGTGCGTCGATGTACTGCGGATGGGCTATAACCATCGGCTCGTGCGGACGACATCACCGGATCACGTGCTGTACGACCGTGGCTGGTGCTACGCCGGCACCGGGGTCGAGACCTATCTCCTGGCCGTGGGCCAGGCCCTGACCTGGGATGGAGGTGACGCCACCGAGCCGGAGGGGTGGGTCAAGCGGGCGCTGTCGTTCCCCGGTCACCCGATCGCCTGGCGCGAGGGTTGACGAAGGTAACTAGACCACCTATCGTGGTTACGGCGCGACCGAAAACCTCGGCCCTACAACAGGGGGGAGGCCGAGTTTGGGGGTCGGGCTGCATGGTGAAGGTCAGGCCCTCACGGGTGCCACCCCGGTCGCCCGTGGGGGCCGCTCCATATGAGGGGGTGGCGATGATCAAGGCGTTGATCATCCCAGTCGTCGGCCCGGTGACGATGATGCCGCTGGATCTCCAGGCCGCCGCCCTGGGCGGCCGGCCCACGTCGCGGCGGGTCGTCCCGACGTTCCGTGCCGCGATCGCCGTCTTCACGACGGCCGATCCGCGGAGCCGCGACATCAAGATCAACGAACTCGCGAGCCTCTTTGTGGTCGATCTCGTCGCGCGAGGCACCGCGCTCATCACCGGAGTCCAAGGGGCGGACGTCCCTGAGGACTTCATCGAGTACCTGGAAGAGGAGCGGCTCATAGGGCCACCACTTCCAAACTGAGGTCTCCATTTAGGGAGGCGCCCCTCTGGGCGCCTCCCCTTGGGTTTCGCCGTCGTTTCGCTGCGTTTCGAGCTTCGCTCTGCACTCCGCTGCGCTCCGACGAAACCCCTGAAAGGGGGTTTCGCGTTTCGGGCTGCACTTCGTTCAGCCCTTCACTTAAAACCCCCTTCATATATATACGCACACCGGAGAGGGGTTTTGGGTGTGATTTCAAAGGTAAAATCTTCTCCAGCCCGCTGACCAGTGCGTTTATCCAAAATTTTACGATGAGACTCTATGCCCGTCGCGAAGCGGCGGGCGTTTAAAACCCCCCGGGTCAAGCCGGCGGAGCCGGCCGTTGGACCGCTCCAAATGGACCGATCCAAACGGACAAAACGGATGAAATTCACGTCGAACTGTGGGGGGAGTCCCCAACTCGGGAGGCCAGCCGTGCCGGCCGAGGCCGAATTGTTCGATGATCATCGAACAATCCAGGTCCAGCCGGGCGGGGGGAAACACTCCCCCGCCCCCCACCCCGAGCGTTCGAACATCCAGTTGTCAACCCCTGCGCATACGGCATCGATGCAGGTCAACCCCTGCGCCATGTCACGGGAATGTAACGAATTCGTAACTGAGTGGCCGCGACGGTGGACGTAACTAGACCACGTGGCTTGGATACGGATACGCCCCCGGCGCACGGCGCCCCGCCCAGCGGGGCGCACGGTGTCGCGGGCGGTCGATGCTTGAGAACTCCAGAGTGGATTGCACGCGCGGCAGCATGCCGCGTCTCTCACTGTGAGTCGGAAAACCGTACGGCGGTCTTGGTCGTCTGAACGGCTCTGCGCTTGTGAATCGCGGCATGCTGCCGCGCGTGCGCCTCCCTCCCGATGGTGACTTTCTCCAGGTGGCGCTATCGCGCCACCTGGAGAAAGTCACAGAACTTGCCCCGTCGGTCGGCGGGGCAGGGGGGAGCACACACACGGCCCGACTAACGCAAGGGATGGGAAGAAATGAACGCATACGAAGCTCCGGAGATCATTGGTCAACTGATCTGGTGCACTCCCGTAGGGAGCGGCGCTAGGGCGATCCTCCGGAGGGCGGAACGCATCCTCACCGCGGACAATGACGGTACGGAACGGGATTACCTACGGCAGCTCATCAGCGCGCGTGACTACGTCATGCGCTATGTGGGTCTACCGGGCGGGAATCCGATCCTGCTGCACGCGTGCATGTGTCTTAGCGCTGCTGCACGTGATCTCCGCCGTGCCCTGAACTGATCAATGCAGGCGAGCGCATCCCCGCCGTAGCCGGCGGAGGTGCGTTCTATGCAGGGATCAGCG
>DASTSI010000287.1:0-17700 GCA_035760745.1 Nitrospira sp. | reverse complement strand
GGCGTGGCTTATGCGCGGGCACGGCCATCATGGTCCGGCGCACGGGAGTCCGCGGCCGGGCCGTCTGGCGGCGATCTGGGACCGGATCAATCTCTTCGATCCCTTCGTCGAGCGGTACGTGCGCGTGCTCCGCTGGTGTCTCGCTCACAAGGCGACGGTCATCGTCAGCGTCACGATCGTCTTCATCGGCTCCCTGTTCATGGCGCCGTTGTTGGCCACCGAATTCTTCCCGAAAGTCGATGCGGGTTCGTTCATTCTTAACTTCTCGGCGCCGGAGGGCACGAGGATCGAGAAGACCGAGGCGATTACCGCCAAGATCGAGGAGCTGATCAAAGAGGCGGTGCCCTCGCAGGAGCTCGACCAGCTCGTCTCGAATGTCGGATTGCCGCAGGGCTGGATGGTTCTCTATACGCCGGTCAACGGTCCGCATCAGGGCTTCGTCCTCGTGAGCCTCAAACGGGACCATGAGACCCGCACTGACGACATCATCGTGAAATTGCGGCAGGCGTTATACCGTGAGCTGCCGGGTCTGAAGTTCTCGTTCCAGACTGGCGGCATCGTGAGCGACGTCATCAATTTCGGGCTGCCCGCGCCGATCGACATCAAAGTCAGCGGACCCAAGCTGTCCGATCTTGCGGCGACGGCGAGTCAGGTTCGCGAGGTCGTGGCCAACATTCCGGGCACGGTCGATGTGCAAGTCCGTCAAGGGATGGATTATCCGGAGATCCATCTCGACGTCAATCGCGCCAAGGCCTCGTACGTCGGACTGAACGAGCATCAGATCGTGACCGATCTGGTGACCGGCCTCTCGTCGAACGTTACCTTGAACCCCGGCTACTGGATCGACCCGCGCACGAACAACGCCTATTTCGTCGTGACGCAATTCCCCGAGCAGATTCTCGTCGACTTTGAAGACTTCCTGAACATGCCGCTCGTCGGCATCCATGTCGATCAGCCCATGGCGGTCAGCGTGGGTGGGGCGAGACTCCGCGGCAGTTCGCTCGTGCTCGGGCAGACGCCGTTTCCGGAGCTGCCGAGGCTGCCCGGCGTGATCGCGAACGGCGGAACGCCGGTGGTTCTGCGCGACCTGGTCGACGTCGTGCGAAAGGTCGGCCCGGAGACGGTCGATCACTACAATCTCCAGCGAACCATGGACGTCCTCATCGGCGTCCCGGGAAACGACCTCGGACACGTGGCCACCAAGATCGAAGAAGCCGTCTCCAAGCTGGAGATTCCCAAGGACGTAGTCCTGACCTTCAAGGGAGAAGTGGACAGCATGCGGGCCGCCATCAGCGGATTTGCCGGTACGCTTCCCCTCGCCATGGTGCTGATCTATCTCGTGATGGTCGGATTGTTCCGGTCCTGGCTCGATCCGTTCGTCGTGATGTTTGCGGTGCCCCTCGGCTTCATCGGCGTGATTTGGATGCTGTGGGCGACGCATACGTCCGTCAACGTGGAATCGTTGATCGGCACGCTGATGATGATCGGGATCGTGGTCTCCAACAGCGTCCTGCTCGTGGATTTTGCCAACAACCGGCTGCGCGAAGGGGTGCCGCTGGAAGAAGCGGTCGTCGAGGCAGGGAAACTGCGCATCCGGCCCATTCTCATGACCTCTTTGGCGACGGTGATCGGTTTGGCCCCGATGGCGCTGGGCATCGGCGAAGGCAGCGAGAGCAACATGCCGCTCGCCCGGGCCGTCATCGGGGGCCTGACCGTCTCCACCTTCATGACGCTGCTCTTCATCCCCGTTCTCCACGCGCTGGCCAGGCGGCGATCGGCTGGGCGATTGGCGGAAGCGGCACGAGAGAATCATTGATTTGGAGGCCCTATGGGACTGTACTATACTCTCGGCCATGACCCTTCCCTTGACGACATGACGCCTTCCTCGCGCATGAAGGTGACCCTTTCCGTGGCAGCGGGGCTCTTCTTCCTGGCCGTGGTCTTCATGATCATTCAAGGCCAAGAGCAGACGGTGTCGTCGCCGGATGCAGGGCATAGCGCGGAGAAGACCGTCTCAGCCGCCGGCGCGCAGCCGGTTCAAGTCGTGAAGGTCGAGCGGCGGGATATCAGCCGCACGCTCACCCTCCCGGCAAACATTTCGCCCTGGTATCAGGCCACCCTGTACGGAAAAATTTCGGGATACGTCAAATGGATTGGCGTGGACAAAGGCGATGCCGTCAAAAAGGGGCAATTGCTGGCCGTGACGGAAGCGCCGGAGATCGAAGACCAGTACAAGCAGGCCCAGGCCGATTACGAGATCAAACGGGTGACCTACGAGCGGTATCTGAGCGTCTGGAACGAGAATCACGACATCATCGCCAAGCAAGACGTCGATGTCGCCAGGGCCGCGGCGGAGTCTGCGAAGCATCTGCGGGACAGCCGCAAGAGTCTTCTCGACTATACAAAAGTCTATGCGCCGTTCGACGGCATCATCACTGCCCGGTTTGCCGATCCCGGCGCCCTCATTCAGGCCGCGACCGGCTCATCAACTCAGGCGACGCCGCTGTTCACGATCATGGATATGGAGAAGGTCCGGATCTACGTGAATGTACCCCAAGAAGCCGCCGAGTGGGCGAAGCCGGGGATTCCCGCGACGTTGAGCACCCGAGAATCGGGTCAAGAGCCGGTCCAAGCCTCCGTCACCCGTACGACGGAAGCGCTCGATCCCGCGACTCGGACCCTGCTCGTGGAGATCGATGTGGAGAATAAAGACCGCCGGCTCCAACCGGGGATGTTCGTCAATGCCTCCCTGCATCTCCAGCACCATCCCAACGCGCTGGCCATCCCTCCCGCGGCGATCGTGCCGGTGAAAAACGGCAAAGAGAAGGCCGTCTTTGTCGTCTCCAACAGTCAGGCGAAGCTGACACCGATCAAGACCGGCATCGACGACGGACTCTGGGTCGAAGTTCTGGAGGGGCTGAGCGGCGAGGAAGAGATTGTGGTCGTGGGAAAGAGCGGACTCACCGATGGACAACAGGTGCAGGCCGCGCCGTACAACCTCCCGGCCGGGAAGCCGGCGAAGCAGAAGGTGTGACTGAGGCATCCGTGACATCGGCTCGTTGGCGCATCAGGAGGACCTTCGGCGAACAGGGGCAGCAGTCCCGCCGGCTGGTCTTCGCGGCCTCCCTACTGCTCGCCGCCGCTGCTCCGGCGCTGGCTTGGGCCGCGGAGCCGCGGTCGGCGGAACAACCGGCCACGGATCCGTTACACCTGCCGTTCGGCGTCGATCCCGCAACGCGGAGCCTGGAATCCGAGCAACGCATGAGGGAGGAGCTGCGGGACCAGGATCTGCGGATTGATACCGACTCCAATCGCCGCATGTTTCGTCCGAAGCAGCCGGAGCCGGGGTATTCGGAGGTTCGGCCCTATTCCGGTGCCGAGGTCCCGATGCGAGTGCGCCCGCTCAAACCCATTCCCTGATCGTCATCCATCGCCTCGGTAAACGCCTTGCCAGTTGCAAACTGCAGAGCCACGGCCGCCGCTTGCACGCCATACCGTGCCTCGGCGAGCTGGACCTCGGCAGCCAGCAGGGCCGTCGCCGCCGTCGTCACATCGACCACCGAGGCCAGGCCCATTCTATAGCGGCTCGACGCGAGCTCCCACGCGCTGCGCGTCGCACGGACGGCATTTTCCGCGACGCCAATCTCCTGCTTCGCGGTTTGGACCGTGAAATACGCTTCGGCCACCTCCATCCTCACTCGGTTGGAAAAATCAAGCCGTCGCTGCTCGGCCTTGTACCGGTCCTGCTTGGCCTCCGCGACCCTGTTCTCCAGGAGAAAGCCGGTGAAGATCGGCACGGAGACCGTCGCGGCGGCCCCCCACCAGAGGTTCGTTTGTCCGACGTGGGCCCCGCCGTATTGGTTCAGCGGGGCATCGCTGAAATGAATGACGCCCGACATGCCGATCGCAGAGACGGTCGGATACTGGAGCGCGCCGGCGGCCCGCATCCGTTCCTCTGCTTGGCTGATTCGTTTCTCCTGGCTCCGCAGCTCCGGCCTATCCTCCAGCGCCCGAACGATGAGTTCTTCCAACGTACCCGACGGGATGAGCGGGGGCGGTTCGTCGAGCGTATAGTGCGCCGTACTCTGCAGTCCCATCGTCGCGTTGAGTTGTGCGAAGGCCAGACGCAAGTCGTTCTTCACTTGAATCAGCTGCGCTTCCACGGTGCGGAGCTCGACGACCATCAGATCGAGGTCGATCTTCGATTTCAGCTGGTTCTTGTACAACGTGGCGATGTGGTCGCGAAGCACGCCCCGTTCGCGGACAATGTCCTCCGTCAGTTTCACGACCCGTTGCTGACGCAGGCACCGCAAGTACGCCTGTTTGATGTCCGTGATGACGATCGCCTGCCGGGCCGCGATGTCGTCCTGCGCGGCTTGCTCGGCATAGCGCTCCGCCTGTACGCGGTGGCCGGTCTGGCCGAAATCGTAGATGAGCTGGTCGGCGAGCAGGCCGGCGCTCTCCACATACGAGGTCGGCTTGTTCTGACCGCCGGCGATGTTGAACCGGCTCAAGGGCCGAATGGTGCCGGCCGTCTGGATGCCGTAGGCATCAATCCAGGGATAGAAGCGGGCCTGCGCTTGTCCGAGCGTCGCCGTCGCGGCTCGCGCCGTCTCACCGGCCCTCTTGATCAACGGATGCTGAGCCAGTCCGATCTGCACCGCCTGATCCATGCTCAGGTACGACTCCGGCGCGGGGGCCCCCGCGCCGGCAGGCGGCGATGCGGCGTAGGACAGGGACCCTTGCGCGAGGATCACGGTAAGACATAGGGGTGACAGCAGCCTGGTAAAGCGCACTACGGCTGTTCTCCCGTCGCATAATTCAGCGCCACCTGGCTCGCCACGTATTCGTACCGGGCTTCCGCCAAGCCGACTTCCGCAGAGGTCAAGAAGGCGGTCGCCGTGATCAGATCGAGAATCGAGCCCAGCGAGAATTTGTATCGTTCATCGGCCAGCGCCAGGGCTTCGCGCGCGTGCGCCACCCGTTCCTCCGCCACGCGGATCTGCTGCTCCGCGGTCTCGGTGGTGAAATAGGCCCGTCCCACCTGCAGGATGACGTCGTTGGCGATTTGCCGGGCGATCGCCTGGGCCTCCGACTTGCGCGCCTCGGCCTGTTCGATCTTGCCCTCAAGACGGCCCCCGGTATAGAGCGGAAAGGCGCTCGTCCCGCCTGCGGACCAGAATCCCAACTGCGCTCCGGGGTTGCCGACTTCCTTGCCGCTTGGCCGCTCCTCTCTGCCCCACCAGGTGTATCCGGCTGCACCGAGCGCCGTCACATTGCCGTACCGGAGGGCTTTGGCGGCTTTCACCGCCTCCTCGGCCGCCCTGACCCGGTCCTCGTTGCCCTGCAGCTCGGGGCGCTGTTTCATCGCCGCGTCATAGAGTTCATTCAGGGAGTGCCCGCGCACGGTGACGGGGGGGAACGGGGCCAAGTCGTATTCCTTCACGCTCGGCCGTCCCATGGCATTGTTCAGGACGGCAAACGCGATCCGGAGATCGTTCTCGGCTCTCAACAGGTTCAGCTCGGCTTGATTCATCTGTGCGGTCGCCGTTTCCAGATCGAGCTTGGCGCGGAGTTCCTTCTTGTAGAAGCCCTGCGCCCGTGCAAACACCGTCTGCCACTGCCTCAGCAGGTCGCGCTGAATGTCGACGAACCGCTGTTGCTTCTGACAGTTGAGATAGGCATGCCGGACGTTGAGCGCGACGAGCGCTTTCACCGTGGAGACATCCTTGCCCGCCGCGTCGGCAAGCGCGCGGCTGGCCAGCACGGAATGCGCCGTATACCCGAAATCTGTGATGAGGTAGTCGACGCGGACGCCGGGCGTCGTGAGGTAATTGGTCGGTTTGGGGAGCGAGCCCGACACCGACAGGTTGCTGAGCACCCGCGTATTTCCCGCCGTGTTTTGCCACACTGCGCTGACTTGCGGGTAGTTGGCCGACTCCAATTGCTTCACCGACGCCTCCAGGCCGAGTACCTCGTGCCGGGCAAGGCGAATCATCGGGTGCTGTTCCAGGCTGGAGCTGACCGCTTGCTCCAGGGAGAGCTGTTCCAGGCCTTCCTCGCCCGTCGCGATGCCGACGGATGCCAGCAAACAGGCCGCGATTACCGATACGGGTATCTTCATCTCGGCTCCTTCCGCGTGACTAATAGCGCTGATAGGTCTCTCCCACGGCGTATCCCAGTGCGGCCTCCCCCAACTTGTACACGTACTGGAGTTCCGCCAGGCGGGATTCCGCCTGAAACACCAGCGTGGTGCTCTGCACGACTTCGACAATGGATGCCAGGCCGTGTTTATAGCGTTCCTGCGCCAAGGACAGCGCTTCGCGGGCGACCGACACCCGCTCTTGTTCGACCGGAATCTGCTCACCGTTCGAGACTTGATTCAGGTAGGCTCGGATGATCTGCACCGCGACCTCGTTCATGGCCTGCTGAAGATCCTGCTCGTCTTCGCCCTTGTGATGCATGGCTTCCACGACCTGGTTCTGCACCTTGAACCCGCTGAAGAGCGGAAACCGCATCGTAGCACCCGCGCCCCAGATGGGAAGGACTTCGCCATCGTGCAGTCCGTTCTCATGCACATCGAAGAATTTGCTCACGCCGATGACGCCCACGCCGGACAGCGATCCAAAGTGCAAGGCCTTCACCGCTTTTACGTATTCTTCCGAAATCTGGACCTTGTCCCGCGCGCCGCGGAGCTCGGGCCTGGCCTCCAAACCCTGAGGAAGCATGCTCTCGAGCGGCGCAAGCCGGCGAACCACGGCCTCGAAGCTCTCCAGCTGGTAGTCCTGCGCGCCGCTGAGGCCCATGGCATTGTTCAGCGCCGCGAACTGTTGTTTCACGTCATTCTGCCGGCCCAGGACGGCATACTCGGCATTGCTCACCTCCACCTGAAGCAAATCGACGTCGATCTTGGACTTCAACTGATTTCGATAGAGCGAGGCCACGCGGTCCCGGAAGGCCCGGCGGGCTTCAAGCGTGGCCGCCGCAAGCTCGACTTGCCGCTGGCGAAGCAGCGTCGTCAAATAGGCTTGCTGCACGTTTAGAATGACCTGCGCTTTGTGGGTGAGAAGTTGCTTGTCGGAAGCCTCCTCGTTCAGCTCGTTGGCGAGGATTCGATGCGCCGTATACCCGAAATCCGTAATCAACTGATTCAGGATCAAGCCCCCGGTCACCATATTCTCATTGTGCTTCGGGAGCGAACCGCCGAGGTCGAATCCGTGCCCGCCCTGGTCATGGACGGTACGGCCGTCCGCCGTCACCACTCGCAAGGATCCGGTGCCGCCCGCAATCGAGGCTTCCAGCCAGGGATAGCGCTCTCCCTTGGTTTGTTTCGTGGCGGCGCGCGCCGATTGTTTGGCGTACTGAGCACGCTCGATGAGCGGGTGGGTCGCGAGGGCGATGCGAATCGCCCGATCCAACGTCAACAGGGAACCGGGCGCGGGACTCGCGGGCGCTTGTCCGGCCGTTTCACCGAATGACGAGCCCGTGAGGAGCGTGACGGACAGGACGCTTGAGAGGAGAAGGACGCGCATCGCGAAGCCTCCGATCAACCGCGTGATGGTGAGAGCCGAGATTAAAGAAACCACGACCCGAGGGCAACAGGAAACGGTCGGAGTCGGGTAGAATGGGCACCGGCTATGAAGATCTCGCGCCCCGCCGAGGTGGTCGTCGTGCCGCATGCCGCCGGTCTGGCCGCTCTTGTCTTGGGTCTTGTCGCGTTCTCTCCCGCATCCTTCGCGAATCCGGTCTCCCTCGAAAATCTTCGGGGCGGGACAACGGGCTGGCAATTGACGCGCCCGGCCGTTCATCACGAGATCGAAGGGTATGCGTCGGCCGTCAGCATCGAGCGCGGAGAGAGCCTCGATCTGTTCGTCAGCACCGCAAACACCGCGTATCGACTCGACGTCTATCGAATGGGTTGGTACGGAGGCGCCGGCGCACGGCTCGTATCGGGGGGCATCGTCCGTCCCGGGCGGCTTCAGCCGTCGCCCCATTTCGATCCGGCGACCGGACTCATCGAATGCCGGTGGCAGGATCCGTACCGCCTTCACACGCGGGACGAGAGCGAGTGGCTGAGCGGCCTGTACCTGGTGAAGCTCACCGGGATCCCTGACGGCTTTCAGAGCTACATCATTTTCGTGGTGCGCGAAGACCGGCGCCGCTCGGATCTTTTGTTTCAGTCCAGCGTGACGACGTACCAGGCGTACAACAACTGGGGCGGGAAGTCACTGTACGACTTCAACAGCGAGGGGGGGCGGGCACGAAAGGTCTCCTTCAATCGTCCCTATGCCCCGAGCGCCAACCCTGCGGCGGCGAGCGGAGTGGGAGCGGGAGAGTTTCTCGCGAATCTTTCGGTGCCCCCTCATGATCCCTCCCCGCCCGCAGGATGGGAGTACAACATGGTGCGCTGGCTGGAGCGTGAAGGGTATGACGTGACCTACGGGACCAACCTTGACTCGCACGGCGGCGGACCGCGTTTATCCGGCCACCGGGCCTGGCTCTCCGTGGGACATGACGAATACTGGACCTGGGAGGCGCGCGCTCACATCGAGGAGGCCCGCCGTGGGATGAGCCTGCTGTTTTTCTCGGCGAACGTCTGTTATTGGCAAATACGTCTGGAGCCGAGTGCCCTGACCGGCGCTCCGGATCGGACGATCGTGGCCTACAAGGACACGGCCCTCTCGGAAGACCCCTACGCCACGGACGGGAATCCAGGCAACGACCATCTCATCACCGGTCGGTGGAGAGACGCTCCCCTGAACAATCCGGAGGAACGACTCGTCGGTGTGATGTACGACGGCGGTCCCGTCGACCGGGATCTCATCGTCACCAATCCATCCCATTGGGTCTTTGCGGAGACGCATCTGGAGACAGGGGACCGGCTTCCTCGACTCTTGGGTTATGAAGCCGATCGCTGGTTCGGTCTCGTCCCTCGTTCCACGGAAGTCCTAGCCGAATCGCTCTATTGGTATGAGGGAGGCCTTCACGTGGCGGACATGGCGTTGTACGAGACGACCGAGGGCCGGTTCGTGTTCGCCGCCGGTACGATTCAATGGAGTTGGGGCTTGGACGATTTCGGCGTGCCGGCCTGGCGGTCAAGTCGACTGAACCAGGCGGCTCAGCAGATCACGCGGAATATTTTGTCTCGCTCCATCGAAGCGACCGTCCTACCGTAACGCTTCGTCGGATGGCGGGCTTTGCAGGATGTCCTCACCGGCCGGTGCACGGTTTCTCGGACCGGGCACCCGGCCCGGACAGGGATCAGGCGGATCTTATCCCGTCGTCCCGGTCCCGCGCGACATGATCGGATCGAACCCATATTGCACAAGGAGTTTTTGGATGCGCGGGCTCATCATGAAATCGAGAAAGTCCTCCGCCACCTTCCGGGATTCCTCCCGGCAGGTTGCCACCATCGCCTGACCGAAGAGGACCGGCGTCTGGTTTTTGTGGTTTTCAGTCGACACTTCATCGACGATCCACAACTGCCCGTGGTTCAGCGCGTCGACGCGATAGAGGAGGCCCATGTCGGCTTGGCCGCCGCGGAGCAGGTCGAGGATTTCTTCGCTATGCGGCGCGTGGATCAACTGGAACCGGCGCTTGTATCCGGGGTACATCTTGGCAAGGACCCGTTCGCTCAGCTCGCCCAGCGAGGAGGTCTTGGGATCGCCGATCGCCAGCCGTACGGTGCGGTCAGGCAACGAATCATTGAAAGACGCAGAGGTCGTCCGCGACGCTTCTGACATGACGAGGACGAGCGAGGTTCTCGCATAGACTTGCACGCCTTTGCCGAGCGTCAGGCCTTTCTTGTGGAGCGTTTCCACTTCTTCGACGGGGCCTGGAAGAAACACGTCGATCGGAGAACCCTGTTCAATGCCTCGACGGAGGGCGCGGGAGGAGCCGTAGGTGACTTGGACGCTCGCGCCGTATTCGCGCTCGAACATCGGCACGATCTTTTGAAATGCCGGCTTCAGGCTGTACGAGGCCCCGACGGTCAGCGTCTCGGCCCCGGCGGTCTGGGGACCAATCATTGCGACGGCGCCCGCCAATCCGGTGACGCAGACGGCCGTCCTGAACATGCTCATGCGTGACATCTGGCTCCTTTCTCTCTCCGTCTTTCCCATGGTATATAAAATTGCACCTCCGCTCGGCCTCTGAACCTCGCAAGCTCGATACCACGCTCGCTTGCCCCCGTGCGGAGCGGAGCGGTCGCTATAACAGTCGTATTTTTCAACAATTCTTCGGCTCAAGCGGCGTTCCGCCTGGTTCAGAGGCGGGGTAATTGTGAGATTTCGCACAAGGCGCTCTGTGCGCCGCTCCACAGGCGGGCTGCGAATTTGCCCGTGTTTGGGTGATGACACATGCGAGCCGGATGAGTACATTGTCGCGGGAAATTGTCCGGTTAGCTCCTGACCGGCTCCACCCGCTCGCAAAAACGCAACGTGGCAAGGCCCTTGCTGAATTCCACTCGGGACGTTGGTTCGAGAAAAATCAGCGAAGCGGTGTCCTGGATAGGATTTTGGCGAGCGGACACCATGGAAGCGGCCATTTTCGTGACGGATGATGAGGCAACGATCCGCTCCGCTGTCATTAAGCGATTATCCCGTCGCCATCACCGCGTCACGGGGTTCGATTCCGGGGAGGCTTTAATCACCGCGCTGGAACGTCAGGTGCCGGACCTCATCCTTCTCGACCTCCGAATGCCGGGTCTATCGGGGTTGGACACGCTGAAGACCGTTCGCCCGCGATGCCCGCGCTCGCTGATCATCGTACTGGCCGCTCATCCCTCGGTGGAGGAAGCCGTGAATGCCATGAAGCTCGGCGCGGATGATTTCGTGATCAAGTCGGTCGATCTCGAGAACCTCGATCATGTCGTGGATCGTGCCCTCGTAAGCCGGCCCCGGGAGGCGTGCTGATGAATCAAATCGTCCTCATCGCTCTCCGCAGGCCGTACACCTTCGTCGTGATGTCCATTCTCATCGTCGTCTTCGGCGGCCTCACGATTCACCACATGCCGACCGACGTCTTTCCCAACATCACGATTCCCGTGACCTCCGTCGTCTGGATCTACTCGGGGATGTTGCCGCAAAAGGTCGAAGGCCGCATCACGTATCTCTTCGAACGCTTCCTGACCTCGACGGTGGAGGGCATCAAGTACATCCACAGCCACTCGTACTACGGAAGCAGCATTACGAACATCTTCCTGCAGGACAACGTCGACGTCGCCCGAGCCGAAGCGGACATCGTGGGCATCGCGCAGAACGTCGTCAAGGCGCTGCCGCCCGACATTTCGCCGCCGATGGTCATGCGGCTTGCGCCCTCCTCGATCCCCGTCGCCATGCTTGAAATCAGCGCCGACGATATGACGCCGGCGGAGCTCTATAATTTGGCCTACATGCGCATTCGGCCGCTGCTCGTCACCGTGCCGGGAATCGTCTTGCCGCATCCTTATGGCGGTCAGGACATGCAGGTGATGGTCAATCTCGATCCGCAGAAGATGCTCGCCCGCAATCTGACGCCGAAGGACATTCACGACATCCTGATGCAGCAATACCGGGTACTCCCGTCGGGCGACATCAAAATCATGCCGACAGATTGGATCGTGCAGACGAATGCCTCGCCGCTGAGGATCGACGATTTCGCCAATATCCCGGTCAAGCGGGAAGGCAACGCGTTCGTCTATTTGCGGGACGTCGCCACGGTGCGACTCATGGGCCGGGTGCAGCAAAACGCGGTGCTCCTGAAGGGCAAACAGATTGTCATTATCGTCGCCATGAAAAGCACGGAGGCCTCGACGCTCGACGTGGTGAACGGCATCAAGCAGATGATCCCGCGAGCCGAGCAAGTCTCACCGCCCGGCGTGAAGATCCGACTGCTCAACGATGCCTCCACGTTCGTCAAGGATTCGATCGCGGACGTCTTGCACGAAATGCTCACGGCCGGCGCCCTGGTCGGCGTGATCGTGCTGTTGCTCCTGGGGTCATGGAGGGCCACCGTCATCGTCTGGACGTCGATCCCGCTATCCATCCTGACCGCGATCATCGGTCTGCACTGGCTCGGCGAAACGATCAACGTCATGACGTTGGGCGGGTTGGCGCTCGCCGTCGGCATTCTGGTCGATGACGCGACGGTGATGATCGAGAACATCGACCGCCATCTCGAGATGGGAAAGCCGTTGGAGCAGGCCATCATCGACGCCGCGAACCAGATCGTCGTCCCGACCTTGGTGGCCACGCTTTGCATCGCAATCGCCTGGTTCCCGCTCTTTGGGCTGGGGGGGACGGCGGGCTTTTTGTTCAAGCCCATGGCCGAAGCGGTCATGATCGCAATGATGGCCTCCTTCATCCTGTCGCGGACGCTCGTGCCGACGATGGCGAAATACATGATGAAGAGTCACCATGAGGAAGGATCCCCGGAACATGCAGCCGCATGATGGTGGCCGACAGGCCGGCTCGGCAGGATCTTGGAACGTCTTCACACGGTTCCAGCAAGGCTTTGAGCGCCGTTTCAACGAATTTCGGGCGCGCTATGGCGCGCTGCTGGAACGCGTGATCCAGCGCCGCCGCGCGTTTGTCCGAATCTCTCTGGCGATCGCGCTGGCTTCCATGAGCCTCTTTTTCTTCCTCGGGCGCGACTACTTTCCGGAGATCAGGTCCGGAGTGATTCAGATGCACATGCGGGCGCCGTTGGGGACGCGCATCGAGGTGTCGGGCCGTATCGCGACGCTGGTCTCCAACAGCATCGAAGAATTGCTTCCCGGTGAGGTCGAAAACATCGTCAGCAATTGCGGGCTCCCGGTCGGCCCCCACAATCTCGCCTTCATCCCGACGCCGACGATCGGGTCTCAGGATTGCGACCTGACGATTCTACTAAAGGACGAAAAATCGCCGGTGTGGGACTATCGGCGCATTCTGCGAAAGGGGCTGAAAGAACGGTATCCGGGGACCGAATTCACGTTCCAGCCGTCCGACTTGACGGCCAAAATCCTCAACTTCGGCGCCCCCGCGCCGATCGACGTGCAGGTCAACGGTCCGGAGATGTATCCCAACTATGATTTCGCGCTGAAGTTGGCGGACAAGTTCCGCGAGATCCCGGGCGCCGCGGACGTCGTGATCCAGCAAACGATGCGCACGCCCACGATGATGGTCGAGGGCGACCGCACGTTCGGACTCGGGGTGAACAGGACCCTGTCAGACATGGCGGACAATTTGCTCATGACGACCGCCGGAAGCCAGCAGGTTGACCAAATTTACTGGCTGGATCCCTCGACCGGCATGTCGTACCTACTCAATGTTTATACGCCGCAGCCGTTCATCAACAGCGTCAACAGCATCAATATCGTTCCGGTCGATTCGTCGATGAAGGGGGCCGACGATGAAGTGCAGCTGCTCGGCAATTTGGCCAATATCACGCCGGTCGGTACGCCGGGCGTCATCACGCACGGGAACATCATGCCGCTGTTCGACATCTACGTGTCCGCCGAAGGACGCGACCTGGGCAGCGTGCTTTCCGACGTCGAAAAAGTCACGGAGAGTATGGAGCGCGAGAAGCCCCGGAGCGCGGCGATCGAAATTCATGGCCAGGCCTCGTTGATGAAGGACGCGTATTTCGAACTCATCTTCGGGCTGGTGGGGGCGGTTGTGCTCGTGTATCTGCTGATTGTGGTCAACTTCCAATCCTGGCTCGATCCCTTCATCATCATCACCGCCTTGCCGGGCGCGTTGGCGGGCATTGCCTGGTCGCTGTTCCTGACTCATACGAGGCTGTCGGAGCCGGCGCTGACGGGCGCGATCATGTGCATGGGAACGGGCACGGCCAATTCGATTCTCGTCGTGGCCTATGCCCGCGAGCGGCTCCAAGAGCACGGCGACGCCCTCCGCGCGGCGATTGAGGCGGGAACGACGCGCTTTCGCCCGGTGCTCATGACGGCGTCCGCGATGATCATCGGCATGGTGCCCATGGCCACCGGGTATTCCCAGAATGCGCCCCTCGGCCGCGCGGTCATCGGGGGACTGCTCGTCGCCACGGTGTTCACGCTGTTCTTCGTCCCGGCCGTCTACGCGATCATCTACGAGAGGCGCATGGTGCGTCACAAGGAGGTAGCTCGATGACCCAACGTCTCCGTGGAAAAGGCGTGATCCTCGGCGCCGTCATCCTGCTTATCCTGTACCTTGGCTATCGAATCTACGAGAGTAGGAGCGATGCCGCTTCGCTTCGCGAAGAGACGGAGCGCGATGCCATCACGACCGTGGCGGTCGTCGCTCCCAACCCGGTGCCGGCAACGGAATCGATCACGCTGCCCGGAAACATCGTCGGTTGGTATGAAGCCCCGATCTACGCCCGTGTCACCGGCTACGTGAAGATGTGGTACAAGGACTACGGCGATCACGTGAAGCAGGGCGATATCCTTGCCGAGGTCAACACGCCCGATCTCGACGCCGAATACCGCCAGGCCAAGGCAGATCTAGACTCCGAGCGAGCGAAGTACAAGCTCGCGGAGGTCACGGCCAAGCGGTGGATCGCGCTGCGGCCGAATCACGCGGTTTCGGAGCAGTCCATCACCGTGCAGGAGCAGAACATGCGGGCCCAAGCGGCGATGGTGAAAGCGGCCGAACAGAAGGTCAAGAACATCGAGGCGTTCATCGGATTCAAAAAGATCGTCGCTCCCTTCGACGGGGTGGTCATTCAGCGCAACATCAACGTCGGTGACCTGGTCAGCAAAGAGGGGACGCTCGCGACGCCCAATGCGAAGACGAATCTATATACCGTGGCGGTCGTCGATATGCTACGCCTGTTCGTCAATGTACCGGAGTCCTTCGGGCCGTTTCTTCAGCCGGGGCTGGTCGCCGATGTCACGGTGCCGCAGCTGCCGCATCGCCACTGGAACGCGAAGTTCCTCACGGTGTCGAAGGGTTTCGACGTGGGTACGCGGACCGCGACGACGGTGTTCACGATTGACAATGAGGACCGTGCACTCTGGCCCGGTTCCTACGCCCAAGTTCACCTGACCGCGCCGGTGGATCGGGAGGCCTTCACGATGCCGTCTACCGCGCTCGTGTTTCAAGAGCACGGATCGCAGGTTGCCGTGGTGACGGATGACGACCGGGTTCACCTCAAGCCGATCAAGGTCGGCAAACTCATGGATCAGATCGTGGAAGTGGAAGAGGGACTGTTGGCGACGGACCGCATCATCAACAACCCGAGCGCGGCCTTGCTGGAAGGCGACAAAGTCCGCGTGGTCACGCCGGCGCCGGGCTACGATTTGGTGAACAAGTCGGAGGGAAGCCAGCCGATGCAGGTTTCCGAGCCGCCGCGGGCGCCTCAGGCGACATCCTCGGGGCCGTCCCCTGTGCCGCCCCTGTCGCCCCAGGAGGCCCTCCAGCCCACGCAGCAGGTGCCGTTACAGCCCTCATCTCCACCGGCGCCCGCTCCACAGGCAGCCCCGGTCTCCCAGCCATGATCCGGAGGCCTCTTCCGATCGGGCTTCATCGCTCAGCCTGTCGTCGAGGGGCGTTGCTTGGCTCCGTGCTCTGCCTGGCGCTGTCGGGTTGCAACACCGATTGGCTCCCGCACGTCGATCTGGCGCCGTCCTATGATCCGCCTCAATACGTCGTTCCCGCGTCCTGGCATGGCGCAAGCCCGTTCGTCGAGGCGAAGCCCTCGGACGATGAGTTGCGGCCGGACTGGTGGACGCTCTACAACGACCCGGTCTTGAATAATCTGATCGAACAGGCCGTGGCGAGCAATCCTGACTTGCAGGCTGCCGCAGAGCGCTTCGTGCAGGCCCGCGACGTGATGATGCAGGTCCGTTCCCGACGAATCCCGCAGATTGGAGTCGGTGGGAAGGCGACGGACAGTCACTTACATGTGAACCCAAATGTCTTCGACCCGGAGACTCCGTTGACGGGATCGGTGGGAGCCGTCGGAGGGATCGCGTCCTGGGAGCCGGACTTCTGGTCGGCCATCCGGAACGCCACGCGAGCCGAGATCTACCGCGCGCAGGAACGGGCGGCGGACTGGGGGCTCGCCCGCTTGAGCCTGCAGGCTGAGATCGCGACGAATTACTTCACGCTGCGCGGGTACGATGCCCAGGCGGCCATCTACAAGCAGTCGATCGACTACTATAGTCGCTCGCTGGACCTGGTCAAAGCCCAGTTCGCCGGCGCCATCGCCTCGGCCCTCGACGTCGCGCGCGCCGAGTCCATTCTGTACAGCACGGAGACGAAATACGCGCAGATCCAGGGCCAGCGGCAAGTGACGGAACAGGCGATCGCGATCCTGGTCAATCAGGCGCCGGCCAGCTTTAAAATCGAACCGGTCGATGACCTTCGCATGGCGAATTTCACGATTCCTCGGATCCTTCCATCCACCCTACTCGAACGTCGGCCGGACGTCGCGGCGATGGAGCGCCGAATGGCGGAGGCCAATCGGACCATCGGGATCGCGCGGGCCGCGTTCTTCCCCGACGTGCGGTTCCGGGCGGATGGGGGTCTCCTCGACGTCGGGTTCAACGCCGTCGAAATCGCCAAGTTCGTCACCGGCTACTGGGCGTACGGGTCCTTGGTATCGGTGCCGGCCTTCCAGGGCGGCTATCGCCGGGCCGAGTTGCAGCGTTCGTGGTCCGCCTACCGCGAGACGGAAGACCGCTATCGGTCGACAGTGCTGAACGCCTTCCGCGAGGTGGAGAACGGATTGAGTTTGACGAACCGTTTGACCGTCGCGGCCAATCGGCAGGACGCCACCGTGGGCGCCAACTTCAAGGCGCAAAACCTGACCATGGAGCTCTATACCGGCGGGTTGGCGTCCAGTCTGGAGCTGATTTACGCGCAGCTCGGCACGCTGACGGCCCGTATCGAGGCGGTACAGATCAAGGCCGACCTGCTGAGAGCCACGGTCTCGCTGATTCGCGCCTTGGGCGGCGGGTGGAACCGCACGCTCTTGCCGGACGACGACCAGATCCAGCCGTTCGGGACAATGCAATACGTGAATCTCTCGAAACCACCGGCGGCCGGCGGGATCGATGTCAATGCGGAGAACAATCGGGTTAACAACGACCTGACGAAGCCCGCGGTGCCTGCGAAATCGAACGGGGCGCGAAAGAAATAAGCCCCCCGGCCAGCCTCGGCCGGGTTACGGGCGCGGATCGAGCTCGATCAAGCCTTTCCGGATCGCCAGAATCGCGGCCTGTGTGCGGTCGTAGACTTGCAGTTTGTGGAAGATGTTGCGGACGTGATTCTTCACCGTCTTCTCGCTGAGGTCGAGACTGTTGGCGATTTCCTTGTTCGTCTTGCCGTCGGCCACCAGGCGCAACACCGTGATTTCCCGCTCCGTCAGGTCGTGCTCCACCCACGCGGGCTTCTTTCCCTTCTTCTGCGCCATCAGTGAGAATTCCGCGAGTATCTTGCTCGCCACCGAGGGATGGATCAGCGACTCGCCGCGGTAGATGGCTCGGATGGCCGCGACGATCTGGGACGATTCGGAGTCCTTGAGCAGGTAGCCCGTCGCGCCGGCGCGCACGAGATCGAAGATGTACTGCTGCTCTTCATACATGGTAAGCGCAACGATTCCGATGTGCGGAAACTCCCGCTTGATCTGCCGTGTCGCTTCGACCCCGCCCATGCGCGGCATGCTGACGTCCATGAGCACCACGTCGGGCAGTAATGTCCTGGTCTTCTCCACCGCTTCGATGCCGTCCTGCGCCTC
>DASTSI010000286.1:0-22533 GCA_035760745.1 Nitrospira sp. | reverse complement strand
CGTCCAATGTATTACGACGCCATCTTCTTCGTGCATGGCGGAGTACACCCCGTCACCCGCTATGGCGTCACCCGCTTGACCATCATCATGCATCATGACTTCTGCTACTCCATCATGATCGAGATCATCTTCGAGTAATTGGTTCCACTGTATCGCTCGTTTCGCCTCGATTCTCGACTCTGCCATCGCCAAGGCACGACTGGCGGTCGAGCCTTGCACAATCGTTTTTTCAGCTGCGTGGAAGGCGGCCATCCCGCCTAATATTGCAATCGGCAAAATGACCGTCGCGATCAATACCTCTGCCAGACTAGAACCTTTGGTGCAGACTATGCCATGAGGAAGGATCATGAAATCGTCACTCGTCCGGTAAGGCTGACCGTCAGCTTAGTGGATTTGCCATCTTTATCGACGATTACAATCGTGGTCGCTGTCGCTGATCGGCCGCTGGGATGGAACAGAACCTCGGGACCTCCAGTGGGCTCAGGAATGGCAACGCTCTTTTCGGCATACCCATACTGTTCAAGTATTTCTCCGGTTTCTGTGCGAATGAACACGACCCGTTGTTCTGCCTGATCGAACCGTATGGCCAACCGCTCGCGCCTCGCCATGGCCAACTGTCTGGCCATGCGAAGCTGGGACGCGACTTCGACCGCCACCGAGCGGGCTTGTGTGCGAAGAATCAGGGCCCTGTAAGTCGGCACGGCAATGGCGACAAGAATCGCCGTGATCGTGAGCGCCGTGATAACCTCACAGAGCGTGAGACCTTTCTCCCAGTCGTTGATCTCAGCACGGCATCGTTCTGGTCGCGTCACGAACCCGTGCGCCATCCAAGAGCCGTGCCGCTCTGTCGTCTTTGGAGCGCGACTGAGTCTATTGGATCGCGTCCACTGTGCCTGAGGTTGGAGATCTACCTAAGAGTGGCAGGAGGAAGGGCGGCGAAGTGACATCCTATTGGATACACGAACTTTCCTAATCGGATACAGTGGACATCACGAGGGAGTGAGGAGCTGCTGATACCATTCCAGCAGGGGCTGAGCAAAAAACATCGCAACGACCGCTCCCAGCACGAGAAATGGACCAAATGGAATGTATTCGTCTCGCTTGATGACACCCAAACCGATGAGGACAATGCCTATGATCGATCCCGTTAACGATCCAATCAGAATGGTCAGCAATGCCGATTTCCAGCCAAGAAACGCACCAATCATGGCCAATAGCTTAATGTCCCCGCCTCCCATTCCCTCTTTGCCGAACAGGTAAGGGCTGGCCCACGCAAGGATCCAGAGGATGCCGCCACCAATCAGTACGCCGAGCACCGCATTGAGCCATCCAATCGGCAAGACGGACGCGGCTCCCGCTAGACCCACGGCAACTCCGGGCAAGGTGATGGTGTTCGGGATGATCTTATGAGACAAATCAGTTCCGGCGACGACGAGTAATGCCGAGAAGAAGAAGGCGTACAGGGCGGCGCTCCATTCGATTCCGAAGAACCACAGAATTGTGACATAGCCTGCCGCGTTCATCGCTTCGACGACAGGATACCGAACGGAAATCGGAGCATGACACCATCGGCAGGCTCCTCTCAACCAGGCATAACTGAGCAGAGGGATGTTATCATAAGCCTTGATGGGCTTTTCGCACACAGGGCAATGCGAGCCTGGCCAGACGATGGATTCTTGGCGCGGCAACCTGTAGATGCAAACGTTTAAAAAACTTCCGATGAGGGCGCCGAAGAGTCCGACGACGGCATAGAGCATCCACTCGTTCATCGGCGTTCCCTTAAGAGGAAAGCGTCAGAAGTGAGTCTACGTACCTTCACTAGAGCCATCCTGCTTCCATTTACAGCGACCGAAGTCGCCTCCTATAATTTTTTCAATCCGATTAGGGTTTGTTCTCCGGGGTTTTCACTTGCATCCAAGTATAGCGGACTTTCTCACCGCTCAAAGGAGAACCTGGAACATGACACGAGCCGCTAGAATGAAACCGAGGCCTTCGCTCGTCGACTTGACTCCGCCGCCTCGCAAAAAACGTCCAGAATCGTTAACCAGTCGCGAACAAGAAATCCTCGAACTGATCTGGGCCGGCTTCAAAAACAAAGAGATCGGACAGCGGCTCAAGATCAGCGTGAAGACCGTTGAGGCGCACCGAGCCAATATGATGAAAAAAATGCGCGTCTCAAACACGGCGCAGCTGTTGAAAACCGCCATCCAAGGCGGCATGCTTCGCGTCAGGTAGAAGCAGGCTGTGTCGCCTTGCGCTTTGCTCGCTGGCGCAACGCTTCAAACAGCGTCACGGCGACTGCTGCACTCACATTGAGTGATTCGATTTTCCCCCTCATTGGGATGCGGATGTGACCGTCGCATTGTTTCAATAACCCCGGCCGAACACCGCTTCCCTCACCGCCCGCAATTACGGCCAAAGGGCCGGTCATGTCGATTTCGGCATAAGACTGTGCACCGGCCTGATCGAGCGCGTAGATCCATAGCCCTTCATTCTTGAGGACTTCGACGAGGCTGGCGAGGTTTGTCACCCGGGCGACCCGCATATGGTCGAGGGCACCGGCTGCGACTTTGGCGACAACCGAAGTCAGTCCCACCGCCCGGCGTTCGGGAATCACAATGCCGTGAACTCCCGCCCCTTCGGCTGTGCGGACGATCGCCCCTAAATTTTGGGGATCTTCGACGCCATCAAGTATCAGCACCAGCGGCGGTTCCTGCCGTCGCCGTGCGTGCTCCAGGATTTCCTCGAGGCTGCTATACGACTTAGCCGCAACGACGGCAATCACGCCTTGGTGCCTGCCGTGCGGCACGAGCCGATCAAAGGCTGCGGGTGGTTCGATATGAACTGGAATCCCCTTGGATCTGGCGGCTTGAACCACCTCGGCGAACTGCCGATCGGTCCGCACGACGAGCACCCGTTGAAGCGACCGATTCGCCGCTCTCAGCGACTCTCGGACCGCATGAAATCCATAGATCAGATCTGTGGGACTAGCGCTTCCACCGGCTGGTGCCATCAGGCTTGTCCTCGATTATGACCTGATCAGCAGCCAAAAGCTGGCGAATCTCATCGGCCCTTTGGAAGTTTTTCTGCTTTCTTGCCTCATTTCGCTCCAAGAGCATCGCCTCGATTTCTTCACCTGAAAATTTGTATTGAACGGTGTCCGCTTTCAGGACGAAGTCCCATCGATTTAACTGAAACAGGCCCAACACCGATCCCAGTGTGCGAAAGGCTTCCCGGGCGCGGATCCTGTCCTCTGTGGCCAGTCCTCCTTCTAGGGTCTTGTTCAGGTCACTACGGAGCTTTTGAAGTTCGGCAATCGCAAGAGGGGTATTGAGATCATTGTCCATGGCACGCTCAAACCCTGCTCGGGTACGTGCTATGGCGGTGTCCAGGTTTTCAGAAGGTGCAGTCCCGAGGTCCGTCTCTCGAAGGCGGTAGAACAACCCATAAAATCCGTCCAGCGCCTGTTTCGCCTCCTTTAGGGCTTGATCGGAAAAGTCGAGGGGGCTGTGATAATGCGTGGAGAGCAAGAAGTATCTCAGCACCTCACCCGTGACCTCTTCAGACCATTGGGATTTCTCGAAAATCTCGCGTATCGTAAAGAAATTACCGAGGGACTTCGACATTTTCTCCTGATTCACCTGGACGAATCCATTATGGACCCAATACCGGGCAAACTCTTTCCCCGTCGCTCCGCAGGATTGCGCGATTTCATTCTCGTGATGAGGAAAAATCAGGTCCATGCCTCCGCCATGAATGTCGAAAGTCTCGCCCAAATGCCGAATTGACATGGCCGAGCATTCGATGTGCCATCCGGGTCGGCCGAATCCCCAAGGACTTGGCCACGATGGCTCACCCGGCTTGCTTCCTTTCCATAAGGCGAAATCCATGGGATGCCGCTTCCGCCCGTCGACCTCAACGCGGGCTCCGGCCTGTAAATCCTCGAGCTTTCGCTTTGAAAGCCGGCCGTAGGCCGGATACTGTTGAACGTCGAAATACACGTCTCCGTTCACCTGATAGGCTAAGCCGTTCCGGATCAGGGTCTCCGTCATCGCAATGATCTCGGCCATGTGTTGGGTGGCCTTCGGCTCTATGGTTGCCCGGGGAATACCCAATCGGGACATGTCTTCGTAGTACGCATCGATGAATTTCGTCGCGACCGCCTGCCACGGGACACCCAACTCATTTGCGCGCTTAATGATCTTGTCGTCCACGTCGGTAAAGTTCTTGACGAGCGTGACGCGGTAGCCGCTGTACTCCAGGTACCGCCTGAGCATGTCGAACACGAGCGCGCTTCTGGCATGTCCGATATGACAATAGTCATACACCGTCACGCCGCAGACATACATCCGCGCGTTCTGTGGCTCGAGTGATTCGAATGGATCGGTTTTCCCCGTCAGCGTGTTGAAGAGCGAAAGCATGGAGGTCAAGAGATGCGGCCGGTGCGGGCTTTCGGCCAGTGAGACCAGACGAAATAGGCGAGCCCTAGCGCGAGAATTACCCCAATCACTACATCGAATTGGTGGAAATACTCGCGAAGGTGCTCCCATTCCTCCCCCATCTTTAAGCCGATGAAGGCCAACGCATAGCACCACGGAAGCGCACCAATAAACGTGAACAGGACAAATCTGGGGAAATTCATGCGCGCGATCCCGGCAGGAAGCGAAATAAAAGTCCGGACGACAGGCAGCATGCGGCTTACAAACACCGCGGCCTCCCCGTAGCGAGCGAACCATCGATCGGCCATCTCGAGGTCATGATGGGAGATCAGAACGTAAGGCCCGTATCGCTCGACGAACGGCCGGCCTCCCCATACACCGGCATAATAAGCCGCGATCGAGCCGAGGACATTTCCCACGGCACCCGCCAATGTCACACCCATCATCGAAAACTGACCCGTCGTCACCAGATACCCAGAAAAGGGCATGATGATCTCGCTCGGCAAGGGAATGCAGGCACTTTCAACAGCCATCGTGAATAGAATCCCGCCGTAGCCGAATGTCGAGATCGTGGAAATGACAAACCGGCTAAGAACGGTGATAATCGCTTCAATCACCCCTCCCATTCGTCCTCAGCGCCTCGCCTTCGCCGAGTTCCTTCGGGGACCACCGCGGAGCTTCCGGCATCGCCTCAGCAACGGCTCCCATCCGCGAATGCGATCCAGAGCTCCATAGTGGGTGTTGTCCAAGTGAATCGGAGTAAGGGAAACGGCGCCTTCCGCAATCGCTTCATGATCCGAGTCCTTGCTGCGGCTCCAGGACATTCGAGTGCCGGCGATCCAATAGTATTTGCGGCCGTGCGGATCCACTTTTTCGACAATTGGATCTTCGAAGCGTCGCCGGCTGAGACACGTGACTCTCACCTCAGTCGTGTTCCTAAGCGGCCGGTTCGGCACATTGAGGTTCACGAGTGTTTCATCCGGTAGCCCCTCGCGAAGGATCAGGCGCGCCACGCGAAGGGCGAAGAACGCGGCCGTTTCGAATTCGAAATGCCCCTGCCCTTCTTGGGACACTGCCAGGGATGGCACTCCTAGGATCGTTCCTTCCACCGCCGCTGAGACCGTGCCCGAATACAGGACATCGTCCCCGAGATTCACGCCCTTGTTGATACCAGAGAGCACGAGATGCGGTCTCTTGGGCATGAGGTTGAGGAGCGCCAGGTTCACACAGTCAACCGGAGTCCCGTTCACCGCATACGTGCGCTTCCTCATTTCATGAACGCGCAACGGCTTATGAAGGGTCACTGCATGGGCCACGGCAGTTCGCTCACGATCGGGAGCGACAATCCAGACTTCTCCGAGCGCTTCCGCTGCGCGAGCCAGGCAGGCAAGCCCCGGAGAGAGGATGCCGTCGTCGTTTGTCACCAGAATACGAATGCGGCCGTGAGGCATAAAAAAAGCTGCGCGATGGCAGCTCCTGGATCCCGCGGCTGAGGACCAAGTCGAAACATCAACCTCAGTCCTCAGCACAGTTGCTCGGCACTGCTATTGGTCGGGGCGAGCCGATTTGAACGGCCGACCACTCGCACCCCAAGCGAGTACGCTACCAGGCTGCGCCACGCCCCGACTCTGTTGCATCGCCCACTTCGCATTGTCTCCTCGCAAGGCCGGGAATGCAACCACGCACCTGAGGAGATCAGTCCGAGTGCGATTCTAAAATTTTGAGAATGGCTTGGAGATTGCCCCTGAGTTTTTGAGCCAGCTCCTTCGGCCTTATGCGTTGGGCCGAGATTCGGCCTCGCCTGGCCCAATACCGCTTAACGCCTTCCAGCGTGTGACCCTCGTCATACAGCATCCGCTTGATCTCCAACACAATCTCGATATCCCGCCTGACGTACAATCGCTGATTTCCTCGGCTTTTCTTTGGCTTCAGAAAAGGAAATTGCGATTCCCAAAACCGCAGCACATAGGCCGGCAACTTCGTCATGCGACTGACTTCGCCGATTTTATAGAAGACTTTGCTCCCCAGCCGGGGTTCGTTCCCCATGACCGGTCCTCTTGGCAGGATAGACGAAGGTGAGCAAACAGCGGCTACGAATTGACGTACTTCTTGAAAACTTGGCTAGGGCGGAAGGTGACCACACGACGCGGCGTAATCCCGATTTCCTCACCCGTGCGGGGATTTCGGCCCTTCCGTGCGCCTTTGCTCCTCACGACGAAATTTCCGAATCCCGCGATCTTGACCGATTCGCCCTTTTGAAGAACGCCTTTAAGCATATTGAGCACGAGTTCGACAATGTCGGCCGCTTCATTCTTAGAAATGCCGACCTGTTTGTAGATCTCGTTGGCAATATCCGCCTTTCTCATGCTTCCCCCCTACGCAACTGTCTGTGGCCCACCGTTCGTCTCTCTCCAGGGCAACGGCCGGTTTCGCCATAAGTTACGTGAGGTTAGAAGGGCTGTCAAGCGCAAATTCGAGGATGAGCCTTACTCGTCCCTTTCGAGTAATTTGTATTCAATACTGTCAGCCAGTGCCTGCCAGCTGGCTTCCATGATGTTTTCGGACACTCCCACGGTGCCCCACTTGTCCTTGTGATCTCCGGACTCGATCAAGACACGCACTTTGGATTCGGTCCCTCGGTTAGCGGACAGCACCCGGACCTTATAATCCAACAACTTAACCTCTCGGAGCTCGGGGTAGAACTTCTCCAGCGCCTTTCGAAGGGCATGGTCGAGGGCATTGACGGGTCCCGTCCCGACCGCCGCCGCATGCTCGATCGCCTGGCCCACCTTCACCATCACGGTGGCCTCGGACATCGACCCATCGTGGTCGTGTCTCTTTTCGACGATGACTCGAAAACCAATCAATTGGAACGAAGGTCTATGGCTCCCCATCGCCTTGCGCATAAGGAGTTCGAAGGACCCTTCAGCCCCTTCGAACTGGTACCCTTCGCTCTCTCGTTCCTTTAACGTCGCCATCAGTTCCTTCACTTTGGCATGGTTCTTTTCGAGCTTGATCCCGAACGCTTCCACCTTATCCAGTAAGCCGCTCCTGCCTGCGTAGTCCGATACGAGCATCCGTTGACGGTTCCCGACTAAAGCCGGAACGATATGCTCGTAGGTGGCGGGGTTCTTCAAGACCGCGTGGATATGCACGCCGCCCTTGTGCGCGAACGCCGAATCGCCCACGTACGGTTGATGTTTGTTAGGCATCAGATTCGCGATCTCCGTCACAAACCCCGAAACCACCTTCAGGTGCTGCAACCGCTCGCCGAGTGCGGGGCGTTTCATCTTGAGCTGAAGATTGGGAAGAATCGAGCAAAGGTTGGCATTGCCGCACCGTTCGCCGATGCCGTTGATTGTTCCCTGGACTTGGACGACACCGGCTTCGATGGCCACCAGTGAGTTTGCTACCGCCATTTCGCAATCGTTGTGGGCATGAATCCCGAGCGGAACCGGACATTCCCGGCGCACGACCTGGCAAATCTCTTGGATCTCCCATGGCATCGTTCCACCGTTCGTGTCGCAAAGGATGACACGTTCCGCCCCTGCCGCCACGGCACGCCGAATCGTCTCCAAGGCATAGTCCGGATTCGTCTTGTACCCGTCAAAGAAGTGCTCCGCATCGTAAAAAACCCGGCGGTTCTTGGACTGCAAATGTGCAACAGAATCCCCGATCAATTCGAGGTTTTTCGTCAGCGATATGTTCAGTGCATCCGTGACATGCAGCGACCATGACTTTCCGAACAGCGTAATGATGTGGGTTTCCGCATCAAGCAGCGCTTGAATGTTTGGGTCCTTTTGAACCGGGTTACTCGCCTTTCTCGTCGAACCGAAAGCCACCACGGTCGCATGCTTCAAGGGCGTCGCTTTGATCATTCGGAAGAATTCGATATCCTTAGGATTTGCACCGGGCCACCCGCCCTCAATGAACTGCACGCCCAATTCGTCCAGATGCTGTGCCACACGGATCTTGTCCTCGGCTGAAAAACTCACGTCTTCGGCCTGGGCGCCGTCGCGCAACGTCGTATCATAGATCTCGAGCAGCGGGGATCTCGCCTCGGATATCGAGCCAGAAGCGATCGGTGTGGAAGCGGTCCGTTTAGGCTGTTTGGTGGCAGGCGCTTTTGCCATGGGAGAGAGGGTAACAGGTCCGGGCCGACCCTGTCGAGGCTCGTTCCTGAGCCGTCCTATGTGACGCCACGGTTTCCATTCAACGCTTGGTCAAGCCCGAACGCCGAATGAAGCGACCGCATGGCCAATTCCAAATATTTCTCATCGATCACGCACGAAATCTTGATTTCCGACGTGCTGATCATGATGATGTTGATGCCTTCCCGGGCGAGCACTTCGAACATCTTGGCCGCCACGCCGGAATGGGACCGCATACCGACTCCCACGAGCGAGACCTTGGCCATGGCCTCGATCACCGAGACCGAGTTGGCTCCGATATCCTTGGCCGCCTCTTGGATTATGGGCATCGCCTTCAGTACGTCGACCCTCGGGATCGTGAAGGAGAAGTCCGTCAATGAAGCATGGCTCACGTTTTGAATAATCATGTCCACGAGGATGTTCGCCCGAGCCACAGGACCCAGCAATCTAGCGGCGATCCCTGGCCGGTCGGGCACTCCGACGACGGTGACCTTGGCTTGGTTTCGGTCGCCTGTCACACCGGAGACAGCTACAGCCTCCATGTCTTCGTCTTCGCGTGTCACGAGGGTTCCTTTCCCTTCCTTGAAGCTGGAATTGACCTCCAACGGCACGTTGAACTTCGCGGCAAACTCCACGGATCGGCTTTGCAATACCTTGGCGCCAAGGCTCGCCATTTCCAACATCTCTTCATACGAGATTCTTTCGATCCGCCTGGCAGAGGGGACGATGTTCGGATCGGTCGTATAGACGCCGTCCACGTCCGTGAAGATCACACAGCGATCGGCATTGAGGGCCCCTGCCAGCGCGACGGCCGTCAAATCAGACCCGCCGCGTCCCAAGGTGGTGACGTCGGATTGTTCGTTGATGCCTTGAAACCCCGCCACGATGGGGATGACCCCCTTCTCGAGGGAATCCCGAATCCGTTCTGCGGTCACTTTCGTAATACGGGCCTTCGTATGCGAATTGTCGGTCAAGATTCCGACCTGGCGTCCTGTGAACGAGCGCGCATCCAGTCCTCTCCCGCGCAATTCCATCGCAAGCAGCGCGATTGTCACACGTTCGCCCGTCGAGAGCAGCATGTCGAGTTCCCGCTCATCCGGGAAAGCAGTAATCTCGTGTGCCATCTTCAACAGCCGATCCGTTTCCCCGCTCATGGCGGAGAGGACGACGACAACCCGATGCCCTTCTTTATGCGCCAGTTGGACGCGATCGGCAACGCGGTGAATACGCTCCAGCGTTCCGACAGACGTGCCTCCGTATTTTTGAACGATGAGCGCCATGGATCAGGAGGGTTTGGCAAAAAGCCTGAGGACGAACTTCGTCGCGTCACGAGGCGGGATGGCCGAGGCCAGAGCATCGGCCTCAGTGAATCGGCGACTGGCATCGGCTGCGGGTGGGGAGGTACTGTCGTGGTAGGCATAGAACCATTGGTTTTCCAGGGGCTTGATCTGATGAACCAGACCGGGGTCGCAGACGACGAGGAGCCGATAAGGGCCAACGTGGCTCAGGCCTTGGATGAAGGGACCAAAGAAGTCGCGATCCACCTGCTCGATGCTGCTGACCTTGGCTTTCAAGTCGGTCCCGTACATGACTTCATCGGGCAATTCCACATGCACATACGCGAAGTCTTTTCTCTTGAGCTCCTCCACTGTCAGAGTGGCTCGTGTCTTGAGGTCAGCTCCCTGCAATCGGTCGGCCTCGACCGCCTCCAATCCCGCCAATAAGCCGATCCCTCGATAGACGTCGCTCGACGCGACGACGACTCCCGAGACGTGAAACCGCTCGGCCAGGCTCGGCCATAAAGTCGCCCGACCTTCGCCCCACAACCAGAGGCAATTTGCCGGCTTGAGACCGGCGGCACGGCGCTCGTTGTTCACCGGGTGGTCCCGCAAAATCAGAAGAGACGCCTCCATGAGTTTGCGCAACATATCCGCGCCATCGCCCGCGGGCAGCGCCTCGTTGATCGGACGACCCACCAGAGACTGTGGATCGCTGCACAGGGCTCGAGGCTTCCCGTTCACCCACACCATCAAATGGCGATGTCCGGACCCGGGATAGAACTGGATCACCTCGGATCCCACCTGTTCATTGACGGCATCGATCAATTCTCTCGCCTCCTCGGAGGTAATCAGTCCCGCAGTCGCTTCGTCCATAATGACGTGAGAACCCAATTTCTTGACATCATGGGTCCCGCCCTTGCTGCCGCCTGATGCTTCGGCTCGGAGAGTCACCATGGTGCAACGATACACGACATCATGCTCCCCGACGTTGACACCAAGACTCGCCGCTTCGAGGGGGCCGGGCCCCTGATAATATTTCCTCGGTTCGTAACCCAGGATCGACGTGCCGGTTAAGCCGCTGCCGTAGCGGCCGTTCTCCAGGGTCACCGTGACGAGTCCGAGTTCACTGGTTTGCGCCACACGGTCAAGATGCGGAATGCTGGCGGACTGGAGCGGCGTCCGGCCGCTCAATTCGTGCCGCGGATGGTCGGCCATTCCGCCGGCGTGAACGATCACGTATTTCATTGGCAACATACCCGCACGGTCTCTTATACCTTCAGGAGTCTCGCGACGTCCTCCTTCTTGGCTTTGACTGTTTGAGGCTGCACGGAGACGCTGATCGCCGTATCGGCATCCTTCAAGCCATGACCGGTCAACGTGCAGACCACTGTCTCGCCCTCGCAGAGCCCACCCCGCCGGCTCAATTTCACCACACCGGCAACGGACGCCGCCGATGCTGGTTCGCAGAATACCCCTTCCGTCCCGGCCACCAGCGTGTAGGCATGAAGGATTTCTTCATCCGTCACAGCGTCGATGACCCCCGACGATTCCTTCACCGCGGCTAGGGCCGACTGCCAGCTGGCAGGATTTCCGATCCGTATGGCAGTGGCCACTGTTTGAGGATGCTCAACAATGCGACCCAGGACGATCGGAGCGGCGCCGGCCGCCTGAAACCCGATCATGCGCGGCAGCCGCGTGGTCTGGTTTGCCGCTCGGTACTCACGATAGCCCTTCCAATACGCGGTAATGTTTCCCGCATTTCCGACGGGCAGGACGTGAACAGCCGGTGCATCGCCCAACTGATCGCACACCTCCATGGCGGCTGTTTTCTGGCCCTCGATACGAAACGGGTTCAGCGAATTGACGAGCTCGATGTGGTGAGCGGCCGAGAGTTCCTTTACGATCGAGAGGGCTTGGTCGAAATTGCCGTCAATCTGAATCACTGTCGCTTGATGCATCATGGCCTGCGAGAGTTTCCCCATCGCGATTTTGCCTGCCGGAATCAAGACAAACACGGAGAGTCCAGCCCGGGCGCCATAGGCGGCCGCAGAGGCAGACGTATTTCCCGTTGAGGCACAAATGACCGCCCGCGCGCCAGCCTCCAATGCCTTCGAAATGGCGAGAGTCATCCCGCGATCCTTGAATGAACCGGTTGGATTTGCGCCTTCGAACTTCAAATACAAATCGATACCGGGGGCAATTGCTTTGCCGAGCCTTGTCGCGCGAATCAGCGGAGTGTTGCCTTCTCCGAGCGAAACGATGGGCGTTCGCTCCGTCACAGGAAGGAACTTGCGGTATTCCTCGATCAATCCCCGCCAGCGGTTCATCGGCTCACTCGTCCTGTCCCTCGATCCGAATCAGCGTCGCCGGCTCCGACATGAAGGCCATCCGGTTGATTTCCCGCAGCGCGTTCTGTACATCCCGCTCTCTCGCGGTATGGGTCTTGATCACGATCGGGACGGTCTGGCCGGCCCTTCGGCCCTTCTGCAACATGGAGGAAATACTAATCCCGCATCGTCCAAGCTCGCCTGCGATTTGAGCCAGGACACCGGGGCGGTCGGAGACCATGAACCGCAAATAGTAGAGCGAGTGGATCTCCTCCATCGGTCGCATTCGGAGGGGCCGCCGCTGATCCTGCTGAAAGGAAGCAGGCGGTACGCGTCCGACGCCCCCGCGCACGAGGTTTCGCGCGCTGGCAATGATGTCACTCACCACGGCGCTCCCGGCGGCCAAGTCCCCCGCGCCTCGCCCATACAAGACCACATCCCCCACCGCGTCGCCTACCAATTGAATCGCGTTATAGACGCCCTCGACCTTGGCCAGCGGCGCATCGGCGGCCAGCATGGTGGGATGCACGCGGGCTTCCACTTCGCCCTCCACCAATTTCGCGATGCCGAGCAATTTGATGGCAAAGCCGAATTCCCGCGCGTAGGCGATGTCATGCTGAGTAATATGCGTGATGCCTTCGGTATACAGCTCTTTGAAATTAATCGGAGTGCCGAATGCCAAATTCGCCAAGATCGCGAGCTTATGAGCCGAATCAATGCCGGCAACATCGAACGTTGGATCCGCTTCGGCATAGCCAGCCCGCTGGGCTTCGGTCAAAATCTCAGCGAATCCCTGCCCCTCATTCGTCATACGGGAAAGGATATAGTTCGATGTGCCGTTGATGATGCCATAGATGGACTGAACCGAGTTAGCCGCCATCCCTTCGGTCAGCGCACGAATGACCGGTATTCCTCCCCCGACGCTGGCCTCGAAACCCAAATCGACGCCCCGGCGGGCCGCAGCCTCGAAGAGCTCTTCGCCATGCAGGGCCAAGAGGGCTTTGTTCGCGGTCACGACTTGCTTCCCCGCGGCGATGGCGTCGCCGATCAGGCGCTTGGCGAGCTCATATCCCCCGATCAATTCCACGACAATATCCACGTCGGGGTCGGTCAGCACCGCGTGGGCATCGTTGGTCAGCATTCCGGGCGGCAAGCGGATGCCTCGATCACGAGTCGTGTCGAGATCGGCAATGCGAATCAGCTCGATTGGCACACCGACTCGTCGCCGGATCAGCGTCGCGTTCTGCACGAGAATCTTGGCGACCCCCGATCCTACAGTGCCGAACCCGATCAGGCCTACCCCGACCCTGGACTTCATTCCTCCGCCCCCTCCAGCTTCAAGGCTTTTCGAATGCCCCGAACCGCCTGTCGGGTCCGATGCTCGTTCTCGACGAGCGCAAATCGGACGTACTCGTCGCCGCCTTCTCCGAATCCGATGCCGGGGGAGACCGCCACCTTCGCGTCTCGCAATAAGAGCTTCGAAAACTCAAGCGAGCCCATATGTCGATACGGCAGCGGAATCCTGGCCCATACGAACATGGTGGCGAGCGGCTTATTGACGTTCCAGCCGATACGGTTGAGGCCGCTCACAAGCGCGTCTCGCCGCTTTTGATAACGGACCACGGTCTCCTTCACGCAGTCCTGTGGTCCGTTGAGCGCAATCACGCTCGCGATTTGGATCGGTTGAAAAATTCCGTAATCCAGGTAGCTCTTGATCTTCGCCAATGCACCGACGACCTCTCGGTTCCCGACGCAGAACCCGACCCTCCACCCGGGCATGTTATAGGCCTTCGACAGGGTGTAGAACTCCACTCCAACGTCCTTTGCTCCCTGGACTTGAAGGAAGCTTGGCGCTTTGTAGCCATCGAACACCAGGTCAGCGTATGCGAGATCATGGATGACGATGACCTGGTGTTCCTTGGCGAACGACACGATCTTCTTGAAGAATTCAAGATCCGCGATGGCCGTCGTGGGATTGTGGGGAAAATTGATCACGAGGATTCTCGGCCGAGGAAAGGTCTGACGATAGACCCGCTGGAGATCGTCGAAGAAGTCACTGTCCTGACGGAGTTCGATTCCCCGAACTTCTCCCCCGGCGATGATGAAGCTGTACATATGGATCGGATACGTCGGCGTGGGGGTGAGCACCACATCGCCGGGCCCGATCATGGCCAAGGACAGATGCGCCAGCCCTTCCTTCGAGCCGATCGTCACGATGGCCTCGGTCTCCGGATCCAGCTCAACGTCGTAGTTGCGCTTGTACCACCCGGCAATGGCATGACGAAGCTTCGTAATGCCGCGTGAGGCTGAATAGCGGTGGTTCTTCCCCTTCCGTGCCGCTTCGATCATTTTATCGACGATATGGCTCGGCGTCGGCTGATCCGGATTTCCCATGCCGAAATCGATGATGTCTTCGCCTCGGTGGCGCGCCTCGAGCTTGAGACTCTGCACTTGCGCGAAGACATACGGCGGGAGCCGTTTCAATCGATAAAAATGATCTGCGAGTCCCATCGTATGCGGTATGCGGGTCGTTATGAACGCGCACGTCTCGGGTGGAGAGGCTCCTTGCCGGCTGAGCGAGCGGGTATTCTAATTGTCCTTGGGAGTCGGAGTCAAATTATCGCGTGATATTGTGGGGTTCGGTTCATTCTCGCGAATCGAAGACGCCGGGGTCGCTTGCCCTCAACGAAGTGTTTCTGCTACAAGAGGTGGACCGCTTCCCCCCTTCACGCAGCTCTTTTTGCCGTACACTTCCATGGAGGTCTGGTGCCCCGGCTCGGTGTGAATATCGATCACGTCGCCACCCTTCGGCAGGCACGCGGGGGACAGGATCCAGATCCCGTCGCAGCGGCCGTCCTGGTGGAATTGGCCGGCGCAGACGGCATCGTGGTGCACCTGCGCGAGGACCGACGGCATATCCAAGATCGCGATCTCCAGCTTTTGCGCGATACCATCCGCACGAAACTGGACCTCGAAATGGCGGCCGATGAATCGATGGCCAAGATCGCGCTGGCCGTCAAGCCCGACATGGTCACACTTGTGCCGGAACGCCGCCAGGAATTGACCACGGAGGGGGGACTCGACGCCGTCGGTCAGAAAGACCGAATTCATCAGATCATCGCGGTCCTGCACAACGGGGGCATCCCCGTGAGCCTTTTCATCGAGCCGGATCTCGCGCAGATCAAAGCGGCGCACAAATTGTCCGCTGACTTTGTCGAGCTCCATACAGGCCGCTACGCCAACGCCAAACGAGCCAAGGAAGCGGACGCAGAAGTCGAGGCGATTACGCAGGCAGCCAGGCTAGCGTACAAGCTCGGCTTGGGTGTCAACGCGGGACACGGGTTGAATTACCACAATCTCAAGCGCCTGACCCACGTGCCGGAGATCGTGGAGTATAACATCGGGCACAGCATCATCGCGCGATCGGTGCTCGTTGGGCTGGACCGCGCGGTTCGGGAAATGAAAGCCTTGCTCGAGTGAAGGCGAACCTTTTTCCCTCCTCGTCACCATACTGCCATTGCCCGCTCGTTGAAGGACTCAGATGATGATGAAAGTCGTCACTGCCGCGCAAATGCAGGCGCTTGATCGGCGCACCATCGTCGAGGCGCGCATCCCAGGGACGACGTTGATGGAACGAGCCGGCGAGGGACTGGTCTCCGCGTTAGAAGCGCGGTTCGGACCGGTGAAAAACAAGAGGATCGCGGTGCTCTGCGGCAAGGGGAACAATGGCGGGGACGGGCTCGTCGGTGCTCGGCTTTTGCAGAAAAAAAACGCAAAGGTCGCCGTCTGGCTGTTGGCCGCGCCTGCAGAACTCAGCCGTGACGCCGCGGTGATGTTCCGGCGGCTGACACGCTCCGCCAGCCGATCCATCATCGCCCGCTTCGTTGCTGACGATCGGATGAAGGCCGCTCTTGCGGGGAGCGACATCGTCGTGGATGCGCTCCTCGGCACCGGGGTTTCCTCGGAGTTGACCGGTGAGTACAAGGCCGCCGTCGAATTCATGAACGACAGTCGGCGACCCATCGTGGCCGTCGATATCCCTTCTGGTATTCAGGCCGATGACGGCCGAGTGCTGGGATCCGCAGTGCGGGCGGACTTGACCGTCACGTTCGGCCTGCCTAAGCTGGGGCTCTATGTCGGCGCTGGGATCGACCATGCCGGGGTCGTCGCCGTCGCCGATATCGGCATCCCGTCCTCTTATGCCGACGCGGTGGACAGTCAAATTTTCCTCGTCACAAAAGAAGCCGTGCGGCGGACCCTGCCGCAGCGTGCGATGTCTGCGCACAAAGGGACGTTCGGACACGCCGGCATCATTGCGGGTTCGGTCGGAAAGACGGGGGCGGCGGCGCTCGCGGCGCAAGCGGCTCTTCGGACAGGAGCAGGGTTGGTCACGCTCGCCGCGCCGAACAGCGTGAACGACGTCCTCGAAGCCAAATTGCTCGAAGTCATGACGTTCCCCCTCCCTGAAACGAAGGCCCGCACGCTGGCGCGGTCAAGTCTCGATCGAATCATTCCGTTCATGCGGGCACGCACGGCCGTCGCGCTCGGCCCGGGGCTTTCAACGCATCCCGAGACGGTGGAATTAGTCCAATCTCTTATGAGGCATCTCGATCGACCCGCCGTCCTCGACGCAGACGCGCTCAATGCCTTGGCAGGCCGTGCATCGCTGTTGGCCGAGTCGAAGACTCGTCCGATCTTGACCCCACACCCGGGGGAAATGGCTCGATTGGAACCAGGTGCGACGCCACAGTCCGTCAACGCGGATCGAATCGGTACCGCGAGGCATTTTGCGGCGACTCGCGGCGTGATTGTCGTATTGAAGGGCGCAAGGACCGTGATCGGACGCCCCGACGGCGTTGTCGCGATCTGTCCCACCGGCAATCCCGGCATGGCCACTGCTGGAACAGGAGACGTCCTGACCGGCATGCTCGTCGGCCTGCTCGCGCAACGAATCCCGGACTGGGACGCAGCCTGCGCCGCCACGTACCTGCATGGATTGGCCGGCGATCTGGCAGCCTGCAGAATGGGACAGCCCGGTCTAATTGCTCGCGATGTCGTGGCCGATATTCCTCATGCGATCAACACCGTCACGTGCTAAGGGCACTCGATCTCGTTCCTCGGCCCGTGCTCATGCGGCACACGTACGAACCGGAGATCTCATCGAGGTCCATTCGGCATCCGCGCGCGATACCGATCGTCTCGGACGTGTCATCGGGCGCGCGCTTCTAGGCGGTGAAACGCTGGCCCTTTCCGGACCGCTGGGATCGGGTAAGACCGCGCTCGTGCGCGGCGTCGCGGTCGGATTGGGGGCGGTCGCGAGCACAGTCAGTAGCCCGACGTTCGTGTTGATTCACGAATACCAAGGCAGGCTTCCCTTGGCTCACGTGGATCTTTATCGCCTCAACTCCGGTTCAGAGCTGCAGTCGACGGGAATGAGCGACTACTTGTCAGGCCAGACGGTCGCCGCGATCGAATGGGCCGACAAGGCCCTCCTCTCGCTGCCGCAAGACCGGGTCGATATTTTGTTGGAGCATCTGTCGACGGAAAGTAGAAGCATCACGTTGAGGGCTGCCGGCCCCACGTCAACGGCGTTGCTGAACCAGATTGAACGGGAGTTGCGCCGATCCGGGCTCTCATGTCGTCGATTGAGGGTCAACCCTAAGAAGGCCTAACGACATGGTGCGACTGATCCTCGTCGGCGTACTTCTCCTCTTGTCCTTGGCGTTCTTTCTACAAAATCAGGAACAGGAGGTGAAGCTTCGCTATTTTTTCGGGCTTCTGGAAGCCTCCACGCCAATTTACAAGCCGATTCTCGCCGGATTCGCGATCGGGCTGCTGGTGGCCGTCATCCTCCTGTTCCCGCCCTGGGTCAGAGGCCGCATTGAACTTCGGCGAAAAACCAAGGCCCTGCAAGATGCGGAAGTCGATCTCGAACGACTGCGTCTCTCGCTGGAGAAATTGACGAGTAAAGGCTCTTCTCAGCCACTGAGTGATCCGATGCTGGGAGATTCGGCCGATGAGTGAGGCGGACTCCACGCCGCTGATGCGTCAATACCGCGAGATCAAGCGCGCCTATCCTGACGCCCTGCTTTTCTTTCGGGTCGGCGATTTCTATGAAATGTTCGATGAGGACGCCAAGGAAGGGTCGACCCTCCTGAACATTACTCTCACGTCACGCGACAAGTCGAGCGCTGATCCGGTTCCTCTCTGCGGTGTTCCCTACCATGCAGCGCAAGGGTATATCGCCAAACTGTTACAAGCCGGCCGCACGGTGGCCCTGTGCGAACAGGTCGAGGATCCGAAGCAGGCGAAGGGACTCGTCAGGCGAGAAGTCGTTCGACTCTATACCCCCGGCACGCTGGTGGAGACAGAATTGCTCTCCCCCGGCCAATTCAACTTTCTGGCGGCAGTCTCGAGCGCCATCGAACGCGGCGCACCAGGGAAGAACGACGCCGTGATTGGTCTCGCTTGTCTTGATGTGTCGACCGGCGAGTTCTGGGTCATGGAATTCCACGGTACGTCCGCTGAGACGCAGCTCGTCGATGAATTGGCGAGACTGGAAGTGAGAGAAGTCTTATATCCGGACACGGCACACATCACCACGGCTTTACTGTCCCAGCTTGGCGCGAGATTATCTCCTCAGCCCGTGAAGGCCTTTAGCATCGACGATGGAACGACCTTGCTTCAACGCCATTTCGCGGTTCATTCGCTCGATGGATTCGGATGCCAAGGTTTGACCGCCGGGCTTGGTTCTGCGGGAGCGGTCCTGCGCTACTTTCGTGACACGCAACCGGCCGCTTCACTCCGCCATATTGGTCGCTTGCGTCGCCGGTGGAGCGGCGAGTCGATGCACCTCGACGCCGCAACGATTCGGAATCTCGAATTGGTGCGTCTCCTCAGCGACCAAGGAGGACCGGCACGGAGAGGGACGGTGTTTTCCGTTCTCGACAGGACTGCCACCGCGATGGGAAGCCGTTTGTTGCGAGATTGGCTCTTGCGTCCGCTGCTCGACCAAAGCGCCATTCAAGAACGGTTGGACGCCGTCGAGGAGTTAAAGCACGGCGTTTCGAGTCGTGTGGCGCTGCGCAATCTATTGCGACAGGTTCAGGACCTCGCGCGCCTGAGCAGTCGCATGACGTTGGGGCTCGCGGGTCCTCGGGAGTGCTTGGCCCTGAAACAGTCGCTGGCCATTCTCCCTGAATTGCGGGCCAAGCTTCAACCTTTCCAAGCCGCATTGCTCGGGAAAGTGCAAGAGGGATGGGACGACTGCGCCGATGTGGCGGAAGCCATCGAGCAGGCGGTCCATCCCGAGGCCCCTCTTTCCGTCAGCGAAGGCGGCGTCATCCGGGACGGGTACCATCCGGACGTTGACGAGCTTCGTAAAGCTCGAACCGAGGGCAAGAATTGGATCGCGACGTTGGAGGCGAAAGAGCGCCAACGTACCGGTATTGAATCGTTGAAGATTCGCTACAACCAGGTATTTGGATATTACATCGAGATTACGAAGGCGAACCTTGCGAAGACGCCCGCCGACTATACCCGCAAACAGACCCTGGTCAACGCCGAGCGGTTCATGACGCCGGAACTGAAGCACCTCGAGGAACTTGTCACAGGAGCCGAGACGAAACTACTGGCCCTGGAACAGGATCTCTTTGTTCAGCTTCGCGAGCGGATCGCCATGGAGGTGCCGAGACTCCAAACCATGGCGCACTCGCTGGCGCTGCTCGACGTACTGGCGGCGTTGGCGGAAACGGCCGCGCTTTACCGGTACGTCAAGCCGACGATCGACCAATCAGGAAGGATCGCGATCATAGAAGGCCGCCATCCCGTGATCGAGCAACTGAATCCCGAAACGGCGTTCATCCCGAACGACACGCGACTGGACTCTGACGGCAATAGACTTGTCATATTGACGGGCCCCAACATGGCCGGGAAGAGTACCTATCTCAGACAGGTCGCTCTGATCGTGCTGCTCGCGCAAATCGGCAGTTTCGTGCCCGCGAGCGAGGCTCACATCGGGCTTGTCGATAGAGTGTTTACCCGCGTCGGAGCGTCCGATAACCTTGCCGTCGGACACAGTACGTTCATGGTTGAGATGGTGGAGAGCGCGCAAATCTTGAATTGCGCCACAAAGCTGAGCCTCATCCTCCTCGATGAAATCGGGCGGGGTACGAGCACGTATGACGGCTTGAGTATCGCTTGGGCGATCGCTGAGTACATTCATGACCGCGATTGTCTTGGAGCCAGAACGCTCTTTGCGACGCATTACCATGAGATGACCCAATTGGAGTCCTTGCGGGAAGGTATCAAGAATTACCGCGTAGCGGTGCAGGAGCGGGACGGAGACGTGGTGTTTCTACGAAAGATCGTTCCCGGTGGAGCGGATCGCAGCTATGGCATTCATGTCGCCAAATTGGCCGGGTTACCCAGGCAAGTCATCGTTCGTGCTCAAGAAGTGTTGGCAAGACTGGAACAGCCCGATAAGCCCGTTGACCCCGAGCAATTGCCTAAGCAGGGAGATGGGCGCAAGTCGCTTCCGCAACCCCACCCGCTCATCGATGAAATGAGGCAAATCGATCTTTTTTCCATGACGCCTCTCGATGCGATGAATCGCTTGGCTGACCTACAAAAGCGGGCGACGGAGTGTGACTCAACGGGCTAGCGGCATGCTGACAGCGAAAACAAAAGCGGCAGCCCCTTGCGAGGCTGCCGCTTTTACACTACCACCGTTGCGAGATTACCGGCCCATGTTGTACTTCGCAGTCCAGGGAATCAAACCGGCCAACGGCTTCCCATCCGGCATCAGGACATCGTACTGCATCGGCAGTTGAGCTCCATCAGGAGTCTTCGGCGATGTATTCAGCATTTGCTTCGCTGCATAGCACGTGGCTTCGGTCTCATCCTTGCCCACGCACTCCTTGAGACGTAAGGAAGAAATGCTCTTGGGCTTGCCCATTGCGCCCGCGATTTCCGGGAGCTTCTTCACGGAAGTGATGACTCGGTGGTTTTGCTCTGTTTCGACCGCCGTGAACTCAATCAAGTCCGTCGTGCTGCTGGGCGGCACTTCCTTCGCTGCGGCCGGTCCTGCATGCACCCGACCCATCTTCTTCAGCTCTTCCCAGGCCCCCTTGTCGGCATAGAACTTCAGGGTCTTGCCCGGATGGATCTTCTGCCAGAACAATCCGCTTTCCGCATTGCCTCCAAACACTGCGATATTGATCCAGACGGCTTCATCGTAGGGATCGAGGACAATCACCCGTCCCTGAAGGGTCGTCGGCTTGCTCATATCGCCCCACTCAAACCGCTCCTGAAACGCTTCGATCGCCATCGCAGTTGAAGCCATGGAGACCACCAGTGCGACAGCGGCCATCACGGCCCAGCCTTTCGTATGGAACTTCATAATCGCGTCCTCCTTCAACAGTATGAAAAGAATGAATCTTGTCGAAGTCGATTACTTCAGTACCTTAAATCCGGTGATCGTACGGCCATCGAGGCTCACTTCCATGGCAACGAGATCCTGGGACGCCTTGATGATCTGATCCATGAGAGCCTTGTCTTTGACCGCCAACCGAACCGTGGTGGCCGCATGGTACCAACCGGAGTATGGATTATTCTTGTCCGTACCGCCCACGAATCCCCACGCACAGCAAGTGAACAATGGATCCGGCGGTTTCACGTCAAGATCCGTCGACGTACGACCGGCCGGGGTCCCGGAAGCCGGCTCGCCGGTATTCCAGTACTGAATTCCAAAGAGCAGTTCGCCATCCGGATTGTCGGCCCACTGGGACCAGACACGCCCTTTGAGCGTCTTCGTCACCTCGCCCTTGAGGGGCTTTCCGCCTACGACTTGGTCGGCCGGCCCCGAGGCAGCGGGGGCATCCGCCGCGGCGGCAAATTCAGCCGTCAGCAAGCCGAGCACAGAGCACACTGCAACTGCGGCTAGAAGTACGACCCTTTTCATACCCAATCCCTCCTTATAAAAAGGACAACCACAACTCATGAACGATCAAGTTAAAGTACGATGAAGAAAGTCGCGATACGAATTGGACACTGACGAGAGCGATGTGACAGCCACCTCCTTTGTTCCCTCTCGCGTGTGTGAATTTATAATTTGGTAGTCATTATCCTAAAAACGGGGCTCATCGTACTGAAAAGCCAAAATGGAGTCAAGGAAATGTTTGGCCTGTGGATATCTTCGAGGAAATTGAGTATTTACACGAATAATCAGTGAGTTATAATGCTATTGCCAATCATGTTTTGGTTGCGCTTTGACCGTTTCAAAACCGATCTATTAGAAGTTTCTCATCTATACGCGTTGAGCGTGTGCGGCATGACG
>DASTSI010000285.1:0-19649 GCA_035760745.1 Nitrospira sp. | reverse complement strand
CCTGCAGTCGAAAGAGACGACTCTGCCCGGGACGAGTCATGAATCGACGAGAGATGGATCCACACCCTAGGTCCCTCCCCACGGGGTACCGCAGCCCTCTCCTCCCTCCGCCCCTAGGGTAAAGGTAAAGAACGAGGATTGTCTATGAACGTGCTCAAAAACTTTTGGCATGCCGGCATGCTGACTGTCCTGCATGGACCGGTCCACACGGATGCCACGCAGGCGAACATACAGTCTCAGCGGCCGATGGTGGAACAAGGGGCAGCCGCTCTGGGCCCGCTGTTCAGTACCGTCTTCGTAGGCGTTGTCATGTTTCACGGACGGCAGTGGAGATTTCCTGCCTTCGCCTCGTAGAATACGCCGCCCGCTCTCTGGAGGAGGCGTGACCATTCGCACCATCCACGGCCGCATCGTGTGGGCCATCGTTCTGGTGGGCTGTATCCCGCTGCTGATCGGCTTGTTGCTCGCCTACGTGTCCGGCATGCGCTCGCTGCGCGACGTGATCGGAGGGAACTTGCAAGCCGTCGCGGTCCAGGCGGCCGACCGCGTGACGATGCTGGTCCGGAGCGAGGTCCAAAGCGTCCGGCTGCTCGGGTCTGCGCCGCTCCGCGTCCGCCAGCCGGTTGAGGAGGCCAATCGTGCCTATCCGGCCGGAGCAGGCGCAGTCCGGCGCGTGATCCAGGATCGGATGCAGCGTTGGGAGAGCGGCACGAACAATGCGGCGGCGCTGCTCAATACCGAGCTCTCCCGCTTTCTGCTCGAAACCAAAGTGCGCGACGGCGACAAGCTGGTGGGCCTGCTCATCACGGACCGGCACGGCGGCCTCGTGGCGGCCAGTTCCGAACCGGACCACTATTTTTTCGGCGATGAGCCCTGGTGGGCGACCATGCAGGCCGGCGGCACGGACCAGGTCTATACCAGCGGCTTGATCCCGGCGAGGGAAGGCTCGTTCCTGACGCCCGAAGAGACGATCGACATCGCCGTGCCGATTTTCGACGACCGGCAGCATGCGGTGATCGGGGCCGTGAAGGCTTCCTACCGGTTCGATATTCTCTTTGCGATGATCAACAAGATTCACATCGGACAAACGGGCCATGCGATGCTGTTCGACGCCGCCGGACACCCCCTGGTCTGTCCGATCCTGCCCCGCCAGGCGCATCGCATCCCGGCCCAGCTCATGGCGATGATCGTCTCATCAGAGCCGGGCTGGGGCATTGCCGAGGATGACGGCCACGGCGGGGTCGATACGGTGGTCGGCTACGCCCCCGTGCGCGGCTTGGTCCTGCCCGATAATTCCTGGCATATCCTTGTGCGGCAACAGCCGAGTGAGAGTTATGCGCCGATCCGCGATCAAGTCCGCAATCTGGCGATGATCGGGTTCATCATGGTGGCCTTGCTCTGGACGATCGGCCGCTATGTCGCCGCCCGAATCGCGAAGCCCATTCAGACGCTGCGCGAGGGCGTCGAAGCGATCAGCCAAGGGACGTATGACAAACCGCTCGACATTCGAACGGGCGACGAGTTCGAGGAGCTGGCCGTGGCTGTGCATCGGATGGCCGACCGGCTCAGCGCCTCCCGCAGCGAGCTCGAACGGCTCAATCGAGACCTGGCGCGGCGTGTGGACGAGAAGACCCAGGAAATCACCAAGCACGTGCGAAGCTTGGAACTGGCCGAACGGCTGGCCACTCTCGGAAAGGTGGCGAGCGGCATCGCGCACGAAATCAACAATCCACTGAGCATCATCCTCAACCGGATCGAATGCATGGAGGCCGAGGCCGGATATCTCACGCTGGCGGAAGAAATGCGCCGTGATTTGATGGCCATTCGCACCCAAGCCGATCGGATCTCACGCGTGACCAAGAGCATGCTCGCGCTGTCGCGGGGTGCCGCCACCACCTTGAAACCGATCGATCTCAATACAGTGGTGCAGTCCAGTATCGAGTCATCGCGGCACCGGGCTGCCGCCAAGGGGGTGCAGCTCAACGCGCGGTTGGCCGAGGACTTGCTGCCGGTCATGGGCGATCGCGATCGGTTGGAAACGGTCATCCTGAACTTGATCAACAACGCGCTGGATGCCGCGGAAGAAGGCGAGCCTCCGGCGGTCGTCACCGTCGCCTCCGGGCGGGAGGCGGGCCACGATGGAGTGCAGGCCGTGGTGACGGTCACGGATACGGGTCCCGGCATCGCCGAGCACATCCTCGGGAGGATTTTCGACCCATTCTTTACGACCAAGGAAGAGGGGCATGGCACGGGCATGGGATTGTTCCTGAGTTACGGCATTGTGGCCGATCACCGAGGGCGACTCGACATCAAGAACCAGCAGGGAGGGGTGCAGGCGACGGTCTCGCTGCCGGCGCTCACGATGGCGGCTGAAGCGCAACAGGAGGCGAGATGGGAACCGGCAAGATACTGATCGTCGATGATGAAGTGGATGCGCTGGAGAATTGCCGGCGGATCTTGACGCGGCTCGGACACGACTGCTCCACCGAGAGCGACCCACTGCGCGCCGTGGACCGGATACAGGTCGAGCATCCCGAACTCGTGTTGACCGATCTCCGCATGCCGGGTCTCGACGGAATCGGCCTGTTGGCGCAGGCGAAACAGGTGGATCCCACGATCAAAGTCGTGCTCATGACGGCGTATGCCACGGTGGAAACCGCGGTCGAATGTCTCCGCCAGGGCGCGCTGGACTACGTGCTGAAGCCGTACACCAGCAAGGAGTTGGAGGAGGTGGCGCGCAAGGCCTTTGGCGAGTCGCCTGTCAAGACGGATGAGGTCGGGTTGCTTCCCGAGCGCCAGGCTCTCGATCGGCTTCTCGGTGGCAGCCGGGCGATGGTCGAGGTGAAACAGTTGCTGCAAAAAGTGTCGCGGACCGACGCCAACATCCTCATCTATGGGGAAAGCGGCACGGGAAAGGAAATGGCGGCCCGGGCGATTCACGAGCAGAGCGAGCGCGCGGGCCAACCCTTTGTGCCGGTGGACTGCGTCGCGCTTCCCGATGCGCTGCTGGAGTCCGAGTTGTTCGGCCATGAGAAGGGCTCCTTTACCGGCGCCCATGCCGCCAAAGCGGGGCTCTTCGAAGCGGCGAACCACGGGACGGTGTTCCTCGACGAAGTGAGCGGAATGAGCCAGGTGCTCCAATCCCGACTGCTCCGCGTGCTTCAGGAGCGCCATGTCCGCCGTGTCGGCGGGACACGCTACATGGATATCGACGTGCGCGTGATCGCGGCTTCCAATCGCGACCTGAAAGAGCTGAGCCGGAAAGGCGGCTTCCGGGAGGACCTCTACTATCGACTGAACGTCATTCCGATCGTGCTTCCGCCCTTGCGCGATCGCGAGGATGACGTCACATTGCTCGCGGAGTCGTTTCTGCAGCGATTCATGAGCCGGACGAAGACCTCTGTGCCGCCGCAATTCGATGCCGAGGCCCTGGTTTTGTTGAAGGCCTACACCTGGCCGGGAAACGTACGGGAGCTGCAGAACGTCGTCGAACGAGCCTCGGCGCTTGCGGACGGACGGGTCATTCGCGCGAGCCATTTGCCCGAGCATATCCGCGCCGCCTTCTCCGAACAGGCGCGCTCGTCGGAAGGGAGCTCGTACAAGGAAGCGAAGCAGGAGACGGTCCGGCTGTTCGAGCGCACGTTCCTCTTGGATCTCCTGAAGCGGCACCACTGGCACATGGGCAACGCCGCGAAGGAAGCGGGCGTGGATCGGAAGACCATCGAACGGATGGTGAAACGCCACGGGCTGCAAGAGACCCGATAGAATCGCGGGCTCGCTACCGTGACTCCCTGCCGCGCGTTCCTCCATGGGGCGTGTCGCTGCGATGTGAGAACGAGGTTGAAGCGCCGCCTCCGCTTACGCTAGAAAGACGTATGTCCTCGTTCGTCTGGTCTTCCGTCCTGTTGCTCTTCACTCTGGCAAGCCCTGTCTGGGGCCGCGATTTCTCGGCCGAACGGATCGTCAAGACCAAAACGGCAACCGTGACGGCGCATGTGAATGCCAAAGAGGATCGCTGGCGCCTGGAATTTGCGCGGCCGCAACGCGGGGCGGATGTGGTGATCGTGCGGATCGACCGCAACAGCTCGTGGCTTATCCTCTCGAAGCGACGGCAGTACGCGGAGGTGCCGATCGGCGAGGAGCATCGGCTGAGCCTAATGGAAGCGATGGAGGGGGAGCAGTCGCGGGATTTCATCGGAACCCAGACGTTGAACGGATATCCCACGGAACTCTTTGAGGTCACCGTCGCGGTGGATGGAGGAACCCGACAGTATTATCGATGGGTGACGAAGGAGGAGCGCTTTCCGATCAAAACCGTGAGCAAGGAGGGCACCTGGTCCGAGGAGTACCGGCGCGTCCTCTTCACCCCGCAATCCTCGTTCTTATTCGAATTGCCCCGCCGGCTGGATCCGGCTGCGCCTTCCGAGCCTCCCGCACATGACGAGGCAGTCTCCGGATGAACAGGCAGGCGGACGCAGCGTGTGGAGCAGTCGGGGTGGAAGCGAGCGATTGTCTGCCGTTCATCGCCAGGAATTGCACGCCGGTGAAGAAAGAGCGGATGCTGTGATGAAGGGAGCCGCAACGGTTGCGGGCACGATCCTATGGTGCGCGGCCGCCGTTTCATTGACGGATGCACAATCACCCAAAGCCATTCAAGAACACGGTACGGCGATGATCCGCGATGCCGAGGAGATGGTGGCCCACGGCGGGATGGGCGATGGGAGGGCGATTGTCCATCACTGCGCCGAACTGTCGAAGCATGCCGAAGCGATCATGGCGATCCTGCCGCTGTCCGACGAACATGGGCAGCAAGCACGCCCTCTGCTTCAAGAAGCGATCACGCAATGCCGACGCGTCGCCGAGATGGGCGAAAGGGTGGATCCCGGAGCCAGCCTGAATCCGGCCACGAAGGCGCGTGCCGCCGCACGGGAGGCCATGAAGCATCTCTCCGCCATCAAAGAGAGCGGGGCATGAGACCGTCGAACGATAGCATATCGGTCTCGTCAGTTCCTTCTTCGATACTCCAATTCAACCCTCGGCATTACGGCTCTGTCCCGCTTTCGGCATGACGGGACTCACCGCGTTTTGATCGCGTCCGGCCTGATATGACCGGAGCATCTGCTCGATCGTCGGCAAGATGACCTGTGCCTCTGCCGCGGGCAGTTTGATTCGTACCCCGCGCCCCTCGTTGCGCCCCAGCGAAAAGATATGGATCTCGACGATGCCGCGGCCTTGCTCATCCTGATAGTCGAACGACAGGCGCTTGGCCGGGAAGCCGCCGAGGCTCGTCGCTTCGTCCTGGTTCCAACGGACGGACCGGTGTCTCCTCGCGTAGAGATCGTGGAGAATCTTCCGATGCGCGGCGGCGAATTCATCCAGCGTTTGCCGCCCATCCTGATTGCTGCCTTGAACCAAATTCATGAAGCCCGACAGGGCCACCTGGCTCTGCTCTCCTGGTAAGTGGAAGATCATCCCGATGCCGTCAGGCATCGGCTCTCCCAAGCGCCAGATCGCCGGATAGCGCAGGCTGAATCCGAACCGGGGATTGGTGTAAAGCTTCTCTTCATCGGCAAAGGCTGGGGCAGAGCCGAGCGGCAAGGCGACGACATGAAACCAGGCAAGTACCACCAGGAGCGCGAATCTCAACAACCAGATGCTCGGCTCGGTTGCGATCGGCACCCTTTCGTCATGGATCGTGATCATCGGAACTCCACCGCGACGACCGCATATCGCAGGCTGGATAAGTGACGCCACATGCCGCGTCACTATAGTGGCGCTGTTTGACGCATACAAGCCCGGCCGCGCGCCGTTGCGTCTCTGGGGGCGAGACCGCCCCATCGGGCGACAGGGCGGGAAATCCGGTTCGCTGCGTATCATCAAGCATTTTTTCAGCCCAGTGCTCGAAGCTGGGGCGTCAACGTCCTATTGGCCGAGCGTCTACTAGGCCGTCACTTCGTTTTCCCCCGTATTTTCGTTGCAGCCGAGAGGGAATGAGACTTGCTGATACCGCGAACCGTTTTTGACTGCCATGACTGTCCTGAAATTGACAATCCGGCGGGGGCACGCGCGTTTGATGGACTGGCCTCCACGGAACGCCCTGCGATCCGCAGCGCTCCGCCGGACCCATTTGCAACAGTAGGATCGACCGCTCTCATACCGATTCATCACTACCATCCCAGTAGGAGGAACATGAGGATGAAGCGAAGACAGATATTGTGGAAGACCGGCCTCCTCGTACTCGCCGGTCTGATTGGGGGACTGCCCGCACGGGCGGAAGACGGGGTTCGTTCGCACCATTCGATGCTCGCGCCGGCTCCCGAGGGGCAGGCGACGGTTGTCCATCAGCATGCCGGCCCCATGCTGCAAGACAAGATGTCGAAGGCGGTTGAGCAAATCGAACGCCAAGTGCAGACCAGGGGGCCGTTCCAGGGAGCCGGCGCGCATGCCATGCAGCAGGGCGTGCTGTTGGTCGCCGAAGACCCCGACAAAGTGAAGGTCTCGCAAGGCATGCGATGCCCGGGGACGGCCCCGGTTCGCGCGTACGACATCACGGCGATCAATGTCGAAATCACCGTGAACCGTTTCGGCGACTTCTATCCAGGCTATATGTACGTGCTCTCGGAGAACGTCGAGGGCGTCCGGAAGGAAGAAGAGAAGAACAGGGCGGCCCGTGACAATGACGATCCGACGTTCGCGGACGGCGCGGTGTCCAATGGTCTGCAGGGGGACCTCATTCAGCCCCTCGTCATTCGAGCCAATCAAGGAGATTGTCTTCGCATCACGTTGCGGAACCAGATCGAGAACGAGCCGACCAACATGATCATCAACGGCTCTCAAATGTTGGTGGCGAGCACGGGGAAGCCGGCGACGGCGAACAATCCCGACGCGCTCGTGCCGGCCGGCAAGACGGGCGAGTTCGAGTGGTATATCCCCATCGACCTGCAGGAGGGCGGGCGCGCTTTCCATAGTCATGCGACGCGCGATCAGTATTCCTTGGGTCTGCTCGGATCGGTTGTGGTGGAGCCGAGGGGATCGCGGTATCTGAGCCCGTTCACCGGGGAAGAGATGCAGAGCGGCTGGGAAGCCATGATCGACGTCGACAGCGGCTCGGACTTCCGTGAGTTCGTGATCTTCTACCATGAAGCAGGCGACGAAACGTTCCGGTTGCTGAACCGCAAGGGCGACATGCTGCCGCAGCGCGACGCTCACACGGACACCTATCGGCCGGCGGCGCGGCTCCTCAACTATCGCAGCGAGCCGCACGGCACCAGGCTGGAGCTCCAGGCCCACTTGGTCGGATTCGCGGACGAATCGCAGGGATACGGCTCCTACACGTTCGGCGATCCCGCCACCACCATTCCGCGGTCGTATCTGGGCGACCCTGCCAAGTTCCGCATGATCGGGGGGTCGGAGATCGTGCATTCGCATCATCTGCACGGCGGTTCCATCCGTTGGGCTCGCCAGCCGGGGACGAGCAAGCTCGATCCGACGCTCTCGAAGAACGGTCCCGTGAAGTTCCCGCTGATCAACGACACGTCGGACCGGCTCGACGTGCAGTCCATCGGACCGTCCGAGATTTACGACGAAGTGATCGAAGGCGGCTCCGGCGGTCTACAGGCGTTGGCCGGCGAGTTCGTGTTCCATTGCCATATCCCGCAACATTATGTGACGGGCATGTGGGGATTCTGGCGCGTGTACAACACGCTGCAGCAGCCGGGATTCCAGACGGACGTCATGAAGCCGCTCGTGGAATTGCCCGACCGGAAGGGCAAGATCAAGCCGGCGGTGAGCTCCGACAAGCTCGTCGGCACGACCGTCGATTGGTACGGGGGCAAGAAATACGAGATCACCAAGGACAAGACCGATTGGAAGGCCAATCCGGTCAAGGTTTCCATCAAGGACTGGGTCGAGTACATGCTGCCTCCGCAGGGGCTTCCGGGGAAGACGGAGGACCAGGTGAAGCAGGCCCAGGCGCACGATGCGACCGTCGTGAACTGGAAGTGGGACGGCACAAAAGCGCTAAACGAGCCGGAGACCCCGCACAGGTGGGCGGACTACGTGTCGCCGATGCCGAACCAGCGGCCGGCAATTACCTTTGACCCGCAGACGGGGAAATTGGCCTTTCCCTGGCTGCGTCCGCATCTCGGCAAGCGTCCGCCCTTCGCTCCCAACCACGGCGGCGCGCCCTGGCTGGAGCCGTTCCGTGTCCGGGAAGACGGCACCCGCAGCACGGAGCAGGCGAAGCCGGGCGAGCAGGGCCCTTGGAGCTTGTGTCCGGAAAACTCTCCGCGGAAGTTCTACACCATCCATTCGATTACCTTGCCGATTACGTTGAAACCCGCCACGCCGAAGTCGCCGGCCATCGTCGATCCGATCGGCATGATTTTCGTGTTGCACGAAGAGGAAGCGGAAGTCAGGAGGAATCCCAAAAAGCAGATTCCGCTCGTGATCCGCGGGAACGTCTACGATTGCGTCGATATCATTTTCAAGAACGAAATTCCGGACGACGCGCGGACCGGGTGGGCCAACAAGATCAACTTGCATCCGCACTTCTTTCAGTTCGACACGAGCGCGTCCGACGGGCCGACCATCGGGTTTTCCTACGATATGTCGCTCCGGGCGTTCACGATGCTGAAGGATCCGGAACCGGAGAAGGGCATGCCCTTGCCGGGGAACACCGTGCTGACGGCCGATACGAAGGCGGGAGCGCGCAGCATCACCGTGGCGGACACGTCGAAATTCCACGTGAGTACGGAACTCGGCGTCGGCATGGATGATCCCAAGTACTTTGAAGTGGCGCGGATCAAGGACATCAAGGGGAAAACCATCACGTTTGACGCGCCCTTGAAGTACGGCCACAAGAAGGACGACATCGCGAGCGTGGAATTCATCCGCGAGCGCTGGTACGTCGATGCCGACATAGGCACGGTGTATTGGCACGACCACGTGTTCGGCACGGACACCTGGGGGCACGGCTTGTTCTCGGCCTTCATCACCGAGCCGCCGCGGTCCACGTACCACGATCCGGTGACCGGGAAAGAGATCCGGAGCGGCCCCATCGCGGACATTCACACGCTGGAGCCGGTCTCCGCCCATATCCGCGGCAGCTTCCGTGAGGTCATGATGCACATCATGGACAGCAATGCCCGGACGGCCGAGCTGATCACGACGGACAATCCGCAGGCTCGAATGGGCGCGGTGACGGTTGATGGACCGCCGTCTCATCAATTCCCAGACCGCATCAACAAGTCCGCCATGTGGTTCCTGAACGGCGGCGAAGCGACGACCGGGAGCGGCTACAGCATGCGCGTGGAGCCGTTGAGCGTGCGGCTCGCCAACAATCCCGATCCGTCCAAGTTGTTCGTCTCGGGCATCCACGGAGATCCCGGCACGCCGTTGCTGCGTGCGTACGTGGGTGACCCGATCCTGGTGCGCGCGCTGGTGGGCTCCGCGAACGAGGTCCATACGTGGCACGTAACCGGTCACTGGTTCCCGATGGAGCGGTACGGCACCCAAGCCATGCCGCGCAGCACCATCCACCTGGCGATCGGCGAACGGTACGACCCGGCCATTCCGGCCGCGGGCGGCCCGCAACAGATGGCGGGCGACTACCTGTACTACAGCGGTCGCGCCTCACATTTCGCCGAGGGCAGTTGGGGCATCTTCCGCGTGGTCGACGAGCTGCAGGGCGACCTGAAGCCATTGCCGGGCCGCGAGCAGATCCAGAAGTCGGCCGCGTCGGTCTGTCCGGCGGATGCACCGGTCAAAACCTTCAACGTGTCGGCCATCGATCAGAACATCCGGTACCACGATGCGGCGCCGGGCGTGATGGAGGTGGATCTCGAACGAAAAATGGTCTTCGGCAACGAGCTGGGCAAGATGTATGTGCTGGACGGCGACCGCGGCAGGGTGAAAGCCGGCGAATTCAGGCCCAGTCCCTTGACGCTGCATGTTAACGTCGGGGATTGCGTGAAGATCAATCTGAAGAACGAGATGGCGAAGGAACGGGCCGGCTTCCATGTCGACATGATGGCGTTCGACCCGAAGGACTCGTTCGGCGCCAACGTCGGAAACAACCCCGGCGACCAGACCGTCGCCCCGGGTCAGAGCAAGACGTACACCTACTACGCCCATCCGCAGTACGGAGAGCTCGCGGCGCTGATCCAGGACTGGGGCAACGTCGTGGAAAATCCGCGGAACGGGCTCTTCGGGTCGATCATCATCGGTCCGAAAGGCTCGCGCTACCGCGATCCGGTGACCGGCGAGGACATCACGATGAAGAGCAGTTGGCGCGCGGACGTCATCGTCGACCGGACGGTGCCCGGGAACGAGACGCGGAAGCACTACCGAGACTTCTCGCTCATGTTCCAGGACGAAGACAACATCGTCGGCGTGAGCTTCATGCCCTACATTCAGCAGGTGGCCGGCATCACGGCGGTGAACTATCGTTCGGAGCCGACGGCTTGGCGGATGGAAAAGGGTTGCGAAGTGTCGGAGGTGTTCAGCTGCGTGAAGGCGGGCGATCAGATCTCGACCCCGCTGCTGCAAGCCCACGTCGGCGATCCTGTCAGCATCCATGTGCTGGGCGCTTTCAGCGAACAGGTGCAACTCTTCACCGTGGACGGCCATGAGTGGCCGCATGAGCCGTACATGGCGGGCGCGGATCAGGTGAGCACGATGGAGTTCGGGGGCTCCGAGGTCATCAATGCCCATCTGACCGGAGGGGCCGGCGGTCCCAACAAGATCGTGGGCGATTACCTCTGGAAGAACCAACGTCCAGCGTTTGCGAACGCGGGGCAATGGGGCCTGTTCAAGGTTCTTCCCGTCGACGATCAGCGCATTCTTCCGCTGACGCCGCAAGTACCGCCGACCAAGACGGCGGAGCAAGAACAGGGGGCGGGCTTCGCGACGAAGACCTCGACGGGGGGTCAGTAAGCGGGGCATCGTAGATTCGCCGCCAGAGAGAGTGCGGTGGGGAGCGCGGGCTCCCCACTTTGCTTAGAGGAGCGACATGTCCGGGATGAGGGTCAGTCGGCAGTGGTGGCTCGTCGGGTTTGCGATGGTCTTCGCGACGCCGGCCTGGAGCTATGAAGAGACGGCGGTGACGAATGGCGGGACGGTATCCGGAGTGGTCTCGTTTCGGGGCGCCGTGCCCCAGCCCGCGGCGTTCGAGCTGCGGCGCTATCCGGATCGCGTGTATTGCGGCGCCCTCTCTGACGGCTCGGGATACCGGCTTCTCCGCGAGGTCATCGTCGGCGACCAGCAGGGCTTAAAGGACGTCGTGGTGACGATCGAAGGCGTGAAGCGGGGCAAGCCGTTCTCGTTGAAGGAGACGAATCTCGAGGCGAACATCTGCCAGTTCGTGCCGTTCGTCGCCGTCGTCCGGGACCAGCATCCGCTGACGGTGAGGAACCTCGACTCGGTCGCGCATGACCTTCAGTTTTATGAGCGGGACCGTGATCATGTGCTGATCATGTTTCATCGACCGGCGCTCACCAAATCCGGCACGAGGGATACGGTTCGCATGACCGGGCAGCGGAAAAGCGTGACGGTGCAGTGCGGCATGCATCCCTACATGCAAGGCCACGGGCTCGCCGTGGACAACCCGTACTATGCAATCACGGCCCTGGACGGCAAATTCGCCATCGGGGATCTTCCTCCCGGAACGTACCGAATCAAAGCCTGGCATCCGACGCTGGGCGAGCAGGTGCAAGAGGTGACGGTGGAGAGTCAGGGATCCGCGGCCACGGCGTTCGTCTTTGGAGGGAAATAGGTGCGCCGCCCGTCACTCCTTGCTGCGGCCGTCCTGGCGGCGTGGGCTTGCGCGGCGGGGTTTCCCGCGTCGGCTCAACAGCAGGAAGCCGGGGCGGGGGCCAGCCGGGTCGAAGTGGTGCTCTCCGTGGCGCACAAAGAGCGACTGGCTTCGATCAAGGAAGAATTTGCGCGGGCCGGCATGCCGAATGTCCACATTCAGTTCGTGAGGCGGGGCCAGCCTCCGCAGAACCTCGGGTTGGGGCGTGATGTCCCGGCCGAGACGGCGAGGGAGGCGATTCGCTTGGCGTTGAAATACAATCTCGGCATCGGTGTCCTGCTGCCGGAGCGGCTCTTTCCTCCGCGATTCATCACGATCGCCTCGTCAAACTTCGACGATACGGTGGAATCTTCCATCGATGAAGCGGCCTTGTCGCAGCTACGGCAACCGGAGTTGACGACGAACGAATTCCACCGCCTCTATCGGGGATTCACGTCCGTTCCGCGCGCCTTGCCGGGTCGATATTAAGCTTTTCCTCCCCCGGTTCACGTCATCGTCCCGGACCGCCCCACGCACTATTTCCCCCCTGGCCGCCGTTGAAGGCCGGTTCCGCCACGCTATTCTTTGACGGTCACCTTCATCAGGATCGGCTCGAGAGGGTTGTCTCGCTCGTCGCGAGGTACCGCGACGATCTTGTCCACGACGTCGAGGCCGCGAAACACTTCGCCGAAGACGGTGTACATCCGGTCCAGCCCGCTGTTATCGCTCACGCTGATGAAGAACTGCGAGCCGTTGTCGTTGAAATCCCGGGTGCTGTTGCTTTCGCGGGGGACCTTGGCCATGCCGACGGCGCCGCGCTTATGGGGCCGGTCGCTGACTTCCGGCGGGAGAAAATAACCCGGGCTGCCGGTGCCGTGCAGCGACCGCTCGGGATTCTTACTCAACGGGTCGCCGCCCTGAATGATGAAGCCCGGTACGACGCGATGAAACGTCGTCCCATCGTAGAAGCCCATCTTGACCAAATTGATGAAATTCTCGACGTGACGGGGCGCGGCCTCCGGGTAAAAGCGGATCTTGATCTCCCCGAACTTGGTCGAGATCGTCACGCGAGGATCGATCTTTTTAAATTCCAGCGTCATGGCGCCTCACTGTAACAATCGGAACATCGAGTTCGCAAGGACTGCGCCCCCCTGGCGAACCGAGAAGTTTGCGGCGACATCGGTCGCGTCTCGTTGATTGCACCGTGCCTCAGCGCTCGTCTTCGATCTGCAAAGCTTCAGGCCTGATCACCAGCCACAGCGCGGCGCCGGTGAAGGCCACGAGGCCGGCGAAGGCAAGCGAGACGGGCCAGCCCCAACGTGCCGCGATCCAGGGTGTGATGGTTGGCGAGAGCGTCCCGCCGATGTTCGCTCCGGTGTTCATGATGCCGGAGAGCGTCCCGGCATGGGATTTCGATAGATCGGTCGTCGAAGCCCAGTAGGCGCCGACCGTGAAATACAGAAAGCCGGCGCCCAGGGACAAACTCGCGATTGCGAGCGAGGGACGGTCGATCGCACCGCCGAGGGCCACGGCACAGCCGGCCGCGGCCATGCCCACCATACCTGCGACCGACCGCCCCGCCGTGACCCCGTGACGGGCGGCCAGGCGGTCGGTGACCCATCCGCCGAGGGGGCAGCCGATTAACATGGCGAGAAAAGGCGCGGATGCATAGAGACCTCCGCGCAAGACATCGAATCCCCGCACGTTGACGAGGTACAAATAGAACCAGGAGAGATAGAGGTAGGCCACGTAGCCCAGGCAGGTGTAACTCAACACGAGCCACCAGACCGTCGGGGTACCGGCAAAGGTACGCCACGGCACAGTGCGAGGGCGGGGCATCGGAGGCTCCATCGCTTCACCAGCCTTGCTCACCCACGGGTGTTCTTCGGGGCGATCGCGTGCCAGCGTCCACCAGAGCGCGCTCATGATCAGTCCGACGGCCGCCGACAGGTAGAACACCGTCTGCCATCGCCAGTTCACCATCACCCACGCCGCGATCGGCGGAGTAATGGCCGAGCCGAAGCCGATGCCTCCGATGGCGAGCCCGATGCCGATGCCCCTCGATTCCACCGGCATCCAATTGGCGACGGCCCGATTGAAGCACGGAAGCGCCACCGCTTCCCCCACCCCGAGGGCAAAGCGGACCGCGATGAGGGCGCCCATGATGCCGAAGAGCTCCGCAAGATACGAGGTCGCCGCCAGCGCAGTGAAGGCGCTGCAGACCGACCACCACAACAGTGCGCCGGCGAGTACCATGCGGGCGCCCCAGCGGTCGGCCATCCACCCTCCGGGAATCTGAAACAGGGCATAGCCGGCGACGAAACTCGAAAAGATCCATCCCATGTCCTGCTCGGTGAACCCGAAGGCCGGCATCATCTGGCGTGCGGTGACCGAAATATTGACGCGGTCGATGTAGGTGACGACGCTCGCGAGAAACAGCAGCCCGACGATGAGCCAACGGACCGGGTAGGGATGTTCGCTTGCTGCTCGTTCGGCCACGTCGGCTCCCACAACGCACGGGGACAGAGCGCGGCGGATTATACCGAGCCCCTCCGCCCGGCGCCAGCGAAAGGTCGCCGGGCTTCGGAAATTCTGCTGGTTCCATGCGGGCTTGGTGGATTTCAATTCGACGATTCGGTAGAATTACCAGCGGCATCGCCGCCGGCGCGCAACAAGACGGCCCGGCACGAGGACCCGCAGGCCGGCCGGCGAAGTTCAGGGCGGATCTCTGGAGAATTCGAGTGTCCCCGACACGTGTGGTGGTCGCCCTCACTGTTCTCGCTGTCGTCGGGGGCATCGCCTTCCTCCTCTTTTCTCCGTATCTCACGGGCGAAGACTACCTGAAGGACTTCTTCCTCCAGCAGCTTGAGCAAAGCCTCGGCCGGAAGATCGACGTCCATCGAGTCAAGCTCGTCCTTTTCCCCAAAATCCGGCTGGAACTGTCCCAGGTGGCGGTTCATGAACGAAATTCGCCTCAGATCATGCTCTCGGCAAAGAAGCTGGATCTTGTCCTCCGGCTCCTGCCGTTGCTCCGCAAGCAGCTGGTCGGCAAACGTCTCACCGTCGAGGAGCCGGTGCTCACCGTGCGGCGCGATCGCGCAGGACATTGGAACGTGCTGGATCGGGCCAGTCCCATCCCGAGGAGCGACGAAGAAGCGGTGCAATTGATGACCCGCGTCTTTCGCATCAAAGAGGCCACGATCGTCAACGGCACCGTGATCGTCAGCGACGAAGCCCGTCCAGACGGCGTGCGAACGGCCAAATTGGAGTCGGTGGACGCCTCGGTGGTTATTCAAGTCGAACGGAACCAAGCCGACGTGCATCTGTCCGCCAACCATGCGGGCGCGCAAGGCTTGTCCTCCGTTTCCCTCACGGGTCTCGTCCGAAAGGCCGAACAACAGAAACTCGCGTCCGACGATTCCTCCAAGCCGGAGCTCGCGCTCCAGTTCGACGGCCAGCTGGAGGCGGCGAACGTTTCCCTCCCGGACATCGCGGATTTCTTCGGACCCCGCCCGGTTCCGGCTCAGTTGGCGGGAGCGATCAATCTGCGGTGCGGGCTGCGGCTCATGCCGGGAGTCGCGGGATACGACGTCGTCCTCTCCGATCTGACGGCCTCTCTCGATCCGGTGACGCTGACCGGCAGAGCCAACGTGTCCGGGCTCCTGACGCCGCAACCGACGTTTTCCGTCACGTTTTCCGCGACACCCGTGCAGCTCAGTGAATTTCTGAAGCGCATCCCCGCCGCGTGGTTTCATCCGCAGCTGCCGCTCCTCATTCAGGATCGCCGCATCAATGGCACCATCGAGGTGACCTCCGCCACGGTGATCGGCTCGTATGCCGAAGGTCCTCAGGTCTCGGTGACCGGCGAATTTCATGTCCGCGACGGCCAGGCGCTCGTCGGAGAGAGCCGGATCGAGGCCAAGAATCTACAGGCGGTCGTGTACGTGGAGGCGGGACGGATCAGGGTGACGAACCTAACCGGAGAATACGGCACGATTCACATGGCGGACAGCAAGGGGTTGATCTCGTTCTTGGAAGCCGGACCCTGGTTGGAAATGGAAATCGCCGGCTCGATGGCGGCGACCGATCTGCTCCAGTTTTTGTCGAAAACGGTCAAGTCCGAGCAATTATCGAAGCTGCTCGCTGCCGCCAGAGATGTCGAAGGGATGGCGAGCCCCACCTTCCGTCTCGTCGGGCCGTTGAATCAGCCGGGCGGCATCACGTTTGCCGGCGGAGAGATCACCGCCCGCCAGGTGAGCCTGACGCACCCCGCCGTGCCCGAGCGGCTCACGGCGATACAAGGCCGGTTCGTGTTGTCCGAAGGGGCCACGGAATTTGATCAGGTCACGGGGCATCTGGGGGATCTGACGGTGCAGGTCCAGGGCGGGATCACGGGCGGAAGCGCGAGCGCGTTCCGCGATTTTCTGGTGCGGGTGACCGGCGATGCCGTCCATATGACGCAGTTGCTTCCCACTACCGCCTTTCCACGCGGGCTTCTCGAAGGGCGGGCGAGCGCCGGCGTCGCGCTGAGCGGCCAGACGACGGCGCCACATTTGCGCGGGGAAATCGGGCTGACGGAATCGAAAGTCACGTGGCCGGATTGGCTCGAGAAGCCCGTCGGTGCCGCGGCCACGATCTGGTTCGAAGGCGATGCGGCAAAAGGCGGCCTGACGCTCTCCAGGATCGAAGCGGACGTGCCGCCGCTGCGCGTGCCAGTCAAGGGCAAGATTCATGTCGGCGACCGGTTCTTCATCGATGCCGCGGTCTCGACGGGAACGGTGTCGCTTTCCGCCGTGCCGGAGTGGATCACGAAGGGCGGCTTCGAGGCGGGGAACGTCGAGTTGTCGCTCGACGTCAAGGGACGGGATCTGGACTGGCGGAATTGGAAGGCGAACGGCTGGCTTGCCTTGACCAACGGGTTGATGAACGTGCGGGGCGCCGACGGCCCCATCCAGGACCTGTACCTGCGCGTCCAGCTGTTGCGCGACGTGGCCGAGTTGAAGCGCCTCTCGTTTCGGCTGCGCGACAGCGACGTCGCGCTCGAGGCGATCATCAAGAATTGGACGACAAAGCCGGTGATCAGCGCCAAGCTGGAATCGAATCAGATGGACATCGACTTGCTCATTCCGAAGGGGGCGCGGTCGCCGATACGGGAATTCCTCGAGATGCTGGCCGCCACCAGCCGGGTCAGCGCGACCGCGTCGATCACCCGGGGACATTACAAGCACCTGAAGTTCGGCGGATTGTCCGCCCGCATCACCATCCAGGACGGCGTGCTCGATGTCGATCGGGTTGTCGGGCAATCGACCAACGGCGAGATCGCCGGCCGCCTCGTCGTGCAGTTGCCGCGGCACCAACCGGCGGAAGCCGAGGTGTCCGTCCGCGCGACGGGGCTGTTGGTCGGCGATATGATGCGGCTCGCCGGACGTCAGGAAGGCGGCATCACCGGAGAAATCCGAATCAGCGGGACCATGCGCGGACACGGACGCAACCCTCACGGAGTCTATCCGACGTTGAACGGAAAGGCCGATGTGCTCCTGCAGAACGGCCGCATCTTCAAATCCCAGGAGCGGACGATTTGGAAGATCATCAGCATTCTGAATCTGCCCGCGGTGCTTCAGGGCAAGGTGGATCTCGAAAAGGAAGGTCTTCCGTACAACAAGATCACCGCGACGCTGACGATCAGAAACGGCCTGTTCGAGACGGAGAATCTGATCATCGACAGTCCGATCGTCAAGATCACCGCCGCAGGCAACTATGATTTGCCGACCGATCAGCTGGACATGGTCTGGGCCGTGAGCCCCTTCGGTTCATATTCGCAATTCCTCAAGACCATACCCTTGTTCGGACGGTTGTTCGCGGGAGAGCGCAAAGGGTTCGCGACGGCGATCTTCTCCGTAAAGGGGTCCATCGAAGATCCGCAGGTGACGTATCTGCCGGCGAAGTCCTTCGCGACCGGGCTGACGGGGCTCGCCCAGCTCGCGGTCGATGTCCTAAAGAACACCGTGATGCTGCCGATCGATTTGATGAGCACGGACGAGGATAAAATTCCGTCGAAGGATGCGATTCCGCCGTCGGAATCGGTGGTGCCCTCTCCTTGACCCGCCGCATGCCGCGTGTTAGGTAACACAATCACCGGGACCCAACCACAGGACGGACTTCAAACCCATGTCACGATCCGCTGCCCAGTCACACAAGGCCACGTTGTTCATCGCGGCAAGCGAGCACGACGCCAATCTCTATTACGCGACGAAATTCGTCGCTCCTGATCCGTTCATTTACCTCGAGATCAAAGGGGAGCGGATCATGGTGATGAACGACTTGGAACTCGACCGGGCAAAGAGCCAGGCCGCTGTCGATCGAGTCCTCTCGTACACCGAGCTGGAGCGGCGCGCGAGGGATCAAGGCGCCGCGTCGCCGAGCAGCGCCGACATCGTGCATGTCGTGCTCCGTGACGCGAAGATCAAGCAGGTGGTCGTGCCGGCGAATTTCCCGTTCGGCCATGCCACCCGGCTGCAGGAGCTCGGCTATCAGCTTCATGCCAAGCCGGACCCCTTCTATGAGCGGCGCGTGGTCAAGACTGCGGAGGAAGTACGGCATATCGAGGAGGCGCAGCGTGCCACGGAAGAAGCGGTGGCCGCGGCCCACGCCGTCCTGCGGCTGGCCGAGATCAGGCAGGATGAACTCTGGTATGACGGCGCGGTGCTGACCTCCGAGCGGATCAAGAAATTGATCAACGTCAAGTTGATGGAGTCCGAGTGCGTGGCTCAGCACACGATCGTGGCCGGGGGCGAACAAGCGTGCGATCCGCACAACGAGGGCAGCGGCCCCTTGCCGGCTCATCGCAGCATTATTTTCGACGTGTTTCCTCGCTCGTCCACGACCCGCTACTTCGCCGATATGTCGCGGACAGTCGTTCGGGGCAGACCGAGCCCGGAGCTCGGCAAGCTGTACCAGATCGTCAAGGACGCCCAGGAAGAGGCGATCGGGCAGATCAAGGACGGTGCGGACGGCATGAAGATTCATCGCGGCATTTGCGAACGGTTCGAAAAGGCCGGATACAAGACCGGGCTCGTGAACGGACGGATGCAAGGGTATTTTCACGGCACGGGGCACGGCGTGGGGCTCGATATTCACGAGGCGCCGCGCATCAGCCGGACCGGGTCGTTGCTCCAAGAGGGTCACGTGGTGACGGTCGAACCGGGGCTGTACTATCCCGGCCTCGGTGCGGTCAGAATCGAGGACATGGTCCTCGTCACCGCAGAGGGCTGCCGCAACCTGACGAATTTCCCGAAGCACTTCGAGTTGGACTAGCGTCGTCCGCCGCTCGGTGCGCGCGGCGCTGACGCGGGCGGCTCACTTCTCGCCAGGCGTCCTTTGGCAACCGGCCCGGGCTGTTCCCAGACTGGTTCGCCTCCGACAAGGCCTGCACATGGCTCACACCTTTCGGTTCCTCGAAGACATCGCCGTCGCCGACATGGCATTCGAAGCAGAGGGCGATACCGAAGAGGAACTGTTCCAGGCGGCGACCAGAGCGCTCTTGGAATCGCTGGCCAATCCGATGACCGTCCAGGAGTCATGGAGTCGCACGATCGAGCAAAGCCACGAGGACTTATCCCAATTGTTGTTCGATTGGCTTTCCGAGATCATCTATTGGAAAGACGCGGCCGGTGTGGTCTTTCACGACGCGGCCGTGACGATCGCCCGCGAAGGGCCGGTGTGGCGCTTGAGCGCCCGCTTGACCGGTGCACCAGTTGATCGGCTGACGCAGGAGCTGAGAAACGACGTGAAAGGTATTACGAAGCATCTCTACGAGGTGAAGCAGGAGGGGACGGTCTGGAAGGCGAGGGTCGTGCTC
>DASTSI010000284.1:0-32119 GCA_035760745.1 Nitrospira sp. | reverse complement strand
ACATTTGCCCCCAGATCCAGCAGATACCGGTGGAACACCTGATCGGTCAGATGCTCCATGTAGGCAATTTGGGCGCCAGTCGTGAGAATTCGTCGGGTCGATGCGATGACACAAATATATAAAAAGGGTTCTAACGTAATGACTTTGGTCTTAAGGAAGTTAATGATGGTGCGAAACAGTTCCAACAGGATAATGACCAACAGTAGGTCATGAACCAAAGCCAGCACGGCGGGAACCGTTTGCGATCCCACCGAAACGAGGAAGACGTACCAGGAATGAGCAAATACCACCATGCCGATCAAGAGAAAACTGATTCCGGTCGTGACGTAGCCCAAGCCATCCAACGTTTCCATCACACCGATGGTCTTTACATCTGTGGTTGGACTCGTACTCATCCACCCGCTCCTTAAAGCACGCATGACAGTGGTCACTTCAATTCCCTTCATGCCTTAGACTAGTCGAACGCTCGTGATCAGCAAGTCCTGGCTACCGCCCGTCATTTTGATTCACCGGCAAAGAGGCCCAGATCGCTATGCCCCAAGTCATCACCATCAACCCCAATAGGATTTGATACATGTCTAGCCCCCTTCAGTGTTGCGAGTGGTTCTACCTTTCTGATTGTCGTTTTCTTGTGGCCCTGTGACTCGGCCATCCTCTGCTGTTCAGAAGTGACTCGTCGGGAATCCATGGTTCGCGAAGCGTTTCGGAATGATCCCCTGCGGAGCTTCCAAATGCACCTTTCTCTCGGCAAAGATTCGATGAAGTGAGCGTACTTCGGTCAAAAGCAGATCAACGGGAGGAGCAGCGGAGACTGGAGAATCGGATCGCGCTTAGAGGCCGAGAATGGCGCGAGGGATAGGACAGTCGGCGTAGCTCAATACAAATTTCACCCTACAGGGCCCTTATCGCATAGTCAATCACGTGGAATTGCATTCGCACGCTAACAGGCTGATTAGGCACAGTTATATTTCTTTTCAGGCAACGGCCTCTCTCACGATTCTCCCGCTGAGAGCATCTCTTCCACCTGCCCTTCACTGCCCGTTAGCTCGCCGAACGATCGACATGCATGCGCCTTGCCTTGGGCAGCGTTGTTCATAGCGGGCTTTCACATATACCCCCTTGTGCTGCTCGTGACTTGAAAAACAGCGAGTAGGTCAAGACATCGGCTTAGCATCCTCCTTGTAACCGCATAGTTTCCGGTCCAATGCGAGTATCGGCGATTGGCCCAGGTGGCCACTTCCTCTTTGTCTGTCCCGCCGTATCGCTTCTGCAGCACCGAACCGAATGTCGCAAGGTCGCCCTGTATCTGGTCAACATCTTCCGCTGTAATTTTGTCCCACTTCATTTTGAGCGGAGGCTTGAGTTGTTCCCAAAACTGCCCGAATTGTTCTTAATTCATCAGGTGCTCCTTTTAGTGGTTGGATCGTCAAGTCCGGTGATCGCTCACAACGTGCCGATGTGGGGGATGTGAGGAATGATGTGGTCTGTCAGTGGCGTTCGCCTGTTAGTCGCTCGAGTTGACGATCGACCGTTCACATGGACCTCGGTCGAACGGCCGCAGGCATCCGCTCATACAGTGCGAGGTAGTCATGTACCATACGCTTCACCGTGAAACGAGCCTCGAAAGAGTCCCGGCATTGCTGGCGCCGAATGGGCAAACGGTCAAGCGCCGTGACCATCTCATCCAGATTGTCGCAAATAAATCCCGTCACGCCGTCTTCGATGATCTCCGGGATTGATCCGCGCCGATACACCAACACCGGTGTTCGCAAGCGAGGGTCTCAATCAACACGATCCCGAACGGCTCCGGCCAGTCGTAGGGGCAGAACACCGCCGCCGAGTTTCCGAGGAAATCACGTTTCTCGGCATCTGCAATTTCGCCACCAGCGGATGGTCCAACAGCGGCGCAATTTGCATGTCAAAGTCAGTTTAGGAACGACCCATGTTCGTGGTAGTGTTCTCCGGAGGGCTTTGAACGTGCCCACGACATTTACCTGGCGCCGCCGCCCTGATCAATCACCGTATCTTCTCCTTTCCATCGGGAGGCAAACATCATGGCAACCTTTCAAGATACTTTGCGATCGCCTGGCACTCCTGACGAGCAATCTTTCATTGCAAAGCGAATCCTGGGAACGCTGACCCAGCAGACGGAGTGCAGCTTGGAAGACTTGATCGAGATTTGCGGAAGTAATAACTCGAATCAGGTCTATCTCGAGGTCGACCGCATGAACCAGACCGGCGAGATTTGCTTGCGCTACAAAATGGACGGCGGCTTCGCAGTCAGCCTTCCCCGAACGTGAGGTTGACGCAACTCGCGGCGATCCCCACTTCTATAATGGCTGCAGATCTAATGACAATATTAGTCGCCATTAGTCGCCGTCAAACCCCGGGCCCTAGGTTAGCTCCTGCCAGCCATTTCATGGACCTTAGGCAAACATGGCGAACTGTCACCACACTGACTGGATCATGATTACCTCCGGATACGCGGTGCGTAGGAGTTAATCTCTGCCTCGTAGCCTTAATAGCGCTTGACTCTCAGGCCCAATGCGCCCAGGGTGGTCCTATTGACGTATAGCGCTACGCTGACTGTCCTATCTTCGCGCCTCTTCGTACTTTCCTCGCGCGAGTGATTCCCCAGGGTCTGCCCGCAACTACGCCAGAGGCTCTCGCAACAGAGCGTCAGGACAGGAGATGGACATATCCTCCTGAGCGGCCGTGGCCGTCGTCCGCTCGTCACATTTCACCGAAAGGCAAATCGCATGATCACCATGACCGCAATAGCCGAACAAAAAATTCGCGAACTCATGCAAGAGGAGCAAGATACGATTGGCCTTCGAGTGTACGTGAAAGGCGGCGGCTGCCATGGCTACCAATACGGGATGGCCTTCGAATCCAGGGTTGCTGAAGACGACACCGTAATCGAGAAGGGGATCAAGAACCCGCAAGCCAAAACCGCGTGCGGGTGCGGCAGTTCATTCAGTGCCTAACCCAATGTGGTTAGGCTTTGGCAGGACAATGGATTTGGTTCGTCCTATGGCGCCGGAGTATTGGCTGGCACTCTTCGTGGTATCCGTCTCAGCAGTGCTTATGGTGGCACACATGATGTCCGAATAGACCACCGCTGCTGTTGCAGTGGCGGTGCTCGGAAACCATCATCTCGAAGATAAAGGAGGTTACGATCCATGGAAGCGGTATCAATCCTCGGTACACAAAATAAAAAAGGCCAAGTCTTCACCGATCCACGCGTCATGCTGAACGAGGCTCCTCGGACGGCATCGTTCTACACCGGGAGCGAGGTCATTAAAGAGGCGATTCGACGCGCAAGCATCGATGTGATGATCGCCTATCCGATCACGCCGCAAAGCGAAGCGGCAGCGTTGATTGGCGAGCTGTTTGCCGAGGGCTATATCGGCGATTACTTCCGCGGTGAAAGTGAATTTGCGGTGATGTCGCAATGCGCGGGGGCTGCATTCGGCGGGGCCCGCGTCTTCACGACGACCGCCGGGCCTGGCACAATGCGGGCGATGGAAAACTTCCCGATGTGGGCAGGGGCGCGATTGCCGATCCAATGTATCGTCACTTGCCGAGGCATCAATTCTCCACTCTCAATCCAGCCGGACACGATCGAAATCGCTTATTTGATGAACACAGGGATGCTGGTCTGGCACGCCGAGACGGCACAGGACTTTTACGATTGGATTCTCAAAGGCTACATGGTCTCGGAACAACCGGATGTGCATCTGCCCCTGGCCCTCTGTTGCGATGGATTCTTCGTGACCCATACGAAAGATACCGTTGATCTGACTCCAACCGATATGTGTCTGCCGCCCTACGATCCCTACCGCTCGCCGGTCCCCTGCATGGACATGGAATGTCCGCCGGTCCGCATGATGCGCGATCCGTTCGTCATGAAGAGCAATTACATTAGCTACGCCACGCATGCGAGCTGGCAACAGGAAATCTGGGCTGCCGGGGAACGGTCCCGCAAGCATACGATAGCCTGGCTGGATGGGCTGATCGACACCGAGAACGTCGATGCCGAGGTGCTCATCGTCACATCGGGAACCGCGGTCTCCCAAGGGCGTGAAGCCATCCGTCTGCTGGCGGATGAAGGCATCCGTGTGGGGCTGGTGAAGATCAAGACCCTCCGCCCGTGGCCGGAGGAAGAAATCATCGAAGTCACCAGGCATGCCAAGCACATCATCGTGCCGGAGTTCAATGTCATCGGGTGGATGGCACGGGAGATCAAAGCGACGGTTCCACACCCGGAACGAGTCATTGGCGGTCCCCGCGTCTGCGGGGGCATGACCATGCCGCCGGAAATTATCGTGGAAGAAATCAAGAAGGCGATCGGCGTTCGATCGGAAGTTCTGGCTGGACGCGGGAGTTGAACGGCGAAGCGCGAGGCGACCTGTCGAGAACCATTGCTTATCGGTGCGCCTGCGGCGACCGACAAGAGAGGACGGTGTGAGATGAGTCTAAATTATGTGAAGTTTTCACCTGGATTTGATGCATTCATGCCGAAAGAATACCGCGACATGGTGGAACACGGGCCCTTCGGGAAAAAGACCACCGTATCGCAAATGGGAAGTTTCAAGGAGATTCTCGAGGAACATCCCATGTGCGCGGGCTGTGCCATGACGCTGTTCATTCGGTTAGCGATTGTCGCGTTCCCGAATCCTGAAGACACCATCACGGTCGGCACGGCCGGGTGCGGGCGGTTAGCCATTTCCCAGGCGGCCATTCCCTTCGTCTACGGAAATTACGGCGACCAAAATGGCGTCGCCAGCGGTTTGTCCCGTGGATTGCGCATCCGGTTCGGCGACCAGCCCAAGGATGTCGTAGTCATGGCGGGTGATGGGGGCACGGCCGACATTGGATTCCAACAGGTCCTCCATTCCTGGTTTCGGAAGGAGCGGTTCACGACAATCATGTTGGATAACGAGGTCTACGGAAACACGGGCGGACAAGAAAGCGGAATGACGACTCGAGGCGCGGTCCTCAAGATGGCTCCCCTCGGGAAGAAGTTCGAAAAGATGGACATGGTAGCGATGGCCAAAATCGCCGGCTGCGCCTATGTGGCGACCGTTGTCCCGAATAATCCGCGTCGAGTGGAAAGCTGTATTAAGAAGGCGGTACTGATCGCGCGAGAGGTGGGTCCGACCTATATCCAAGCCTATACGTCCTGCAATATCGAATATGCAATTCCGACGGATCAGGTGATGGCGGACGCCAAAACCGTGGAAGATGATCGGTATAAGTTCGCGGAATATGTCAGTGATGAGGCCAAGGAATATTTGACGGCGCGGTATGGGTACAAAGAGTTTCCTCAGAAACCGGTGGCGATAGGAACGACGTAAGGCCAAAAAGATGCACACAAGACACAGCGTGATTCCAATTCTTCAGTTCATCGTGACATGAGAGGAGTATCGAGATGGCATACAGCGAAAAAGTGGTGGACCACTTCAACAACCCCCGCAACATGGGAAGCTTCAAGAAGGACGAGCATGGCGTGGGCACGGGGATCGTCGGGGCGCCCGAGTGCGGCGACGTCATGAAGCTGCAGATCAAGGTGGAGGACGGCACGATCGTGGATGCGAAGTTCAAAACCTTCGGCTGTGGATCTGCCATCGCTAGTTCAAGCCTCTCCACGGAATGGCTGAAAGGGAAGACGATCCAGGAAGCGGGCAAGATCAAAAATACCGACATCGTGCAGGAACTGAATCTCCCGCCCGTCAAGATCCATTGCTCGGTCCTGGCCGAAGATGCCATCAAAATGGCCTTAGCTGATTATGGGAAGAAGGTGGCGTGACCCATGCAAACCCTCGACATCCATCGTCCGGAGATGCCCGACCTTCAGTTCGTCCTATTGGTGACAGCACTCTGCACCTCTCGACTCACCATGCTTAACGTCCCGAACACGGTTCGTAACACGATGTTTAACCGCTGTTGGGTGCTCATCCACGAAAATCCTCCGCCCCGTAGGCCGGAGGAGCGGGTGTTAGACCTGCGACCCTGGACCGAACTGACCGTCGAAGCGATGGCGGAGACCATCCGCGCCGGGCTGACCGAAGCTGGAATCCACACGCTGGCGTGGGATCATCGGCCCAGCAAGCCGACCGACACGAGCACAGCCGAAGCCGACATCTTCATCGATCGACTCACCTTTTACACCTTACGACCGAATGAACCAGCGAGCGGAGAGGCGGCAGATGGAAAAGGGAATCCGCCGAGCGAGGAGGGAATCGGAGGTGCGGTCGGCCCTCAATGATATGGTCCTATATCTATAATCCGCGGTCTCAAACACCCAGTTAATGCATGGGGCATACAACAACAGCGCAAACGGCCTGAGAACAACTGGGTCAGAATACCGGCACCGCAACTGCGGATGCTATCCGAAGATGAATGGAAAGCAGCTCATGACAGACTGAACGACAGCAGAACCGTATACCTTCGTGGTACCAAAGGGGAACTATGGGGTCGGCCTGCTAGCAATCTTGACTCCACGTATCTTCTTCAGGCCTGATCAAGTGTGAGCAGTGTGGTGGAAATATGCTTGTCAGAAGTAGTTCACGAAAAGGCACCAGAGCTTTCTTCTACGGGTGTATGACTTATCACCTTCCAGGTCGAACGGCATGTGCGGACAACTTACTCATTCCGATGGACCGGACCAACGAAGCGGTTCTGAGGTCCTTGAGCGGGATGTTCTTCATCCGGACGTCATAAGTAAAGCCGTGGATAAGGCAAGATCCTCCGCAAGCTCTTCAACGGCAATCGCCTCGCCTTTACCCCAACAAGCGACGAAAGCGTACCTGGTTATGAATTCAAAGGAACTGCGTCGCTGAGTGGGTTGCTGACCGGCCGTACAAAAGCCCTGGTGTCCCCAACGGGATTCGAACCCGTGTTGCCGGCTTGAAAGGCCGGCGTCCTAGGCCAGGCTAGACGATGGGGACCTTGGGTGAGCGTCCAGGCAGGGTGCAGACTTACCATAACGGAGACCGATCTGTCGAGCGTCGGTCGCATGGATCCGCCCCTGTGACGGCGGTTTCCGGCGAATGAGGCGGCGGGCCACGTGAGCTTGCCGGTGTCTTCGGCCGGAACGCGGTTGATCCTCAAGGTCGATCCTCCCTCTCCTGCGGTTCGGTGCGGCGAACGGCCGACCCACTGGTCACTGGGCGGGTCCGCTTGTCCACGACATGCGGTCGATCAATCAGTCCGCTAGTCGCGTTTCGACCGCTAAATGGAGTAGGATGGGCGCCAGGACAGGGACAGGAGACCCGCCATGCTTCATCTTCCGTTTGCCTCGTGCAGGACCATGTTCTTTTTAATCGCCGCCGCCGGGCTGGCGAGTTGCGCGCACGACACGTATCAAGAACGCGCCGACCAGGTGAAAGATCATTCGGAGGCCTTCTACACTTATTTGAAGGCGAACCGAGTGGAGTCCGCGGTCCGGGAGAATGAGTTGATCGAGGCAATGGCCAGCCAAATGGGCGACACCGTCAAACGCCGGGCGGCGCAGCAGGGCACCGCCTCGGTCGAACGGGAATTTGCCCTCATGAAGACGGCCCATGAAGCCGCGGCGTCCAATTGGGTCGCGCTGGGACAATACTTCGCGATCAAGAAACAGTATCCCCAGGCGCGGGCCACGTACCAGCGCGTGGTCGATACCTACACGAATCCAACCGATAAGCCCTACCGCGAACAGGCGGCACGGGCGTTGAAAGACCTCGAGATTCTCGCTCCCCACACCCCCGCTGTCGGAAGTCAGTGATCGCCGCCGTTCTGAGTCGCCGGACCGCGCTTGCCGTCTGCCTCGCCCTGCTGCTCGTCGGCCAAGGCTGCTTGCATCGAATTCACGTCACGCCGACGCCCCCGATGACAGCGGACCGTCAGATCGGCAAATCGGTACAGGTGGTGGTGCCGTTTCTGGCCTTGAAAGGAGCCGATCACATGCCGGGTATCGGATCGCTGAGCTGGCCCGCAGACGATCTGCGCTCCGGCGCCATCGCCTATTTTCAGCAACGGCGCACGTTTGAAACCGCCGGCACCGGCCCGGCGGACTTGACGCTCACGATCAAGACCTGGTTGACCCTCAGATCCCGCGGTCACTACGTCTATCGGCTCCACATGGAATCGGAGCTCGGTCCTTCCGGAGCCCCGCCGCTCAAGACGTACGTGGTGGACAAGGAGGCGGCCGGATCCACGGTTCGCTGGGTGACGGCGTCGGATCGTGATCCCATCCAACAGACGGTCCAAGCGGCCTTGGACGATTTGGCGCAACAGATCGAAGGCGACGCGGCCTTGTACCGGAGAGGCGTGAAGTAAGGGGGCAGCCCTAGGCAGCCCGGCGTGAGCGGCAGAGCAACCAGGCCGACGCCCCGCCCAATGCGAAGCCGACGGCAAACAACCCGCCCGCCACCCAGGGCAGAACCGAATGCCAAGACCGGCGATGCCGGCTGCGCAGCTCTCCCAGATTTGGGACGTGCGATTCCGCCCCGAGCCACTCGTTCTGACGAGGGTGAGGCATGGCAGACGGCTGAGAAGGCGAAGCTTGTCCTGTCATACGTTCATTTCCAAGCTGTTCGGGATTTGAGTTGATCAATTGACCGCCGTCCGTCCGGCGAAGGACGACCATGCCCTCCGCGCCTGCTCCGTCGGGGCCGGTTCGTACTCGACGCAATCGAGCCGCAGCGAGGCGTCGCCGAAGGGCGCATTGACATAATCGCAGTGATGCGGTTTCTCCTCATTCTCGTGCTGATGAGGACGGAAATAGCGGCAGGACACGCACATCCGGGCAACGGAGATCTCTCCCTGCTCCTGAAGCGTGCGGATGACTTTCACGAGCCCTTTCAGCAGGCATGTTTGGTCCGTGGCGGACAACAGGCCGATCGCCGTCGCAAGGTGGTCGGGCATCGAGGCGGACGGGCCGCAAGCCCGCAAGCCGCGCGCGGTGAGCTCGACCGTGACGATGCGGCCGTCGTTCATCGTCCGACGGCGCCGAACCAGGCGTTTCCGTTCTAAGGTGGCCACGGCTTCCGACGCCGTGGGCAAACGGACAACCAGTTCGTTGGCGATGGTCGAGACCTGGGCCTGTTGCCCGGGTTTCGACCGGAGCAACGTCAGGATCTGCCGCTGGAGCGGTCCCAGCCCTGCACGGCCTTCGCGCCGCCAACTCCGGCTCTTCATCGCCAGACCGATCTTCTCGAACCCCGACGCGAGCTGAGCCACCGGGGATTCCAACCCCTTGACCGGCCGGTCGTCCGAGGCCTTCGTCGTGGGGTTCAGCATTCGAAGATCAGCCATAGAAGCCTTTTTGAAATGCCAGCATTTTTCGCAGTGTAGTGTGCTCCGCGCCATTCGTCAAGCCGACGGCGTTGCGTCGTTCGGAAGTCAGCGCTCAGTGTCACGTGAGGAGTCCAAACGGTGAACTCAGGGCAAGCAACTCGGTCAGGCGGCCTCTCGTGGGACGCGAGCCGCCGCGAAGCAGCAGGAGGAAGCTGGTCAGGGTTCGATCGTCACGCTGACGTCGTGCAGGCCTGTGGCGGATCTAGAGGCGGTGTTTATTTCCATCGGCGGCCTTGTGGTTCGTCCTCTCAGCCTACAGTACAAGCAGCCACTCGGCATGTCCGGTCCCCCGTCTATTGGCAGCCGACCAGGTTCCCGTCTTTGATCACACCCTTCTGGTCGGCAAAGAAATGAACCTGGCAGTTGACGTTGCCGCCGTACAACGGCAGAAGGTTGAAGGCGTCGGCCTGTCCCGGCATTCGGTCGATCCCAAAATCCCACACCATCTCGATGAGCCCGTTTTCATGCAAATGAGGATGAAGGTTCGGCGGCCCCAGTTCCACGTACAGGTCGTCGGTGTTGCCGCCGATCCATCGTTTGATCACATCGTCCCACGTCTGATAGGGGCCCGCGACGTCGCGGGGATTCTTGTCCGTGACGCAGGCGGCGGTCATGAGGATCAGGCAGCCGATCAGAACCACAGTGGCGCGAAGTTTCATCGTGTCAATCCTATTGTGGGGTTGAGCATCTCATTTAATGCCGGAAAGATCGCGGTCGAGGTCCACGAGCGAGCGGCGGAGTCCTTCGCTCAATCCCGCCGCTAGGGCCTCGGGCGACCGGTCGGCCAAGGGCACGAGCTGGCGATAGGTCCGCGTGAGCAGCACGTCCCGCTCACGATCTCCGCCCAGCACGATCATCTCGACCCCAAAGATCGCCTGGGGCGGCTCGCCTCGATAATCGCCGTAGAATTCCGTGACGGTGCCTTCCAACACATGGGTCGGTTCGATGTGGTTCGTTCCGGTCAACACGATGCTGAAACGCCCGGCCTTCGACAGCCACTTGTGATACTGTTGCGTGACGAGGGATCCCGGAGACACGAACCACTCGTTGTAGAAATCGTTTTCATACTGCAGCTCCCCCACCCGGTACACCATCGCTCGTCCGGTGAAGAGCGGCGAGACGCGGAACTTGGTAATCTTCAGCACGAGCCCCGCATCGCCGGCGGCGTCCCGCTGGTCGGCGGCCACATCGAGCACGAACGACCGTTTCTCCGGGTAACTTCTGTCCAGATTGAGACAGCCCGAGCACAGGATGAGGACGGTTGCGACCGTCACCGCTGCACGCGTCGTCCGGCCGAGATTCATCGCTTGACCGCCTGGGTGCGGGGAGGCGCCTCACCGAACAGCACCTGCGAGGGGTACGTCTCGGCGGTCTTGGTGAGATAGCGAAGCTCTTCCGAGACCGATCGGAGATTTTCCAACAGGTCGTCCACCGTTTCCCCTTTGTCGGCGAGCAGCGAATCGATGCGCCTCAGGCTCTTGTTCAATCGAGACATGGCGTCGGGGAACTGTGCCATCGCCTCCCGCGCGTCTTTCGCGGTATGACGGAGATCGGCCGCCGTATGCCTGATATCCGCCATGGCCGCCGCGGAATCCTTGAGCGCATTGCTCACGTGGGAACTGTCGATCACGCGCCGGGCTTCCTGAATGGTGCCGCGCAGCTCGCTCATCGCCTGTTTGGCTTCCGCCGCCAGATGCTGATCCCTCACTTCCTGCACGACCTGCGTGACGGACGTCAGCATCGCGTCGAGGTCCCTGGTGATCTTGTCGATCTCCACCTGTTCGAGTCTCCGCGTGATGGACCGCAAGTCGGCGCCGAGCTCGGTGATCGTGCTGGGCGCGGACGGCACGTACGGCGTTTTTGGAGTCCAGGCGATCTCCATGGGCGGATACCGCTCCGGATCGAGGAATTCGGATTCGACGTACAGCACGCCCGTGATCCCCTGGGACGCAAGGCGGAATCGGAAGCCGGCATCCGCCGCCATCTTCATCCGCTTGTTCATGTCTTCCGCGGGAAATTGCAGCGCCACGCTGGGCCGCACCGACATCCGTACCACCACCACGCCCTTGAACGGGAAGACGCCGGCGTCCGGATTCACGATAATGCCGTATTCCTCCCGAGCCAGGCTGATGGACTCTACGCGTCCGACCGCAACCCCATGGATCCGGACCGGCGCGCCGACCTCGAGGCCCTGGACAGATTCCGTGAAGTAGGTTTCAACCAACGTGAGCTTCTCGAACCACTTGGCCCCGCCGAAGGCGACGAGACCGGCCACCGTCAGCACGACGGCGGTGATCACGAAGAGCCCGATCTTGAAGTAACGGCGGTTCTGGCCCATACCGCGTTCCTACCTCACGCTCCGCCGACCGCCGCGGCTTCCCGATTGAAAAACTGGCGCACCCAGGGATTGTCCGAATGGTCCCGCAGTTCTTGGGGCTTTCCCTCCGCGATGATGCCCTTCGCCCGTTTGTCCAGCATGATCACGCGATCGGCGATGGTGTCGATGCTCGCCAATTCATGCGTGACGACCACAAAGGTGATCTTGAGGCTGTTCGCAAGATTCAGGACGAGCTGATCCAATTCGGCCGATGTGATCGGATCCAGCCCCGCCGACGGCTCGTCGAGGAACAGGATGCGCGGATCGAGAGCCATGGCGCGGGCGATTGCCGCGCGTTTTCTCATGCCGCCGCTGATTTCATCCGGCAATTTATTGGCCGCCCCACCGAGCCCGACGAGCTTCAGCTTCATGAGGGCGACGGTGTCGATGGCCTCGTCCGGAAGGTCGGTGTACTCCTCCAGCGGCAGCCTGACGTTTTCGAGCAGCGTCATCGAGCCGAAGAGTGCACCCTGCTGATACATCACCCCGATCTTCATCAAGAGTTCACGGCGGTCCCTCCTCTCCGCCGTCGTGATGTCCTGACCCTCGATCACGATCGAGCCGCGTGCGGGCCGATACAATCCGATCATATGCTTCAACAACGTGCTCTTGCCGCAGCCCGATCCCCCGAGAATCACGAAAACTTCGCCGGGATGGACGTCGAACGAGAGATCGTCGAGCACCACCTCCCCCTCGTAGGCGGCGGTGAGGTGACTGACCCGGATGACCGGAGTCCGCACGGACCTCATCCTCTCAGATTCCCAGGCAATAAAAGACGACCGCAAATACGCCGTCGACCAGCGTGATCAAGACCAGTCCGCTCACCACCGCTCTGGTGGTGGATTCACCGACGGCGCTGGCTCCGCTCTTCGTTTGCAGCCCGCGCAAGCAGCCGATCGCGGCAACGACGATCCCGAATACGAACGACTTGGCCAGCCCGCCGACCATGTCGCCCATCGTCACCGCCGACTTGACTTGAATCACGTAGGTCACGAGCGGAAAGCCCAACGACAACATGACGACGGCCCCGCCAATGAGGCCGAGAAATCCGGCCCACACCGCGAGCAACGGCGTCATCGCGACGGCCGCGATCACGCGGGGCACTACCAAAAATGAGACCGGCTCGAGTCCCATCGTGGTGAGAGCATCGAGCTCCTCGCTGACTTTCATAGTCCCCAACTCCGCCGCAAAGGCGGAGCCCGACCGGCCCGCGAGGATGATCGCGGTCAGGAGCGGGCCCAACTCCCGCAGCATCGAGAGGCCGATCAGGTTCGCGACGTAGATGTCCGCGCCGAATTGGCGCATGGGGATGGCCGATTGGAAGGCCATGATCAGTCCCAGCAGAAAACCGAGCAGCGCGATGATCGGCAGCGCGTTCACTCCGACCAATTCCGCCGTCAGCAAGGCGTCTTTCCATCGTACGAGACGCGGGTGCAAGCACACTCGTCCCAGCGCCGCGCACAACTCGCCGACGAACGCCACCAAGATCACGATGTCGTTCCGCAGCATCAGGGTCCCGCGGCCGATCTGCTGGATCAGTGAGAGCGGGGGCCGGCCGGCTTCCTGCACGGATTCATCGCCGCGGCCGTAGAGATCGAGCAGGGATTGGTAGGCCGGCTCCAGCGAGCGAATTTCGAACGCTGAGCGAGTGGCGGTCTGACGACGCCTCAACTCGAGGAGCAGCGCCGCCCCTGTCCCGTCGCAGTAGGACAGATGCTCGGCGTCGATAATCAAGCGCCGAGGACGCCGCCGCTCGAGCATCGGCAGTGCCGTCCGCCAGGCGAGACCGGTCGTGCGGGAATCGAGCGGGCCATTGATGGAGAAGATGAGTCCGTCCTCGGTGGGATGGGCCTGCAGGACTGCTTGTGCCGTCTCCACGGACCTCATAGGAGAGCGCCTCGGACTCGGCGGGCGATTGTACGAGAGACTCGGTGAGCTATTCAACCGCCGTGACCGGTCGCGGCCTTCCCTTGTGAACGGTTTTCCGGCAGGCTCGGGTCTTTCCCTAGGAGCCGGGGATCGGGCGCGCCTCCTCACGCCTGCCGGCCCGCCGCATGGCTTCGGCAGGTGCGCGCGTGCGGCCTGCCCCCCGCCCGACCGGAACAGGCGTAGACGGCGGAGCGAGTTCCCCAGTCATGCGAGTCAGGAGGTGAGCGAGCAGGTGCTCGTCGCGTCGGGTTTGTGTGTGCTGCTCCTGATCCTGGGCTACGGATCCAAAGCCTTGGCGCTTGACTGGGTGCCGACGCAGGAAGAAATGGAGAAGTACCGCCGCAGTTGGAATCCGCCGACTCACGGCACGTCGTTTACCTCGAGCGCGGACGTGTCCCGACAAGGGCACTAGATGGCACGAGCCTATGTTCAAGGACAGATCGGCTTTTCGAAAAAATCTGGAGCCGTTTGGGATCACGGGAAACATCTACTGCTCATACCATGTCCCCGGCTCAGGATCGGAGCCGAACACCACCGTGTACGGCGGAGATCTCTTCAGCACCAACCTGGCACTCGAACATGTGCTGAACGAACGATCCGGATTCGGCTATCTCATCGAGCTCACGACCTTGCAGCAATTGGGCAGCAGGCTAAACGGTCATCCGGTCAATACGACGCCGGCCACGTTCTGGCTGGTCGGCGTGCAGCCGGGCCTCGAGTACACCTTTTTACGCTATGAATCGGGCGCCAGACTGGTCGGCGTGATCGGCGTGATGTTTACCGTGGCGGGACAAAATGACGTGCGGGCGGCCTACCCGAACATCAGCTTCAAATACCTCTTGGAGCAGAACTAAGTGGAAAGGCCACTTACACGTTAATCCTCAACCTAAGCGTTAACCTCATGCAGGTCCCCGTGACCCCCGCAGAACCGGGCATCGTTTAGGACCGTCGAGTCGGAAGGCGGTCATCTCACGAAGCGATGGGCTCCCGGTCAGCGACGGCCGGACGCACTTTTCCGCAGAACGCTCGATGGGCGTAGATTTGGTAGACCACCAGGAGGGTGAATCCGATGAGGAACCAGCGGAGTCCGACCGCCATCCCGTAGGCATCGGTCGCGGCATTGAATGCCGTGAGGTTGAATGCCGGATCGACCGATGACATCAACAGGTTCGGATACATGCCGATGGCCACGTTGCTCAACATCGCGAGGATGAACAGGCTCGAACCGAGAAAGGCCGCCACGTCTTGACCCCGCCGGCGAAAGAGCAGCGTGCCACCCAAGGCCATCACGCCGGTCAACGGGGCAAGAGACTCCCATGGATGGCTCGCCACGTTCAGTTGAAGCGTCGGCTGAACGAACGATATTGCGACAAACATCGCGACCGTACTGCCCGCCGCCGCCCACCAGACTGCCGCACCGCCGGAGGACGCCCGCCGGTACAGCTCCCCTTCGCATTTCATGGCGAGATAGTTGAGGCCGTGCAGCGCGATGATCGCCACCGCGGCCATCCCGGTCGATACCGTGAACCAATCCAGAATCGCCGGTCGTGGTCCCGTGAGAAAATCGGTCCACAGCGCGATGAAGAAGTAGCCGTCGCCGTTGATCGGGACGCCGCGAATCAAGTTGCCTAAGGCGGCGCCGAAGACGAACGCGAGCAGGAAGCTCGCGGCGGAAAAGGCCCAGTCCCACCCCTGTTTCCACAGGGGATGGTCCACGTGCGAGCGCAGCTCGATGGCCAGGCCGCGCAGGATCAAGAGCCACAGCACGATGATGAGCGCGAGGTAGAAGCCGCTGAAACCCGCGGCATACGCCTTCGGGAACGCGAAGAACAACAGCGCTCCTCCTCCGATCAGCCACACTTCGTTTCCATTCCACACCGGCCCGATCGCGGCAAACGTCGCTTCCCGATCCGCCTCGGTGCGCGCGACGAAGGGATAGACGATGCCGACGCCGAAATCGTACCCGTCGAGCACGATGTACACGGTCAGCATGAACGCGACGGCGCCGTACCAGAATGTTTCCATCTCTCCTCCCGGTCAGCCGGACGGCAATTTCTCCGGCGATGGTCCATGCCGGACCGTTTCGGCAAACAGGAACAGAAACAATAGCCCCAGCAACAGGTAGAGCCCCAGGAAGCCCAGCAAGGTGAACAGGGCGTTGCCCGAATGGACCAGCGGCGAGGCGCCGTCGGCGGTGCGCAAGAGCCCGTACACCAGCCAGGGCTGGCGGCCGAGTTCCGCCGTCATCCATCCCGCGGTCGTCGCGATGTACGGAAAGGGCGACGCCAGCATCACGAGCCACAGCAGCCACCTCGCGGTGAACAGCCGTCCGCGCCACAGCCAGAGCAGCGCCAATCCCATGACGGCGGCCAAGATCGTCCCGAGCCCGGCCATCACGTGGTACGAGTAGTAGAGGAGCGGCAAATTGTCCGGCCAATCCTCGCGCGGGAAGGCATCGAGACCGGCGACGCTGGCATACAGCTCATCGTAGACAAGGAAGCTCAGCGCCCGCGGAATTTCGATCGGGTTGTCGATGGTCATCGTTTCGAGATTGGGCTGGCCGACGAGATACAGGCCGGCACCGCGCTCGGTTTTGAAGAGTCCCTCGAATGCGGCTCCTTTTATCGGCTGATGGGCAAAGACTTGCTTGGCATTGCCATCCCCGGTGGGAAAAATCATCAACGCCGAGGCGATCGACCCGGCCACGACGCCCGTCCGGACGAATGTCCGACCAGAGCGTTGATGCGTGCCTGAAAGGAGATAGAAGGAGCCCAGCGCGGCCATCACGAATGAGGCGGTCACGACCGTGCCCGTCATGGTATGGCTGTACTGCCAGAAGAGCCAGGGATTGGTCAGCAGGCCGACAAGGCTGTTCACAAACAGGCGCCCGTCCGCCGCGACCTCATAGGCGACGGGGTGCTGCATCCAGGCATTCGTCGCCAGGATGAAGAAGCCTGAGAGCCAGGACCCGAGCAAGAGCATGAGCGCCGCGAACCATTGTACGCGCCGGCTGAATCGGCCCTCGCCGAACAACAGGATGCCCAGAAACGACGACTCGAGGAAGAAGGCGAACAGGCCTTCCATCGCGAGCATCTGCCCGATCACGCCGCCGGCGATGTTTGAAAACTTCGCCCAATTGGTTCCAAACTGAAACTCCAGCGGAATCCCGGTGACGACGCCGAAGCTAAAGCTCAAAGCGAAGATCTTTGTCCAAAACCGCGCCACTTGATGGTAATGGTCGTCGTCTTCCAGTAAGGAACGGCTTCGAAAATAGAGCAACAGCAGGGCCAATCCCATGGTGAGCTGCGGAAACAGGTAGTGGAACGACGCGGTCGCCGCGAATTGCAGACGGTCGTAGAGGAGCGCGCTTTCCATATCATCAATAATGTCCTACCGCTGGACCGACAGGCATCGCGAGCCGATCGCCCTCCGTGGAACATCACGTCCGCGTTCAGATGGCAGCGACCGTGAGCAGACGACGATCAGGGCGGCGACTGTCCGCCCTCGCCGATCGCTCCGGTCGGCGTGGCGAAGAGATAGTTGGCGTCCAGCGAGTCCTCCCACACGCCGTTGTGGCGAGCGTTCAGGCCCCACCCGCGTACGTAAACCATCCGGATGATCGGCTCCTTGCCCGGCGCCAGCCCGACCGGGCGACCGACCACGGTCATGTCGGCCCAGTGCCGGTAGGACGAGGGAAACTGGCGGGGGTCTGTCACGACGATCCAGTAGGAGCCGGCCTCCGGATCGTCCGCGCTCGGAGGCAATTGCGGCCGGTAATCCTGATCGAGGGGCCGATTCCTGACATGGAGCCACAGCGACCCGTCTCGGGTCAGTTCCTCATGAATGGCGGCGCCGAGAATGATCAGCTTGCCGCGGTACACCTGCGGCGCGGCGACGAGTTGCGACAGGCGGGTGCCGGGCACCGCCTCACGGAGATATTTTCTGGGAATCGGGCTGCATCCGACGGCGACCGCGGCCAGCAGGAGTACGAGCGCCAGTCGAAGGCCGGACGTCATCGCTACAACACTCCGGCCGCTTGTGCGTCGCGCAGGAATTCCTCGATGCACAGTCTTACCCCCTGCTCGATGAGTTGTCCGCTCTTCATCCAATCCTTGGCCTGTTGCCGGGCGGAGTGGCAGGTGGTTTCATAGATGGCGGCATCCCGGCGAGCGACATAGAACCTGACTTTGATCTGAAACTGCTGGTCGTGCTCCGGGATGTAATCCAAGAAGAAATGGAGAATCGTGCCGGAAATCACCCGGCCGGACACCGGATCGATTGCATATCCCGCCCGGGTCAGCTCGGCTTTGAGCGCGTCGGTGAAAAAATCGCCGATGTCCCGCCACAGATAGAGGGCTTCCGGATCTTTGGCCTCGGACTCCACCTCTTTCCGCTTCATCAAGCCGGTGGGATGGCCCTCATAAACAAAGCGATCGACTCTCACCGTTCCGCTTCCCTGCACCGTGGTCGAGGGGCGATAGTCCAGCGAGAGCAGGCGCGGACAGCCGGACAGGCCGAGCGCGAGCACGGCGAGCAGGCCGGCGGTCACTCCTTTCATCGCTGCATGTTGCCTCGACAATGGCACTTGGCTCCCGTGCACGAAAGGCGCCGAGAGCGTACGGAGCGTCGGGAATTCTGTCAAGAGTGAAAGACTGACGCGCCCTCGTGAAGGAGGGTCCCGGCCAGGTGGATGCCGGCAGCTATCGAGGAGCCGGGCTGACGTCCGCTCTCCCGACGGAGACCCGCAGGAAGCGGAGCCGGAGACGGTCCAGGTACAGATACACGACCGGGGTGGTATAGAGGGTGAGCAGTTGACTGACCAGGAGCCCGCCGACGATCGCGATGCCCAAGGGACGGCGCAACTCCGAACCGACACCGGTACCGAGCGCCAGCGGCAGGGCGCCGAACAGGGCCGCCATCGTCGTCATCATGATGGGCCGAAAGCGCAGCAGGCAGGCTTCGTAGATCGCTTCCTCCGGCCGCTTCCCTTCTTGTCGCTCCGCCTCCAGGGCGAAATCAATCATCATGATCGCGTTCTTCTTCACGATCCCGATCAGCAGAATGATGCCGATCAGGGCGATCATGCTGAGCTCGGTCTTGAAGAGGAGGAGCGCGAGCAATGCGCCAACCCCGGCCGAAGGCAATGTCGAGAGGATGGTGAGCGGATGGATGTAGCTTTCATAGAGAATGCCCAGGATGATGTAGACCGTGAGCAGCGCGGCGAGGATCAGCAAGGGCTGGTTCTCGACCGAAGCCTGAAACGCCTTGGCTGTCCCTTGGAAACTCCCGCGCACACCGGCCGGAAGGCCGATCTCGCGCATGGCTCGCTCGATCGCCTGCACGGCTTCGCCCAACGAAACGCCGGGGGCCATGTTGAACGACAGCGTCACGCCGGGAAATTGCCCTTGGTGGTTGACCAGCAGCAGGGTGTTCGTCGGCTCATAGCGGGCCACGGCGCTCAACGGCACCTGCGCTCCGCTCGCTGAGCGGACATAGATCTCGTGCAGGGTGGCCGGGTCCTGCCAATAGCGCGGCGCCACTTCCATGACGACGTGGTACTGATTGAGCGGCGTGTATAAAATCGAGACTTGGCGCTGGCCGAACGCGTCGTATAGGGTGTCGTCGATGAGCTGGGGGCTCAGTCCGAGGCGCGACGCCGTGCTGCGGTCGAACACCACGAGAGATTGCTGTCCCTTGTCCTGCTGGTCGCTGTTCACATCGGCAATTTCGTTCAGCGTCCGCAGCTTGTGCTCGACCCTGGGCGCCCAGGTGTTCAATTCGGCGAGATCCACGCTCTGCAGGGTGTATTGATATTGCGCGCTGCTCGCGCGGCCCCCGATCCGTAAGTCCTGAATGGCTTGGAGCACGGTGGGCGCGCCGGGCACCTTCGCCAGTTTGGGCCGCAGACGGGCGATGACCTGATCCACGCTGATCTTTCGTTCCTGGAGCGGTTTCAAGCCGATGAACATCCGGCCGGAATTCACGTTGCCGCTGCCGCCCCCGCTGAAACCGGTGACCGTGTCGACCGCCGGATCGCTCTTGATGATGTCGACCACCTCGTTGAGCTTCTCACGCATGGCCTGAAACGAAATGTCCTGCGCCGCTTGAATGTTGCCGAACATCCGCCCGGTGTCCTGCTGCGGGAAGAACCCCTTCGGCACTACCGTGTACAAATACAGGCTCAGCGCCATGGTGCCCAGCGTGACGGCCAGCATCGTCCGGGGGTGGCGCAGCACCCAGGCGAGGCTGCGCGCATATCCGCCGCGTAACCGCTCAAAGCCCCGCTCGCTCGTCTGGTACCAGCGTCCATGAGCCGCGCCCTGTTCGGGCTTCAGCACTCGTGCGCACATCATGGGCGTCGTCGTGAGCGACACCACGAGCGACACCAGAATGGCGACCGACAGCGTGACGGCAAACTCCTGAAACAGCCGGCCCATCATGCCGCCCATGAAGAGGATCGGCACGAAGACGGCGACCAACGACACCGTCATCGAGAGCACGGTGAACGTGATCTCCCGGGCGCCGCGCAGCGCCGCCGCCAACGGCGCCATCCCCTGCTCGCGGTAGCGGCTGATGTTTTCCAGGACCACGATCGCATCGTCCACGACGAATCCGGTGGCGATGGTGAGCGCCATCAGGGAGAGATTGTCGAGGCTGTAATTTAAGATGTACATCACGCCGAACGTGCTGATGAGCGACACCGGGACGACCACGCAGGGGATCAGCGTCGCACGCACGTTTCGGAGGAAGACAAACACGACTAAAATCACCAGCATGACCGAGACGGCAAGCGTCCGTTCGACGTCATGCAGCGAGGCGCGGATGACCGGGGTGCGGTCCACCACGACCGACAGCGTCATGCTGCCGGGAATGGACGCTTCGAGTTGCGGCAGCATCACTTTGATGCGGTCCACGGTCTCGATGATATTGGCTCCCGGTTGGCGATTGATGATGATCAGCACGGCCGGTGTGCCGTTGGACACGCCGATCGTCCGGAGATCCTCGACCGAGTGCTCCACCGTCGCCACGTCCGACAAGCGGACGGCCCGCCCTTGCTGATAGCTCACGATCAACGGCAGATAGTCTTCGGGACTGTGCAACTGATCGTTCGTGCGGATCTCCCAGGTCCGCGTCTCATCAGACAGTTGGCCCTTCGGACGATTGACGTTCGTGTTGCTCAACATCCGGCGGACGTCACCCAGCCCGATTCCGTACTTGTTCAACGCCGTGGGGTTCAAATCGATGCGGACCGCCGGAAGCGAGCCGCCGCCCACGTACACTTGTCCGACGCCGTCGATTTGCGAGAGCTTCTGTTGGAGAATGGTGGACGCGACGTCGTACATGCGGCCGCGGCCGACGATGTCGCTGGTCAGGGACAGGATCAGGATTGGCGCGTCAGCCGGGTTGATTTTGCGGTACCTCGGTCTGCTCGGCAGGTTGGCCGGCAGATCCGCTTGCGCAGCCATGATCGCAGCTTGGACGTCGCGTGCGGCGCCGTCGATGTCACGGCTCAGCTCGAACTGGAGCGTGATGCTGGTGGACCCGAGCGAGCTGGCGGAGGTCATCTCCGTCACGCCGGCGATCCGCGTAAACTGGTGCTCGAGCGGCGCGGCGACCGAGGTGGCCATGGTCTCCGGGCTCGCGCCGGGCAGGTTCGCCGAAACGCTGATCGTCGGGAATTCGACCTGCGGAAGCGCCGCCACCGGAAGGAACCGGAACGAGACAATGCCGATCAGCGTCACGCCGATCGTCAACAACGTCGTCGCCACCGGGCGGCGGATGAACGGTTCGGAGAAATTCATACGGCTCCCGCCGTCCAGGCCTCTGTCTCGGGCTCCGGCGCATGCCTCGGGCGGAACCGGCGGGCCAAGCGATCAAACGCCAGGTACACCACCGGCGTCGTGTACAAGGTAAGCACCTGACTCAGGACGAGCCCGCCGATGATCGAGATGCCCAACGGGTGGCGCAGCTCGGACCCGACGCCGGATCCCACCGCCAGCGGGAGCGCGCCGAGCAACGCCGCCATCGTCGTCATCATGATCGGCCGGAATCGGAGCAAGCACGCCTCATAAATCGCCTCGTCCGGCCGCTTTCCCTCGCGGCGTTCTGCGTCGAGCGCGAAGTCGATCATCATGATCGCGTTCTTTTTCACGATGCCGATCAACAGGATGATGCCGATCAAGGCGATCACGCTGAATTCCGTCCGAAACAGCATGAGCGCGAGCAGCGCGCCCACGCCGGCGGACGGCAGCGTGGAGAGGATCGTCAGCGGATGAATATAGCTCTCGTACAGAATGCCGAGGACGATGTAGACCGTGACCAGAGCGGCGAGGATGAGCCAGGTCTCATTCGCCAGCGAGGCCTGGAAGGCCTGCGCCGTTCCTTGAAAGCTACCGCGGATGCTGGCCGGAAGGTCGATCGCCTTCGCCGCCCGTTCGATGGCTGTGACCGCGTCTCCCAGCGATTTCCCGGGAGCCAGGTTGAACGACAGGGTGACGGCGGGAAATTGCCCCTGGCGGCTGATGGTCAGCGGAGTCGTCGTGTCGACGACTTGGGTGAAGACATTCAAGGGCACCTGCCCGCCCGTCCACGACCGGATGTCCAGGAATTGAAGCGCCTGCGGTCCGGTCTGGAACTCGGGCATCACTTCGAGGACGACCCGGTACTGGTTGAGCTGCGTGAACATGGTCGAGACTTGGCGTTGACCGAACGCATCGTAGAGCGTATCGACGATGAGCTGCGGCGTGATGCCGAGCCGGGACGCCGTGCTGCGGTCGATGACCAGCATGGAGGACAGGCCCTTGTCCTGCTGATCGCTTCCCACGTCGCGCAACTCCGGCAGGGCCTGGAGCGCCTCCACGAACTTCGGCGCCCACTGGCTCAGTTCCTCCGGGTCGGCATCCTCCAGCGTGTATTGGTACTGGGTCCGGCTCACGCGATCCTCGACCGTGAGATCCTGCACCGGTTGGAGGTACAAGGTGATGCCGTCGACCTTCGCCACCGCGGGCTGCAGTCTCAGAATGATCTCCTGCGCGCTGAGGCGGCGTTCGTCGAACGGCTTCAAGTTGATCTGGATCCGTCCGCTGTTCAATGTGGTGTTCGTGCCGTCCACGCCGATGAAGGATGACAAGCTCGCGACCGCCGGATCGGCCAGAATCACCGCGGCCAACGCCCGCTGGCGCTCCACCATCGCCGGGAACGAAATCGACTGTGCCGCTTCGGAAATGCCCAGGATCACGCCGGTGTCCTGAACCGGAAAGAATCCCTTCGGCACCACGACGTACAACACAATCGTCAGGACGAGTGTGCCGACGGCCACCGCCAAGGTCGCCGGTTGATGGTTGAGCACCCAGCGGAGCGTCCGCCCGTAGGCGGCAATCACGCGATCGAACGTCTGCTGGGACGCCTTGTAGAACCGCCCCTGTTCGGCCTCGCGCCGGTACCGCAGCAGCCTCGCGCTCATCATCGGCGTAAGGGTGAGCGACACAACGGCCGAAATGACGATCGTCATGCTGAGCGTCACCGCGAATTCGCGGAACAGCCGGCCGACGACATCGCCCATGAAGAGAAGCGGGATCAGCACCGCGATGAGCGAGATGGACAGCGAGAGGATGGTGAACGCGATCTGCTGCGACCCTTTGAGCGCCGCCTGAAGCGGGGAATCGCCGTGCTCGATGTACCGGGAAATGTTCTCGATCATGACGATCGCGTCGTCCACGACGAATCCGGTCGAGATGGTGAGCGCCATCAGCGTCAGGTTGTTCAGGCTGAACCCCATGAGGTACATCGCCCCGAACGTCCCCACGAGGGAGAGCGGGACCGCGGCCGCAGGGATGACGGTGGCGGACAGCGTCCGCAGGAACAGAAAAATGACCATGATGACCAGCGCGACGGCCAGCATCAGCTCGAACTGGACGTCCTCCACCGAGGCGCGGATCGACGTGGTCCGATCGGTCAGCACGGTGATCTGGACCGAGGACGGCAGGGCGCTTCGCAGTTGCGGAAGCAGTTTTTTGATCCGGTCCGCCACTTCGATCACGTTCGCCCCCGGCTGCCGCTGGATGTTGACGAGCACCGCGGGCGTCTCGTTCATCCATGCCGCCTGCCGGACGTTTTCCACATCGTCCACGACGTCCGCGACATCGGACACGTGAACGGGGGCGCCGTTCCGATAGGCCACGATCAACGGCTGATAATCCCGGCTCGTCAGCAACTGGTCGGTCGCGTTGATGATCGAGGCCCGTTTCGGTCCGTCGAATGCGCCTTTCGCTTGATTGACGTTCGCCGCGGCGACGGCCACGCGCAAGTCTTCCAAGGTGAGACCATAGGCGGACAGGGCCCGCGGGTTGGCCCGGATGCGGACGGCCGGGCGCTGGCCTCCGCTGATGCTCACCAGCCCGACGCCGGACAGTTGCGAAATCTTTTGCGCGAAGCGGGTCTCGGCCAGGTCTTCCACCTGGGGCAGCGGCAGAGTGCTCGACGTCAATGCCAACGTGAGAATCGGCGCATCGGCGGGATTGACTTTGTTGTAGACCGGGGGGTTGGGAAGGTCGCGGGGCAGGAACGTCGATGCCGCGTTGATCGCAGCCTGCACCTGCTGTTCGGCCACGTCCAAATTCAAGTCGAGGGCGAATTGGAGGGTGACGACCGAACACCCGCTCGAACTCGTGGACGTCATCTGATTCAGGCCCGGCATCTGGCCGAACTGCCGCTCCAGGGGCGCCGTCACCGACGAGGCCATCACGTCCGGACTCGCGCCCGGATAAAACGTCAGGACTTGAATCGTGGGATAGTCGATTTGCGGGAGCGCGGACACGGGCAACTGGCGGTAGGCCAGCGATCCGGCCAGGAGAATGGCGACCATTAAGAGCGCGGTCGCCACCGGCCGCATGATGAACAAGCGGGACGGGTTCACGAGGGTCTCCCTCGGGCCCGCGTGTCCGATCCAGCCGGTTGACCCTCAGGCGCCTTGGCGGGTTCGCCTGGTTCGTTGCGCACGTCGACTTTGCTGCCTTCGCGGAGCTTTTCCGTTCCATCGACCACGACCCATTCGCCTGGGGAAAGACCGGAATCGATCGCGGTCTCCTCGGCATGGGTGACCCCGAGGGTCACCGGCCGGACGGTGACCGTGCGGTCCTCCTTGACCGCGTACACGAACGTCCCCTTGGCGCCCCGCTGGACCGCCGCCGAAGGGACCAGGGTCACCCCGCGCTTCATTTCGAGGAGCAGTCGTGCATTGACGAATTGATTGGGGAACAACGCCCCATCCTCGTTTTCAAACACCGCTTTGAGCCGCACGGTGCCGGTGTTCGGATCGATCTGATTGTCGACCGTCAGGAGCGTGCCCGTCGCCAATTTTCTCTTCTGCTCGCGGTCGAACGCGTCGACGATCAACTGTTCCCCGGCTTTCATCCGGTCCAGCACCGCTGGCAAATTGTCCTCGGGAATCGTGAAGACGACGGTAATGGGCTTGAGTTGCGTGATGACGAGCAGGCCGTTGCTGTCGTTCGCGTGCACCATGTTTCCGGGGTCCACGAGCCGAAGGCCCACTCGCCCGCTGATCGGAGCGGTGATGCGGCTGTACACCAGTTGAAGCTTGGCGTTGTCGATTTGGCCTTGATCGGCCTTCACGATGCCTTCCGACTGGCGGACCAACGCCTCCTGGGTGTCCACTTGCTGCTTCGGCACATAGCCCTGCTTGTAAAGGTCTTTGTAGCGCTGCAAATCCAGCCGGGCGTTATTCAATCCCGCCTGGTCGCGCGCCATCTGCCCTTCCGCCTGGATCAACTGCACTTCAAACGGCCGCGGGTCGATTTCCGCCAGCAGGTCCCCCTTCTGGACGAGTTGGCCCTCTTGGAAGAGGACTTTCATCAACTGCCCGTCCACGCGGCTCTTCACGTTCACCGTGTTCAACGGCACGACGGATCCGAGTCCGTTCAGGTAGATGCCGATGTCGCCGGTCGTTGCAGAAGCCACGAGAACGGGGAACGCTCGGGCGCCGGGCGGCATCTGTCCGGCGCGCGACGGCTCTTCGCCGGACTTCGCCAGCAGCGCGTATCCTCCGACGGCAAGCAAAACCGCGGCGCTCAAGCCGAGCAGCCATCGTTTGACGGTGGTCACAAAGGAAGTCGTGTCGGGCATCCGGCTCCTCTCATCGGTTCATCGGCGGCTGAGATGCGTGCTGTTTCTGCTCCTGCAGATAACTTCGTGAGGTCTGCCAGCGCTGCTGAAGTCTTGCGTACAGACGATCCAATTCAGCTCGTTGCTCCGGCGATAATTTGGCTTTCATGCCCTCCATACCGCGGAAGAGTATCTGTTCGACTTCATCTTGATGCGAGAAACGGAGGTCCAGGATCGCCACGTGCGCCTCTGTCACGATCGGTTCGATCTCCGATCGTTGCTGAGGCGTGAGCGACAGCTCCTGCGTCAAGCGCTTCATGATTCGTTCGTGCTGGGCGGCCGGCCCCCGATCTCCTCGGGAGGCGTGCAGCAGGTCGACGGACAGCCAGGTCCCCAGGGCTCCGGTGACCACACCGGCGCCGAACAGCAGCGCAAGGCCGGTCCACAATTTCACGCGCGACATGAGCGACTCCTTCCTCTTCTCTCCTTACTCCACGATCAATGCGGAGGTCTCGAATTCTTCGGGCCAGGGGGCGTTCTCGCCCAGTCCGGAGTGCACCAACTGCACGGTCAGGAGGGCCACGACCAGGACCACGGCGGCCGCGATGCTCGCGGTCCGCCAGACGAGATCGTCCGGCATGACGGCCGCCCACGCCTGGGCCGGCCGCGACCCGCGAATCTCCCGCATGACGCGCGCCGTCACGTCGGGATGAGGCAATCCTTCCCCTCTCGCGCGGTACGCCTCCGTCAAGACCCGTTCGACTCTGTCGATGCGCTCTTCATCATTCGGCATCATGATCTGCTCCTTCGAGGATCCCGCGTAACAGCCGGCGGAGCGTTTGTCTCGCGCGATGCGCGCGCACCTTGACGTTGACCACGCTCCATCCCAACAGCTTCGCGGCATCCCGCACGGGATATCCGTCGAGATGCACCAAGGTCAACACCGCCCGATTTTCCGGAGAGAGCCGCCCGAGCGCCCATTCCAGGATCTCCGCCGCCTCCCGCCTGCGCGCCTGCTCCTGAAACGCGTCCATCGATTCGGCGGCCAGCGCGTGCTCGATCCATCGGTGATGTTCCTCGGTCAACGAACTGACCGGCGGCGCCTCGCGCGCTCTGGCGCGCCAGAAGTCGTAACAGGTGCGGACGGCGATGCCGGCGAGCCAATGGTCGAACGACACCGATTCCGAGAAGCCGGCCAATCCGAAGTACGCCCGGACGAACACATCGTGGACGACCTCTTCCACCCGGTCCGCCGGCACGCGGCGGGTCACGATACGGCTGACATGTGACTGGTGCCGGCGGATCAAATCCGCGAATCGTTCTGTCTCGCCCTGCCTGATGCGCCGGAGCAGGACTCGGTCCTCCGGCGCAGCTTCGTGGTCGGCAATCGGCTCGTCGCCCATGAACAGGTCTGTTCCGAACGTCGCGGTGGTGGCCGCTTCCGAATTCCGGCCCATGATAGCACCCGCTGAGTCCACGCGGGACCACAATCGACCGAGCCGTCACGCGGCCGACAGCTCATCCTCCAGTTCCGTGACCTCGAAGCCCGAGGGATCCGAGTCTGCCGAAGTCTCGTTGAGTCCGGCCTCATCCGCCTCGGCGCGCATCATGTGGCCGCGAGACTGCGTCCGACGCTGTTCCCAGAGGGCTTTCCACTTGGTCTTCTGATCGGGCGTGAGCGCGCCCAACAGATCCCGCTTGGCCTTGATGCCGATGATCTGGACGGTCGCCTCCAAGCCCTCTTTTTCCTTCACTTTCGCTTCGATAGCCGCCATGTCGGCCTTCTCGTCCCACATCAGCGAACGAAGCTCCCGTTTGCTGACCATCATGTCCGCGACCGCCCGGATTTGCGCGCGATCCGCTTCGAGGGCGGTCTTGCGTAGTTGCGTGACCTGCTCGTCGGTGAGACCGAGCTCCTGCTTGTCTTTCAACAAGTGACGAAGGAGATGCGATGTTCCGCTCTTATGTCCATGTCCTCCGTGTCCGCCGTGCCCCGCCGCCAGGTGACCCTTGCCGCCCTGGCAGGAAGCGGCGCCGTACGCCCAGACGGACGGCGCCGCGATCAACGCACTCCCCAAGACGATGCTCGTAAGAAACCATCCGCGTTTCATCTCGACCTCCTTGCTGAATGAAGGGTGGTACATGTCTCTCCTACTCTTCAAGTCGCGCCGGCATGGACAAAGGTTACAGTGAAACGGCGCCGCTCACGGGCAGCCCGCGATTGAGGCCGCAAACACGGTGACCCGGGGTGTGGTTCGGTGTAGAATAATCATACGTATCGAATGAAGAGCACGATCCTCAGCCTGGCCTTGGTTTCCTTCAGTCTCGCGGTGGGTGCCGTTGCGCCCACAGCCGCCCAGCTCATACGGGGTCTCCCGCCGCAACCGGGCACGGCGCCGTTGCAACCAGGTCAGGTGACCACGCCTCCGGTCCCGGCTCCTTCGGCTCCGACCAGCGGCCTGCCGGCGAATATCTTGACCCCTTCGACCACCAACCAACTGGCGCCGAGCACCGGCGCGGTGACGAACTTCGGAGGGGCGGGCAGAGGTCTTCCGGGGTTGCAGGGCGGACCCCCGCTGAACACGCCGATGGGGGCTCAAGACCCCACGGCGGACTACATGCGTCCACCGGCCATCGGCCCGCTGTTTTGCGACGCCGCGACCTGCTGAATCGCCCGCTCCCTCACCGTCTCCCGTTTCCAGCCTCACGACTCCCCATCCCTAGCATCCCGGACAATCGGCAGGAGCGAATCGAGGTCGACCCGCCCGAGCAGATGCGAACGACGATCGGGTAAAGGCGTCACGGCCTCCTGCCTCTGCCCGCCACTCAGGCCGACGAATTTTCATCTAAACATTGCTCAATCGCATGTGGACGGGAACAATGGCCGGAAAGCACGGTGGAAAGGATGGACCGCATGTCGAACGCCGGCCTTCGCTCCAAACTGCTTCGCACCCTGGCCGTCATCGCACTCTCGTCGACGAGCGCGGCCTGCATCAATTACAACGTCCGGCTTCTGCCCGACGATGCCGCCGTAAAACCCGCCCTCGCGGGAAGCGATTGCGGATTCACGCTCTTCGGGTTGGGGGGAGGAGATCTGACGTTCGAGAACGCGATGAAGGCCGGCTACATCGAAGAGACGGACCAAGAACCGGTTCCCAAGACCGGCCCGACACAGATCTCGAAGCTGCACAGCGCCGAGCTTCAAGATCTGGTCATTTTGTTTTTCGGCATGCGCTGTCTCGAGGTGAAGGGCGAGTGAGCCGGTGATCGGTCCCTCATCCGCGTGACGTCGGACGCGAGCAACCCCTCCTTCTCAATGCCGGCTCGACGGTCGCCCAGCAATCGATTGCTCGATTCTGCGGCCGGACCTTGCCAGTGATTCTCCCCTTACTTCACCCGTTGACAGGCCCGCATTCGAGCCGTAGCCTGCTCGGACAATCCGTTATGGCTCCTCCCAAGCGGGTGATCATCATCGGCGGCGGATTCGGCGGTCTCACCGTCGCGAAAGCGCTCCGGAACGCCGACGTCGTGCTGATCGACCGCACCAATCATCATCTCTTTCAGCCTCTGCTCTACCAAGTGGCCACGGCGGCCCTATCGCCCGGCGATATCGCCTGGCCGTTGCGGACGGTCTTGCGAAGCCGGCCGCATGTCCGCGTGGTGATGGACGAGGTGATTTCCGTCGACCGCCGCGAGCGCGTGGTTCGATTGCGGGATGAAGCGCCGCTCCCTTTCGACGTCCTGGTCGTGGCTCCGGGCTCCCGGCATGCCTACTTTGGCCACGAGGACTGGGATCACTTCGCGCCCGGCCTGAAAACCATGGCCGATGCGGTGCGGTTGCGCGAAAAGATGCTGCGAGCCTTCGAGGAGGCCGAGCGGGCGCACCATCCCCTGACGTTTGTCGTCGTGGGGGGAGGTCCGACCGGAGTGGAATTGGCCGGTGCCTTGGCGGAGATCGGCAGAAAGGCTGTCGGTCCCGACTTTCCTGTCCTCCGCACACAGCAAGTGACGATCCTGCTCGTCGAAGCCGGACCGCGGATCTTGCCGGCGTTCAGTCCTCGGCTGTCGGCGCGTGCCGCGGCGGCCTTGACGCGCATGGGAGTCACGATCAGGCTCAACAGTCCGGTCACGGACATCAAACCGGACGGACTGAGGATCGGACAGAAATTCGTTCCATCGCCCCATATCATTTGGGCGGCGGGGAACAAGGCGTCGCCGCTCCTCGCCTCGCTGGACGCGCCGCAGGACCACATCGGCCGAGTCAAGGTCGGGCCGGACCTGACCATTCCGGGAGATCACGACGTCTTCGTCATCGGTGACGCGGCGAATTGTGCAGGCCGCGACGGTGCTCCGCTCCCCGCCCTGGCTCCCGTCGCGATGCAACAGGGCCGATATGTCGCCCGCATCATCAACAAGGGGATCGCTCCTGATCAGCGGCCGCCGTTCGAGTATGCCGACCGCGGCATGCTGGCCACTGTGGGACGCGCGCACGCGGTCGCGCAAATCGGGCCGTTCCGGTTTGCCGGACTCTTTGCCTGGCTCCTCTGGTGCGTGGTGCATATCTTCTTTCTCATCGGATTCCGCAACCGTGTGCGGGTCATGCTCGAATGGATGTGGTACTACCTGACCTTCAAGGCCGGCGCCCGCGTGATGTACGATCTCCCCCGAGGATCCTAGCGCGCGGGGGGCCGGCAGGACCTGTCCGCTTGTCGTTGGTCCTCGGACAGGAGTAGGATTGGCCGTGTCTTTTGCGGTCATCACTCATTCCACACGGAGGAAATTATGAGAACTGTGTCAGTGAACGTGCTCGCGATCATCGGCCTTGTCGGTCTGTTGGCGGGAGGGTGTGCAAGCGATGAGATGAAAGGGTCCTCGAGCCCGTCAAGCATGGGTTCCACGTCACGCAGCGAAACGACGACGGGAGCCGTGAACAGTTCCAGCGGAAGCGCCATGGCCGGATCGTCGGCGGGATCGGGAAAGAATATTGACCGGATCGCTTCGGGAGCCGCGGAAGACACGCTGAACGATTGCCTGGCCCGCATCCCGAAGGATGCGAGTTCCGGCCAACGCATGCTCGCCGAACAAAGCTGCCATCGGGACCAGGCCCGTCGGTAGATGTTCATCGAGGGGGAGGCGCCCACGAGCCGTCTCCCCCGTCACGCCGGCCCTGGCTCCTGAGCAGCGGCGTTCGTGATGTGAGCGCTTCCGCTCTCGACGCACCGCCACAAACCGCAAATTTCCCGGCCGACAGTCGTTGAGGGAGTCCATTCCTCCGCCGATCTCGTTGGCTACCACCTTGCTGTGATGACGTTTTCTCGGACGGCACATCCGGACCGTCGTGCTCGATAAACTGGAATGCTCTTTGCTGGGGACTATGACGGCGTTCGGAATGTCGGTCTCTACATGGCCGGTCAGTGGAAGATGTGATGCAGCAGCAACGGAACCTCGCGGATCAGATTCTCGAAATCGTGAAAGCGCATCCTGGTTGCGGCCTGGACGAGTTGACGGAACATCTCGCGGCCGTTCAATGGTCGGACGTTTTTGTCGAGGTCGATCGGTTGAGCCGCTCCGGGCGGTTGCGGCTGATCAAGAAGGATTCGAGCTTTCTATTCAAAATCCATGCGGTCTAGCCCTGCGCCTCGCCTCGGTGATGCTCGGCGAATGAGCAAGGGTGGAGGCCGGAAGGTAGATGCCCCTGCCGACCGGACCATCTTTCTTCTCCTCCTGGAAGAGAGCTCCACCCCCATTCGCAGTCCCGCTTCCATCCACCTGCTTCTCGACCCACGATTGACACCCCGGATTCCAGCCGCGTACGCTTAGTCCGCTTCTTCGCGACGTGCTCATGTCTTGCCGATCCATGCGAGCGCTGGATGCATGCCTGAGCGTGGCTTCATGACCGGCATCGTGCCGATGGCTTCCCGATGAAGACGTTCGGCCTTGCCCTGTTGGGTGCGATGGGCGGGTACCTCTGCGGCCTGTTCGGCGGCATGCTCCTCATCGATATCCTGTCGAGCAATACGTATGATCGATCCCTGGAAGCCGCCATGACATCGGCCTTCGTTGTCGGGCCCCTCATGGCGGTGATCGGGATCGTTGTGGTATTGGTCTATCGCATGCGTCGCGCGGCTTCTTGAATCAACGGCAAGGAGACCTCCGTGGGATCGACAACGACTTTCGCCCGCCGCTTCTCTCTCATTGCGCATTCCACCATGTTGGTAATGAGCCTGGTTTCCGGTTCGTTCCATCCCGTACAAGGCCAAGGGAAGACGGAAATCCTTCCCATGCAGAAGACGGCCCCGGCCGCCGTCGTCATCGAGACGAGAGGCGACGAGCAGGCGCTCCGCAAGC